>CAYVAZ010000110.1:0-599 GCA_964449065.1 uncultured bacterium
ATGGCGAAACGGCTGGAAGAAGAAGGATCCACCGCGGTTATGCCTGCCGGTGCCCCCATCGGTTCCGGACAGGGGATACTCAACCGAAATAATATCCGCATCATCTTAGAACGCGCCAGTGTGCCGATCATTGTCGATGCGGGGGTGGGTACCGCATCGGATGTCAGCGCCGCGTTTGAACTGGGCTGTGAAGCGGTTTTGCTTAATACCGGAATCGCGGGCGCGCAAGATCCATTGCGGATGGCGGTCGCGATGAAACATGCCGCGATTGCCGGACGGCAGGCGTTTTTATCGGGACGCATTCCCAAGAAATTGTACGCCACCGCCAGCAGTCCCCAAAAAGACTTTGAATAATGCGAGCACATTCCCTACTGCGAATGATTGACGCCAACGCGAACCGTGCGGGCGAAGGCCTGCGTGTGGTGTGCGACCTGTGCCGTTTTGTTGCCAATGACGGCAAACTGGCGGCCTCGTGGCGCGAGCTGCGCGGAAAACTATGGGCGGCGCTCTCCTCGATTCCGGGGATGGAGACGGATGCGCTGGAAAGCCGCGATAGTGTTGGAGACGCGGGGCGTACGTTTTCGTCCGGCGCGTATCAA
>CAYVAZ010000110.1:609-14806 GCA_964449065.1 uncultured bacterium
GTGCTGTCTATCGCGCGCGGCAACATTCACCGCGCGCAAGAATCGCTGCGCGCGTTGGAAGAATGTATGCGCTCGGTGGAACCTGCCGCCGTGCCCGCGTTTACAGAACTGCGCTACCGCTGCTATGACCTGGAAAAGCCCACTGTCAACGCATTGGAAGTATGGGGGATATATCAAAAACTGGATTTCGGGTTGTATGTTGTATTAGGCAATGAATTTTCGAACGGCAGAGATTTTTTTGAAGTGGCGGAAAAAGCCATTGAGGGCGGCACGGGGGCGATTCAACTGCGCGATAAAGATATGAGTTCACGCGACCTGTTGCCGTGGGCTTACCGCCTGCGTGAACTCACCGCCAATCACGATGTGACCTTTATCATCAACGATCATATTGAACTGGCGCTTGCGGTGGATGCCGATGGTGTTCATTTGGGGCAGAATGATTTTCCCGTAGCGGAAGCCCGGCGTGTGTTAGGCCCGCATAAGATTATCGGGGCCTCGTCGCATTCGGTCGAACAGGCAAAGCAAGTGGTTGAAGCGGGGTGCAGTTATTTTAACATCGGGCCCATCTTTGCCACCGGTACCAAGAAAACGTTGGTTGATCCCGTCACTCCAATTCTGATCCAAGAAGTCATGAAAGAAATTCCCCATTTCCCTTTTACCGTGATGGGCGGCATTAAACTGCATAATGTGGATGAAGTGCTGCAACACGGGGCGCGGCGCATCGCTGTGGTTACCGCCGTCACTGCCGCGGACGATATCACTGCCGCTGCCCGGGCTTTTTGTGATAAGATATCCGCTTACAACTAAGTAGGGGATATGTATTGTATTTATGACACTCTCAGTAAATCCACAACAAATGAATGCCCTGATTGAAGCGTTCTCAAAACATCAGGTTCGATATGACTCGTTGGATGATAAAACCAAATCCCGCATTGAAACGCTGGTGAAATACTCACCCGGCTTTGCGGCGGAATGCGCAGCACGGCCCGAATACATTCTGCCGTATCTCGAATTGGACGTGCTGCAAACCAAAAACACCGTTAAGCAATTGAGGAAGCGAATCGCCGGGACGGTATTGAATCAAGAGGATGCCGAAACCGCCTTGCGGCGCTTCCATAAGCAGGAACTGATCCGACTGGCCTGGAAAGACCTTTGTGAACTTGCCACGCTGGAAACCATTACCGAAGAATTATCCAATCTTGCCGAATCGGTTGTCGATGCCGTGTACATCCTTGAAGAAAAACAGGTCAAAGAAAAATACGGCACTCCAATTTGTGAAGACACCGGCAAAGAATCGTATATGTGTGTCATTGCGTTAGGAAAATTCGGGGGGAAAGAGCTCAACTTCAGTTCGGATATCGATTTGATGTTTGTATATGATGCCACTGGGCAAACGGAGGGCGGCCAGGAAACGGTACGCAATAAGGAATATTTCATTCAATTGGCGCAGCGCATTTGCGATGTGCTCAGCAAATCCACACAAGAAGGCTTTATGTATCGCGTTGATACCCGTATCCGCCCGGAAGGCAGCAGCGGCGCGCTGGCGGTTCCTCTGATGACGATTGAAATCTACTTCCCCACCTACGGCCAAAATTGGGAACGGCAGGCGCTGTTGAAAGCCCGCCCTGTCGCCGGCGATCCGCAGACCGGCAAGAACATCATGAGCATTCTCACCCCGTTCTCGTACCGCAAGTATGTGGATGAAGTCGAAGTGGCGGATGTGTTGGGCGGCATTCATGAACTGCGCAAGAAATCGCTAAAAGAAATCGGAGACGAAGCGGCACAAAAACGCAACTTTAAAAACGGCTACGGCGGCATCCGCGAAATTGAGTTTTTTGTACAGGCGGTGCAGCTGCTGTACGGCGGGCAGTATCCGGAAATCAAATTAACCGGCACGCTGCAATCGCTGCAGCGCATGCACGAAAGCCATTTGCTGCCCAAGAAAGAATTCGCGTTTTTTACCGAGGCATACTGGTTTTTGCGCCAGACCGAACACCGCATGCAAATGGTTCACAACCAACAGGTGTATGAACTGCCGGACAATCCCGAAGCGCAGGCACGCCTGGCTGAAAGTATGGGCTTTGATTCGTATGACGCGTATTTGGCAAAGTATAACGAAATCATCGAACAAGTGCGTAATATGTACAACGAAGTCTTTCGGCGCGAAGAATGGGAAAATGCCGAAGAAATCCTCGTTGAGAACGATCAGTACAATCAAGAAATCGAAACGCTGCTGTTGACCTACGATTTTCAAGATCCCCGGCAGGCATTCACCTTTTTAAAGTCATTGCAAACCTCACAAGACCTGCATTTGCAGCCTAAGACCACCCGCTTGTTTAAAGCCTTTTTGCCGCGGCTGCTGAAGTATTTGGAAAACAGCCCGGACGCGGACAAAGCGCTCTCCAATTTCGAAAAAATCGTTGAGAGTTTCCGGGCCAAAACTGCCTTGTTTCAATCGTTGTGTGATTCACCACCCCTGCTGGAGTTGCTGGTTTCACTCACCAGCAACAGCCACTTTTTAACCACGCTGATTCTGCGTGACCCCTCGCTGATGGAATCGCTGGGACGCGACGGCGTCATGCGGCAAACCGTCACAAAAGACTATATGCAGAACCATTTGCAGTTGATGCAGAACGCAAAACCCAACGAAGACCACCACACCCATTTGCTGTTGGTGCAAAACGCGGCGATGTTCCAAAGCGGCATCCGCTTTTTGCTGCGGCTCACCGATATCGAAGCAATGGGGCACGAACTCACCGAAGTCGCCGATTTTGTCTTGCAGCAGTCGGTGCCGCCCATTCATGAAAAACTCTCGCGGCGTTACCCCAACTTCACCCGTCAATACGCCGATGACATCGTCATCATCGGTTTAGGCAAATTGGGAGGGCGTGAATTCAACATCGCATCCGACTGCGACATTATCCTCATCTACCCCGAACGAATTATGACCGATGAGATCACCTCATCCGAATACTACCACCGCTGGGCGTCAAACTACATCAAATATTTGGAAGACAAATCGCCGATGGGCTTTTTGTATCATGGGGACGCGCGCCTGCGCCCGCATGGCGACAGCGCCCCGCTGGCATGTAGTTTTGCCAGCTTTCGTGAGTATTACCAAAAGAACGCGCAGTTTTGGGAAAAAATGGCGCTCAGCCGCGCGCGTGTGGTGGTAGGCAATGAAAAAGCGGAAGCCTTCTTGTGTGAGTTGAAGGAAGAAATCCTCTTTCAGCGGGCGATGAATGAGGAAGAAGCGCGGATGCTGCTGGATATGCGCAAACGCATTGAGACCGAAAAGAGCAAAGAGACCTTAAAAGCGGCCCCCGGCGGCATCATCGATGTCGAGTTCATCGCGCAGGCGCTGGTGCTCAAGCACGGGCACCGGCATCAATCGATGCGGCTGACATCCACGCTGGATGTGCTGCGCGCCGCCCAGCAGGAAAACCTGCTGCCAGAAGCAGACGTGCATCAGCTGCTGCAATCGTATATGACCCTGCGCGAAGTCGAGAACCGTATGCGGATCGTCAACAACACATCCATCGATTCACTGCCCACCGATGAAAAAGAACTGGAACGCCTCACCCGCCGCTTCGCGTTAAAGACGGAGAGAGACCGCTACACACCCGATGAATTTAAAGAGTGGATCGGCAGCCATACCCAAACCATCCGCCGCATCTATGACACGTTTTTTGGGAGTTAGTTCAGCTGAATACTTGGAGTTTCATCCCAAACATGTCTTGCAGTTCCGGGCCGAATTCATCAAAATCATCCGCGATTTGAATCTCCGGCATACATCCAAAAGGGTAGGGTTTTCGTTTACTGGGAGATGATTTGGGCACAATTTGATACTCATGATCGTCTTTAGTGATGATCACTTCTTCACCCGCAGCCGCTTGATCAATCAATGATGATAGATTGTTTTGCGCCTCTTTTATATCGACATTCATTTTTTTGCCTAACTATTGAAACGAAATACTTTATGACCTCATTAAAACATACCGCACTTTCGGCTTGGCGGATGCCTCGCCCTTCCAATTTTACCGGTCAGACACTGTACCGCAATATCAATACCGCGCTTACGCCAATTCCCATCCGCGGGGGTATTCTTTCTTAACCCATTGGTTGGCTTCGCGGTGGTTGGTAAAGCGCATGTTCTCGCCGTCCCACATCAGCTTTTGGTGCGGGTAACGCAGCGCGATGTTTCCCAGCAGCACAAACTCCGTCAGCACCCCCGCGTGGCCGAAATCCGAACCCGCCTTCCAGCCGGTCTTGCACGCGCGGATCCAATCGATCTTGTGCATCTGGTCCTCGTGCTCCTGTTCGGGATTGCGCGGGCTGGGGATGCTGGGCAGCCTCGGCACGAACTTCGGCGCTTCATAGTCTTCCAGAATCTTTTGATCCTTCACCACGATGTTGACATCCGCCTGGCGTTTCATGATGATCAGGCCGCTTTCTCCCACCAGCATGTTGCCGTTTCGTTCTTCGATAAATTGATCGTGCGGGTCATCCCAACCGAAGGGCATTTTGGGTTTAAGTTTGCCGTCATACCAATAGAGATCGACGGGCGCCAGTTCGCCGCGCTGCGGGAAGCGGAAACGGATTATCGATTCGAGCGGATAGGTGAAATCGTTCGCGCCTTTGATGTGCACGCATTCCACCGATTCGGGGAAGCCTAATTGCAGCGCCTTTTTGACGGGGCTGAGGTTGTGGCAGGCGATATCGCCCAGCGCGCCGGTGCCGTAATCCCACCAGCCGCGCCATTTAAAGGGGCAATAGCCTTCGTTATAAGGACGCTGCGGGGCAGGGCCTTGCCACAGGTCCCAATTGAGATAATTGGGGACGGGCTGTTTGGGCAGATAATGATCAACCCCTTGCGGCCACCATCCGGTGGGACGGTCGGTCCACGAATGGACTTCGTTCACCTGGCCTACAATGCCGTCTTGGTAGATTTCGATCAACTCGCGCTGAAAACTGGATGCGGCGCCGTTGTTGCCCATTTGAGTGGCGACGCCGTAGTAGTTGGCAGCCAGCCGCATCTGCCGCGCCTCATGCACGGTGTGGGTAAGGGGTTTTTGCACATACACATGTTTGCCCATCGCCATGGCCATCATCGCCGGTGGCGCGTGAAGATGATCCGGCGTGGCGATAATCACCGCTTCGATTTCTTTCATCTGATCGAGCATTTTACGGTAGTCTTTAAACTTCGGCACGTTGGGAAAACGTTGGAAGAGTCTGGCGGCATGATTGAAATCGACATCGCAAAGCGCCACGATGTTTTCATGGCTGCATTGGGTGACGTCGCTGTGCCCTTTGCCGCCCACACCGATCGCGGCGATGTTGAGTTGCTCGTTCGGCGATTGATAGCCTGCTTTGGCTTGCGAGGTACGGCGGACGCGGTACTTCTCTTGCGCGGTCGCGCATCCTGCGGTGATTAGCGATGAGGTGCTGCCCAGCAAAAACAAACGGCGGTTAAGTGTATTGTGATTCATTCAATCGTCTCCCCATTGGCATATACTACCAAACTATCTTGATTTCAGGAGAATAGCAAGATGTATTATGCAATCTTTAGTTGTATACCGTTCGAAGGTCTACCCACATATGATGAATGGTGAATGGACTTGGCTTAATTCTACGTTTGAAAATCGGTGTTAAATGACTTGTGCCAGTATTACCATTTCCAATTTGGATTGTTTAGCGCGTTTCAGAGTTGAATAGTCGGGTAGCACTGGCTTCCAACCAGTACATGAGCGTATACGTTACACCTCTACGCAAACCTGAATTGCTCTAAAATCAACACGGCTCACCATGATTACTTCGATTGAATGTCAAGGGAATTACCTCAAAACAAACGAAGATGAATCTACATTATAAGCAAAAATTTATTGCGATTTCACGGGAAAAATAAGGATCTCCGGCCCGGGGCGTTTGCGCTGCCATAACCGCGTGGTGGGGCTGTAGGTGTCTTCCACATCCGCCTGCTCTACACGGCGTACAATATCACGCGAGGCATCATTCATGTCGCTGTGTTTGTAAAAAACGGTAAAAGCCTCAACCGGTTCGGGAGAGCCGGTGAATTGAATGACGGACTGCAAGCGCTGGCGAAAGGTGTCATCTATGTGCCCAGGAAAGGCGGCGAATGTGCTTACTGCAGCCCAGCGCAGTGGATATTCATGCAAGCGGTTGAGTTGGTTGGATGGCAAACGGTCGATGTTCAGCGCATACGGTGTTGACCATTCTTCCGCGGTTTCCCAATAAACCAGCGGCAGTGCAAACTGTCCCGCCGCCATGACACCCTCTTCCTGTTGCGAGAGCAGCCAGCGAAGGTTTTGGATGCGGGTGTCTTCCTGTTTAAGCAAATAATTACCGCGCAGCGAAGAAAGCAGCGGTTGAGCAATCATCAACAAGATGATCGCGGTTGCGAGGGTCTTCCGTTTCCATCCTGTGGGGATTAAAGCAAACAAATAGGTAAACCCAAAGGCGGCCGCGATGGCAATCCACGGAATGAGCGGCAGGCTAAAGCGGGTGAAGTAAAGCGGATTGGTCATCAGCATCAATGCGTATAAAACGGGGAACACGAAAAATTCCCAGCGCTTTTGCCGGATGAAACAGTATGCCCCAAACGCCGCAAAAATCAGCGAGAAAACCCCTTCGCTGCGCCAGAGCGATTCAAAGAGCAAAAATCCCGACCACAACTGTTCCTGCCCCTGCCAGCCGCCGGCGGCGGCATCGGCGAGTTTTTGCATTTCGGCGAAAAATGTGGATGGATCAAGAACCGGGAATGGGCAGATAACAAGAAAGGCAGCGATTGATATCAATCCGATAGCCGCTAGATCACGGATAACAGGCAGCCAATAATTTGAAAACGGTTCCCCGATTCCGGCTCGGCGGGAGCCTCGCCCTTCCAGCCATCTATCTTGAAAAACGGGAATGAATCGAAACAATAGCAGCGTTAGAACTGCCGGGTAGGCGCTGTATTTGAAGGCCGTGGCAATTCCGCTGAGTGCGGCAGCACCGAAAAGCCAGCGGATGGATTGCTTTTTTAATGAATACAAACCTACCGTCATTACAAGCAGCACCCAAAAGGCCATTGAAGCATCATTCACCGCAAAGTGGCTTTCACGCACGCTGACAAAGGATACCGCGTTCAGTCCAGTGGCCAGCAACGCGGTTTGAGACCGTAAGTTTAACAGCCGGGCTGTCCAAAATGTGAGTGCAATTATGCCGGCACCAAACAAGGCAGATAAGACTCTTGAACCCAACACCAAAATATAGGGCTTATATTGGAAGGTTTTCAATACATTATCTGCACTTGGGAGAGATTGCGGAGCGGGGTACCAATCCGGAACACCAATGGAAGGCGATACCTGCACCCAAATGGGATAAAACAGCGCGCCGGTATAAGTAAACGCGGGCGGATTGCGGAAGTATTTTGGGTTCCACTGGCCTTGATGTACCTTTGCCGCACCCTGTACATACTTCCACTCATCCGGATGCAGGCGGAATGGCAGCCCCCAGCCGATGGCATCGAACCGCAGCCATGCTCCGAGTAGACAGATAGCCGCAAGAATTATATACGTAAATATGGATTGCTTCATAAAGTTGAGTGTAGCATAAAAAAAGCAGGCCGAAGCCAGCCTGCTTTTTTTGTAGAAACGTCAAGACAAATCACTCAAATGATACGGAACTTTTGTGCATTGGAGGAGCAACCCGTTTGGTGCTGACCTTACCGTCAGGAACATCCAAATAGGCGGACGCGATAAAGACATCGTCTTTCGCGAAGCCAAGCGCCTCGTAGGATGTGCGTAGAATTTCCAACGTTTCATCAACAGTGCGGCGGTTGGGGAAGATATCGGCTTGCTTCATGCATTCGCCAATTAAATGCTGTTTTCCCAACACATAGCCTTGTTCGATGAAGATTTCGGAAATACCCAATAACCGGTTGCGGGTGACCGCGTCTTCTTCACACATGACGGCATCGCGCAAGGGTTTGAGGATGCGGGTGCGTCCGGTATCTGAACCGGGGTCATTTTTACGGGCGATATCCGCATCGGTCGCATCGCGCGCCTGCTGCATCAGATATTGCAAATCCCTTTCGGTTAAGGCTTGACGGCGGCGGGCAGTGCGCTCCATCGCCATTTCGGTTGCACGGCGCAGCAAAATCGGACTGATTCTGTGACCGTGGGTGCGTTTGTACAACAAACGGTACTGCTTTGTGACGGCCCGCATGTATTCCACCGCTTTGTTGAGAGTCAAACCGGGTTGACGGTTCACAAAACGGCGGGCGGTTTCGGGGGCTATGCCCCACTCCTGAACCAAATGGTTCTCAATCGCTTCACGCTGCTCGCGCGTAAGCTGCTTCGATTGTTTTTCTGATGTTTCCATCCGCTTACCACCTTCCATAGAATAACAATCCCATCACACTCCTACCGGAGTGAAAAACCATACCGACAAAGATTCACCACAACAGTTTGGTTGGATTCATTTTCAGAGATTGAATCTCGGATAATGAAACGCAATCAACTGAATGGAAAAAATCAGTTGATGATGGTATGTAGGATTATTGATTAAATCCATTCACTTAATACAAAACAATATAAAAACAGTTCGTTGACAGCATTTGATGATAAAAAAAATTCGCCACGATTGCAAGCTCTTTTTTTTATCGCTTAAAAAATCCTTCTAAGTTATGATTTTTTAAGCGGATATCCGGCATTGATTCCAGGATGTGTTCCGCCAAAAAAGCCAAAGAACGCTTGACTCCGCGTGTTTTAACAGGATCCGTGTTAGCATCCAAGCGAAGAGTAACGCAATTTTTGTGTTCATTACGGGCTATGATGGCGTAGAAGTTTTGTACATGGCCTTCTTCTACTACAGTAACGGGAATTAATGCCTTATGATGTTTTTTTTCAGTATACCAGTGTTTTATGACAATACGCCATTCACTGGTTTCCTCAATGAGAGGGGTAAACGTTTCTCCTAACTTCGATACGTCATCTACCCAATCTAACACAACGTGAGGCAATGCCCGCGTCCTTTCCTCTCTTTTTTTGTTAAGTTTAATGTCAAGATCGTAATCTTGGCATTATATTCAACCCGAAAACGTCATCACAATAAAAATCGGCTTCTATCGCCACTTAGCACTTTGGATAACTTCCACAAAGTGATTTCTAGATTATGTGTAACATCCCATTACTCAAAAACCGAAATTTCTCACAAAAAATGTGTGTATTTTTAATATAAAAAAAATATTATATGTGAGTTTTCTTATAGTCTATACAATTCAGGGATGAACGTCAAGATATTTTTTATTTATTTTTTGGTTCTACATCCAGTGATCGGAAATAATCCGTAAACGTATGAAAATTAGTAGTTTAAATTACTGAATTTTCAGATAAATCACCAATTTATACCTGGAATTTCTTTCAATCTATGAAAAAGAAACGTTGGCCCTATATTAAAATGTATTTATTTTACATTTTAACAAACTACTTTTTTTCATTATCTATGAAAGAAATTCGTATAAGATATTTATTTATCTATGTATTATCATGACTATAACTATATTCTCCATTAAATATGAAAATTCAATTCGTTAGAATTCATAAAATCAACTAATCTACCCGATCAATTCGTTAAACTTTCATTGAGTTTAATGTAGTACGATTTGATTGCGTTGCGGTATTGTTGTGGAATTTTTTCTTCATCCGGGCGTTCGGCGGCTTGAGAGGCCCGTTCTTCCTTCGGCATATCGGGTAAATCTTCCGGCGAATTGGCGTCTTGTCCGCTTTTTGCAGTCTCGGCTTTGCGCGTTTTCCCAAATTCATCTTTTTCTTGAAAAGTCCCGGCTTCTAGTAACCTTGTTTCAATACGCTTTTGTTTTTCAGCCACTTCTTCGTTATTGATTCCTTCTTCCAACATCCCTTCTACTTCTTTCATATCTTCATAAATGCCTTGCAATTGGTTGCGGATTTGGCGGGCATTGCGGTATTGCTGCATCATTTCCTGCATTTTTTGGCGAATCATGGCTTGTTGCTGGGCCATCTGGCGAAGACGTTCCATCATTTGCTCACCTTTTTCGCCCATCTGGCGCATCTGCTGCATTTGCTGCCCTAAACTTTGTTGTTGCTGAAGCATTTGCTGCAATTGCTGTTGGAAATCTTGGTTTTGCATTTGCTGCATCATTTGTTGCTGCATTTGCTGCTGCATTTCCTGTGAATCTTCCAGCATGGTATACAGCGCATCGTTTAACGCGATTAACGCTTGACGGCTTTCATGCAAGGCAACCCATTTGACCCCTTGGCTTGATGCTATCGCTTCAGTCAATTGGCGTTGACTCTTTTCAAGAAAGTCATTCACGGTTTGGCTCATGAAGGGATTGACCGCGGCAATTTCTTCCCATTTTTCTTGTATACGTTTGGTTTCGTTGTTGTACGATCGCGCACGGTGAATGGCACGCTGTGAATCCACTGTGTTTTTGCCGGTGGTGAGGCCTTCCAAATTATCCGAGAGGAATAATCCCCGCTCGATTAGGCGGGTAATGACATCCATATCAAACTGCATGGCTTGCATCCCCATTTGCATCATTTGATTTTGCATTTGTTCCGCCATTTCACGCAGTTGTTGTTCCGCTTTTTGTTGATGCTGCTGTGCTTGACTTAGATTTTGCTGCTGCATTTGTTGTACGGCTGACTGCATTTGCTGCCGCAATCCTTTTTGCTGGGCTTGCTGCTGCATGTTTTCCAACTGTTTCGAAACCGCAGGGCTGCTTTCCCGCATTTCTTCTTTCATTTGCTCAATCGTTTCAAACATATTGCCGGTATCGTCATTTAATTTTTCTTGACGTTCTTCCAAGAGTTTCTTCCGGTCTTCTAATTCTTTGCGGCGTTGTTCCAATTCTTTTTTGGCTTGTTCTAAAGCGTCTTCTTGATCTTTTTTCTCTGAGGATTGAGATGAATCTTCTTGGCTTTGTTGTCCTTCCTGTTGCCCTTCTTGATTTTCACCTTGCTGATTCTCACCGTTTTGTTGTTCACCTTCTTGAGATTCACCGTCTTGATTCTCTCCTTGCTGGTTTTCTCCGTCCTGCTGATTTTGCTCTTCGGATTGCTCAGCCTCTTGGGAACCATCCTGTTGCTCCCCGGTGTTCTGCTCGTTCATGGCTTCTTCCCGCTTTGCAAGTTCTTCTTGAATTTTTTGGTTCAGTTCCGCTTCTTGCTGGGCCAATAGTTGCTCTTCTTCCAAGATTTGCTGGGCTTCACGCTGCAAATGGTCTTGGCGCTGTGCCATTTCCTGTGCCATTTGTTTCAGACCGTCTAACTGACGTTCTTTGGCATTATTTTCTAAAAGAGAAAGCGTACGATCTAACTGCTTTTCAAAATCCTCCACCGAAAACTGCATTTCTTCGAGGTCTTCCGGTTTGATATCTTCAGACAGCTTTTGGATGGTGTTTTCCATGGTTTCCATCATTTTTTGGCTGTCTTCATTCATGATTTCCTGCATTAATTCACGGACACGCTCCATTTTTTCAAGCGTTTCCATGGTAAAGCCCTGTTTTTGCTGTTCCTCCACCGGCATCGTTTCGGTAATATTTTCTTCAAATTGCTGCAAGTTCTTTTCGAGTTCTTTGGCTTTTTCATTTAACTGCTGCTGCCGTTCTTTCAGGCTTTCCAGTTCTTTCTTTTCTTCCCAAAACCCTTCCGGAGACTCTTCATCAAAGGCTTGGCCTTCCATTTTTTCCGAGATTTTGTCAACCGTTTCATCGATTTCGTCTTTGATATTCTTTTGCTCTTCCACAATACCGCTCAATTCTTCGATTTGCGTTTTTTCCTGTTCTTCGATATCCGCCAAAATATCCGTCAGGGATGGATAGCGGATGATGTGGATATCCGATTTTCCGGCCTTGCTGCCGTGAATGGCATCGTTGTCATAGGCTTCGACGTAATAGGTAATCTCATCGCCGGGGAAAAGGGGATTTTGGGCCAGATCCCATTTATAGTTTAAGAAGAAAGACGTTGCGCTTCCTGCTTGTTCCGCCGCTTCGGGTGAGTATTTCCATAAAAGGATATGCTGCTGCGCGTCTTGATTATCGTTGATCCAAAAGTGGGAAAGCACTTGCTCGATCCGGTAGTCATCTTCAATTTTTACTTGAACGGTTTGGATGAGTTCATCCGGGATAGTGGCGTTGGGTTCAGGAGTCAAGATATCAACAGTTGGGGTGGCATCCTTCACAGCATTCACCGGATAAACCGGTGAGTTTCCAGTCATATCATTATAATCAGTCATCGAAATGAAAAAGGATTGATTCCCTGCTACAACAAAGCCAACTCCAAACGCATTATTTTGAACTTCTAATTCGTGTGTCATGTTGTCAATATGAAAATTGGCGGATTTCAAATCGGACGTTGCTTTCATACGCAAGGTGACTTGGCTGCCTTCCGGCGCGGTAACCGGGCGCAGTGAAGTGAAATGTTCTTGCGGCAAACCGGTGTATTGTGGCGGCACGATGGAGATTTCAGCATCTTGAACCGCAGGTGGGTCAAGCGGAATGACTTGACCTTGGTTAGATAGCACTTCTTCGACAGAGAAATAATAACGAATAGGCTGTCGTACCGATGGCATGGCGAAACGTAACTGATTATTCTTCACTTCTGTGCTGTAAGTGCGCCATCCCGAGCGGGATGATATGTGAATGTAGCCTTCATTTACCTTTTCTTCTTCCGGTAAATCCGCTAATAGGGTGATGGAATCGCCTCTTGCTAAAGTTACTGAGGACGGGATACCGATTTTGAAGCCATGCTCAATCACTCCGCGTTCCCATAATTGACTGATGACTTTATTATGTTGGATGGAGACAAAATCCGGCTCGACCACACAGACGGCTCCCCAGATAAAGACAATAAAAAACAGAGATATTAAAGTTGCGGCAGAAGGATAGCCTCGAATTTCGCGAAGTTGTTTGGACATGTATTCATTCAGCCAAGAGTCATCAGCGGCGATGAGTTCTTTCGAATATCCCAGGCGATCAACTTCCGATTCCTCTTGTTCAGCATAAACCAACAGTGAAGCCCGGTTGGAGATTTCCGGGTGATGTTCTTCGATACGGTGGAAGAAGGTGCGGATGAAAAAGCCACGCTTGGCCCAATCAAACAGTATCTTGAAAATGACATAGATGAGACCGGTTGCGGCTGCCAAGAATAATATATTGACACTCTCAGCGCTCAGATTCATCATGCCGCCGGCAAAAAGAAGAATAAGCCATCCCATTAGAATAACAGTTGCGGACTGCAAAATAAGTTCAGAAAGGTATCGCAATGTATGGCGCCAAAACACGCTGTGTATGGCTTTAAGGCTGGTGTACTGTTTCATAAAAAATTTATCCAATCTTTATCTAAAATACATTCCTACTGATATGAACGGAACTTCCGGCTCGGCGGGAGCCTCGCCCTCCCAAAACGGACATTCTTTTTGCAACTACTCTAAAAGGGTTCATCCAAGTTATGACTATCTGTTGATTGTATCCCATTATACAAAAACCGGCCGATCAGTTTTACAAACGGCGACCATTCCATTTGTCCGTCATCGGCTTTGCCAAGTTCCCTGTCGAATGCGGTTAACTGGGCATCCATGTTTTCGATGTGGTGCAGCAGTTCCGCTTCCATTGTCATCGGCAGCACTGGAGAACGTTCCGTCTCGCCGTGATGCGATAAGATGATATGAATCAAGCGGTTGCGTTTCTCTTCCGGAAAATCAGGCAGCGCGTCGATCCACTTTTCCACCAAATTCGCGCCGATAAATACATGCCCTAATAGCCGCCCTGCCGTGCTGTAATCGACACTGAATTGATACTCAAACTCGATCGTTTTGCCGATATCGTGGAATAGGGCTCCGGTCACCAGCAAATCGCGGTTGACGCGCGGGTAAAACTGTGCCATGTATCCGCACTCTTTTACTACGGTTAAGGTGTGGTGTAGTAATCCATGAATATAGGGATGATGCCAGCGTTTCGCTCCAGGTGCGAGGGTAAATTTTTCCCACATCTGTTCATCCTGCCGGAACAGTTGCAGCAATGCTTGATAATCCGCATCTGTAACCTGTGCGATTTGCTCATCCATATCCGCAATCAATGTCTCTAACGGCACCGGAGCAATGGGCAAAAAATCCATGGGAGAGATAACATCCGTATCCACAACTTTCTTCAAAC
>CAYVAZ010000111.1:0-13062 GCA_964449065.1 uncultured bacterium
CACATTCCCCGTTAATACATCGTCCTGTTCTTCCAGCAGATTCGCCCGGATTTCTGTAATGTTATGCTCGGTTTGAAAGCGGTGCAGGATTTTTGTGAACCCGCCGCTGAAGATACAGGTCACCGCACCCCGTTCCCGCAGCGATTGAAACAGTTCTTCTACACCGGCATTCAGTTGCAATGAATCATACACCGCATCAAACGCGCTCACGGAAAGCCCTTTCAATAAAGAACACCGCTTACGCAGAGCCCGCGCAAAATCCAAATGGCCTTCCATTGCTTCTTGGGTAACGGCGGAAATTTCATCGTACACACCATAATGCCTTGCCAGTTCATCAATCACCTCTTGCTTGATCACAGTCGAATCCATATCAAACACAAACTGCGTTTTTTTTGTGGAATCCAGTAACTGCGGGACTTGGATAATATCCGCTTGATGTGAGCGCAAAGAATTTCTAAGATGCAGGAGCCGTTCCGGGTGCAGTTCAATCCTTGGAGAATAATAGATCGCTTTCCATTCGCGGATGGGTTGCTCCCTATCGTGGTGGCGCCCCAGTTCTTTGTGCAGGAGCTCCGCAACCCGGCTCCGCTTGCTTTCCAATGAAAAAGCGACAATCAAACTGTTTCTCCTTCCCACCATTCGTGAAGAATATTATACCGATGTTCTTTCAGATTATCAGGTAAGAAAGGTGCTTAGTTCTTCTTTCGCTGAAGCCTATCGTCGCGCCAAATTAACAATCCGAATTGGAAATGGTATTAGCATCTAACATGACAGGAAAGAGCGGCAAGCATGGACTGCAACTGAAATCGCCGTTAATTGGATGAGATGTAGGCGTGGAGATCTGTCTTGTGAATAGAGTGTGCCCTGCCGGGAGAAGCGGCTTTTGGCAATGTGCCTTTTTGGAACGGAAATAGTTCTACCCCCGGCCCATCGCGCTCGGCCAACAGCCCGGTATCCGTATGCACTTTGGCGAACTCAATTCCGTCCGGCGGATAGATTTCGCCGAACAAGCCGGGGCGGACCTCAAACGCATTGCCCATAAATTCCTGCCAGACCGGCAAGGCGGTTTTCGAACCGGTCATTTTGACACCCAGCGATTGCCGGTGGTCGTCATAGCCCAAATACACAACACACAAAATATCGTCCGAATAGCCCACATACCAGCCGCGTACCGAATTGTCGGTGGTTCCGGTTTTCCCTACATGATAAAACGGCAAATCCTTTGCCGGCTGTCCGGTGCCGTTTTCCACCACGGAACGAAGTAGGTTTGTGGTTAGATAGGCCAGTTCCGGCGTGATGCCGCGTTCTTGGATAAACCGTTCGTTGTGTTGATACAGCAACTTCGGCACGTCATGTTCCGCAATTTGGCGCTGATACACGTTTTGAACCGCATGCAATTCCACAAACGTTCCGTCATTTGCAAACACCGAATACCCCTGCGCGATATCCCACGGAGGAAATCCAGCCGAACCCAAAGCCACCGTTAAATTCATATCGTGCCGGGTGAATTCTAAATCAAAATGGCGTTTGCAAAACGAATGGAAATACCGGATACTGGCCGTTCGGCTTGGTTTTAGATTGTCCAACAACCAAACACTGGCGGCATTATACGAATGGGTTAAGGCTTGCCGCAGGGTCACCCACCCAAAGTATTCATTCTCATAATTTTCCGGCTTGTACGTGCTGGAATATTGGTACTCAATATCGTGTATTAATGAAGCCGGCGTAAACGGATTGGGCTCTCTCGCCATCGCCGCGGCATACAAGAACGGCTTGAACGCGCTGCCCGGCTGCTGGCTGTATTGGGTCGCGCGGATCAGTTGACTGTCATAAAAGTTATACCCACCCACCAAGGCCAAGACCTTTCCGGTAGAAGGCTGCACGACGATGATAGCCCCTTGCACATGATCATCGTTTTTGGCGTGCACAAAACGCAACCCGTTCTCTTCTTCCACCGAAACCACCCGAATGAAATGATCCGGCTGCAAGACGTTAAACTCATCCATCCACGTTTCACCGGGATTGATCGAAACGGTAAACGGCCCCTCTCCGTTGGGCACCCGGGGCAGTTTGACTTTTACTGTCCCGGTTGCGGCGTCGTAAGGCGCAATAATCAGGGCGTCATATTCTTCATCCGCTTTTAAAGTCTTGGTTTGCCGGGTTCTGAAATCCCGGTTGGGATAGTAATGCCCCGGTTTGCCCCAAAACTTTCCACCGCTACGTCTGTGCATTTGCTCGTGTGTGACGATTCCCGTGCGCAAAGCTTTCTCGGCGATCTCTTGCAGTTCTGTATCAAGAGTGGTGTATATATCCACGCCCCGGCCATAAATTTCTATGGGATACCCATCGTCGGCTTTAAAGGCTTTTTCTTCTTCAAACTTTTTCCGCACCATCTCCGCGTAATAGGGGTAGAGGTTAATCTGCGCGCGCCGTTGGCTTTTGCTGTCCAGTCCAAACGGTTCCTGTTCCGCCTGCCGACGCTCTTCTTCCGTAATCAGCCCTTCGCGGTACATAACATATAGCACGGTTTCAGTACGGGTATGCGCCGCTTCGATGTTTTTTAAAGGGGAATAAGCGTTGGGCCGTTGCAGCATCCCGGCGAATAAGGCGCATTCTTTCAAAGTCAAATCCTTCACATCTTTACCGAAATAAGCATCCGCCGCCCGCGCTACACCGTAAATATTGCCGCCCAAATAGACTTGATTAAGATAAATTTCAAGGATTTCTTCTTTGGTGTACTGCTTTTCAATTTTCAATGCAATCAATATTTCCCAAATCTTTTGCCGGAAACTTTTTAGTGTCATTTCGGGCAGATCGATCGTCAAGTGATCGTTTTTGATCAAATCCTCCACCAACTGCATGGTGATGGTGCTGCCACCTTGCTCTAGCGACCACGTTTGGATGTCGTGAATGGCGGCACGGATAAACGCGCGCGGGCTGATACCGCAGTGTTCGTAAAAGCGTACATCCTCAATCGCAACGACGGCGTTTTTTAAGTGATCCGGCATTTCTTCCAGCGTGGCTTTTTCGCGGTTTTGGTTGAGGTCGTCGCTAAAGAACTCGGCGACCAATTGTTTCTCCGGCGCGTCCGAATACATCCGGGAAGGTAAGTTGGGTTTGTAGTCTTCCAAAAAAGTGATTGGATCCAGGCGGTTGACATAGCGGTTCAGCATCCCGATGCCCAAGCCGGTAACCGCCCCGCCCATGACCATCAAACACACAAACATCCATAGCAAAAAGCGGAACCGCTTGCGTTTGGAGTTTGCCCCCTTTCTTTTGCTTCGCGATGATTCCTCTTGGCGGTTCGCTTTGGTGTGCTTTGGCGCGATGTTGTTCAACTTCTTGCGCTTTTCGGCCGCTTTACGGGCGGCATCCAACGGCGGAAGAGAGGAACGCGTATTTTGGGTTCGTTCTTTGCCCATATTGTCACTTCAACAACCATAGAATTTATATCGCAATGTAGGAGCACATTGCAACAGGCCCCGACAACAGCGCTTATAGACATGGATCAGAGTATAGCCGATTATGCAACCATGGATAAGACTACTTTTTTCGCGCCCCGCGCAGCGGCGGTTTCCCATGCGGCAAGCGTTTCATCAAAAGAATAAACCGCTTCTATCAAATCTGTCACAGGCAGGATTTTCTTCTCCAGCAAACGCAAAGCCGGGGCAAATTGCCCGCAGCGTGACCCCACAACACGAATCTCATCAATCACAATGGGCGATAGATCCAGCCCTTCCGGATGTGCCATCGTGCTTTTCAGCACAATAGTGCCGCGTGGTTTGACCATGGCCATGGCGCGCTGCAAGCCGCCGGTGTTTCCGGTGGCTTCTACTATGATATCCCACTGCTTGTTTTCGCTGGAATCCAATTCATCTTCCCGCGCGGTATTGATTTGATTTTTTAGAATATCCAAATGGCTCTGATGATGCCCAACCAGCAGCGTTTGACCATCATGCTTATGCCCAAATGCCATCGCAATCAGCATCCCCAGCTTGCCGTCGCCGATGACGCAGACACGCTGCGCCGGTTCTACGCGAATTTGCTCGAAGATTTCCAGCGCCGCCGCCAGCGGTTCGGTAAACACGGCTTCTTGGTCCGATACCGAACCGGGCACGGGCAAAATATTTTTCGGGGGGAGGGTAGTTAGTTCGGCAAAACAGCCGTCGCGGTTGAGGATACCCAACACCGAGCGGTTGAGGCAATGGCGCTGCATCCCGCGCGCGCATTCCGGGCACTTGTTGCACCCGGCGTTGATTTCACCCACCACGCGGGCTCCGAATGGCAGGCTGGGATGGTTCCCTGCGATTTCACCCACAAACTCATGCCCTAAAATCCCCTCATAGCCCATATAGCCTTTGGAAAGTTCCAAATCCGTACGGCAAATCCCCGCCATTCGCACTTTTAGGAGCACTTCGCCGTCGCGTTCTTGCGGCTCTGGGGCATCGGTGACGAATTGGACACCGTTACTATTGAAGAGTAATGCTTTCAAACGCCCCCCCAAATTTTCTTGAAAATACGAAATTCTACGGCTGCACTTGCGTCAGGTAGTTTGTAGTGTGACATGGTTGTGAACTAACCAATAAAACTTTAATTTATATAAGCGTTTGATTTTATTTAACTTGCGTAAAATCAAACTGAGAACCTTTCTATTTTGTATACATTTTACTTTAATTGGCTGGCACGGAAAGACAAGTTGCGGATTTTTAGCACTTATACCAGGTTGCCTAAAGTAAAGTGAGTTATTCCATCTTTTTTAGAGGTACCCCCCTGTGGTTACCCCACAGCAGGGCAGCCTCAGCAGGTGAGTTTAGATGTGCCGCTGTTGTATAATATGAGGTCACAATCCCTTTTGCCCTTCGGGTATTTTCCCCAACTTGGGGAGAGAGAAAAGGCTTTGCTTTTTCAGATAGATACCCTTAGATCAATGACATTGGGGGGGATGAAATGCAACATCAAATATCATCTGTGTATCCTGGCACTGATTTACACTGGATTTACCCATTGGTCAGAGAAGACAATCCCCCCAGAACAGAATCTCTAATCTAATGTGCTTTCGCGGCGAATTAGAGGTCGAGCAAACAATATACAGGAAAAACATTGCAAAACCGTCGATTCAAGAATATCATGTACCTATAGAAATTTAACAAGATTTCATTAACGCTTTGACGTTATTATGCCGATGAATTAGAATGTTGTCATACAAATGCTACCATTCCCATTCTTGAACCATAGGAAAACCGCGTTGCCAAGCCGCTCAATCAATCAAGAGTCCGTATCGTTTGTCGCTGAACAGAACGAAACCATGTCGTTTTTGGTTAAACGAGAAGTGAAGAAGTTGCTCGAAGAAGGCAAACAACGCCTTCGCGAAGGCAATTATGACGACGCGATAAAATTCTACACACACGCGGTGAATGCCGACCAAAGTTGCGCGCTCTGCCACTTTAATCTCGGTTTTGCCTATCAAGAACACGGCAATCTATCCTCAGCCAAAGAACGCTACGAAAAAGCCATCGAACTCGAACCCACATGCAGCCTGTTCATCGAACACTTGGCGCGCCTCTACTTCGAAAGCCAGGAATACAGTCAATCTTCCAAACTGTTTCACCGCGCTTCGCTGGTTGGGCCAATCCAGCCTGTCAGTTTAGGCCTGTGGGGCAGGGCGTTATATGAGCAAAACTGCTTCGAGCAGGCTATCGATGCTTTCGAACGCCTGTTGGAAGAAAACCAGGATACTGTTTTAACCATTGGGGCCTATTTTTGGTGTATCCTGTCGCACATCAAGTTGGGCAACACCGCCGCCGCGCGCCGCATGTCCGAAACCATGCTTAGCAACAAATGCATCGATCACAAAGTGTTGTTAGAACTGGGGGAACAGTTTATCAAGCTGCGCTGCCTGGGGCTGGCGCGCTGTATCTTTGAGCGTATTATTATCGCCAAAGAAGAAACCATGATCGCCCGCCTGCGCCTGGATGACATCAAATCGCTGGAAGACCGCATCGATGAACTGTTGCCGCAACTTTACGACAACGACGAAGAAGCGGTGCTGCGCAACATTCACGCGCTACGCGAATTCGGCAATGACCGGATTTCCAAAGCGTTTTTATCGTTGATTCATTCCGATTCGGCCCCCGTGCGTGAAGCGGTGGTGCTTTACCAAACCGCGTATGGCTATGATGTCGCCGATCACATCAAACCGCTGTTGACCGATCCCATTGCCTATGTCCGTGATGCCGCGTTTGATTATTTTGTAAAATTGGATTTAGCGGAACATCTGTATGATATCCTCAAAGGCCTCAACGATGAGCATCCCGAAATCCGCAAGAACGTGGTGCGCTTCGCGGGCCGCTTTGGCACGATGGAAACTGTGCCGCGCCTGGAAATGGGGGTGGATGATCCGAAAAACCGTGAGATTGAAAGCGACATCCGTGGCGCCATCCGTCAAATCAAACACCGTCACCAAAAGAAGTTCGATTCGCTCTTCAGCATGAACATGTTCGGCATGGACAATCAATCCTCAAGCAACCCCCTCTACGACTGGAAACGCTGGCTCCTTTACCTCTTCCAAATCACCGCCTTGATTTATTTCGTCTACTTTGTGCTGTATGGGTTTTAGAAAGAACTAAAACCAAATGGTATAAGCAAAATCACGGTCTATTGATGAACTTTATACCCAAGCAGCAGGCGCCGTAGTTGGTCTAACGCGTAATAGCAGCTGCGTTGACGGATGCTTTCGCGGTCTCCGGCGCAGTTGACCAAGAAGGGGTATACTTCGCCGTTTTGGTTGGCCGCGGCGATCCATACCGTACCGACCGGTTTTTCTTCCGTGCCGCCGTCCGGCCCGGCAATACCGGTGATGGAGATGCCCCAATCGGTTTGCAGCTCGTTAACGATTCCTAACGCCATTTCGTAGGCGGTTTCGCGGCTGACGGCGCCGTATTTTTCCAGTGTGTCGTCATGCACACCCAGCATGAATTGCTTGATCTCATTGCTATAGGCGATGATGCCGCCTTTGAAGACGCTGGATGAGCCGGGAACCGCTGTGAGTTTTTCGCCCAACATGCCGCCGGTGCACGATTCAGCCACCGAGACGGTTTGATTCTTGTCCTTTAATAAAGCAATCAGCGTTTCTTCCAGAGAATGATGATCCGTGCTGAAAATGTATTCGGGAAATAAGCGTTTGACTTTATGGCTGTAACCTTGCAGCCGCTGATGAGCTTCATCGGAATTTTCGTAAAGGGATAAGCGTAATTCAACGATCCCCAAACCGGCAAGATAAGAGACATTCAACCCTGGTTCATCATGAAACTGTTTGCGGATGACTTCATCGATGTTGGATTCACCGATTCCGCAAAATTTGAAGGATTGGAATATTGGGATCACCCGGTTGGGCAGGCGTTGATCGAGATAGGGCAAAACCTGCCCGAAGAACATCGGTTCGAGTTCGCGGGGCGGGCCGGGGAGGGCGATGATGGTTTTTTCGTCTGCTTCAAACACGAGCCCGGGCGCGGTGCCGTTATCGTTTTGGAGGAACGATCCTTGAATAGGGACGAGTGCCTGCAAGCGGTTGTTGTCTTTCATGGCGCGGTTCATGCGGTTGAAGCGGTCTTGGATCATTCGCAGCGCGTCCGGGTCCTCCCGCAACGGGATACCGGTCGCGTTGGATATGGCATCGCGGGTGAGGTCATCGGTGGTGGGGCCTAAGCCTCCGGTGGTGAAGATGAGGTTGGTGTCCGCCAATGCCGCGCGGATGGCTTCGTCAAAAAACCGCACTTCATCGCCGACCACGATCACGCGTTTGCATTCGATGCCAATGCGCGCCATTTCGCGGGTAAGAAAGGCGATGTGCTTATCCTGCCGCCTGCCGGACAGGATTTCGTTGCCGCTGATAATGAGGATGAAAGTGTTTTGTTTGATCATAGTGTTTTGTTTGGTCATGATGATATTCGCTGTATTGGGAAATGCTCTAACTCTTTGGTATCTTTCCATGTTCTGATATTAAAAACGGCGCAGTCTTTGATAAATGGTCTTTGCCATTCAGTCGAATTCGGGCCCTTTAAAGGAATGATTCGCTTCAACGCTTCAGTTCTAGCCAGTAATGCGTCTTCTTTTAATTTATCGAATGCGATAAGGACATAATAATAAATGTCTTTTCTTGCTCTACCTGAAGCATACTCATAAATAAATGAATCTCTATATTTGACTTTAAAATCGTCATCGATTTTCCCGGATGAAAAACTCTGAACAAACTGTTGGGTTTGTTGGTTTCTACTGTTTGGATTTTGAGGATCTTTAATTTCAATAAAAATATATCGGTCCCTAAGATCAAGGATAAAATCAACAGCTTTCATGCAATGCGATAAACCATGTTCTTCACCATCAAATTTTCTATAAGAAATGCTACTTGGCACTGTAATTTGGATATCACCTTCTTGCAAAACCGTCATATCTTCAATCCCCCTAAACTACGTGTTACTTCACGGTCATATAAATCAGAGAATGTATCTGCTATCGCATTGGGACTTATACTTAAATAATCGGATGTACTATTGCACACTATTTCTCCATTATCTCGATATAGAGAATGAAATTTTATTTGGTCTCCTTGCTTCATCTGTAAATCCAATTCTTTAAGAATTACATAATCATGAGTCGCAATAAATATTTGTACACCAATTCTTTGAAGAGACAATAATATTTCCATTAGCGTACCATATAATTTTGGGTTTAAATTTGTTTCTGGTTCATCCCAAAAAAGAACTGAACCATTTAATAAAGTGCCGTTTTGAATAAGGAGCCATAATAATCCTAATTTTCTTATTCCTTCAGCAAGTAAAGTAAATTCTAAATTCCCCTGTTTATTCCGAAGAAAGAATTCCTCATCTTTGATAATTACTTTTCCATCCATTACTTTTTGGAGTAATTTTAAAAGTTCTTTCCTTTGATCATTTATGGGACCACGTTGAGGAGGCAGGTATGCTCTGTCTAAAATATCCGAATAAATTTCTTCAAAATGTATTTCCCGTTGAGAATATAGTGATCGAAATCCAGGAGCATTTGATAACATTTCTTTAACGGGAATATAAACACATTCAATGGGTTCCTTTAACCAATCAATCTTACCTGAAAATTTAGCTGAACTTGCTACTGTTGAATGATTTGAAAATGAGACAATAAGTTTTGAATTTTCACGATATATTAAAACTCTTCCTTTTTCGCTTCCTTTTTTACGCTTAACGAGTCTCCCTAAATTTCCACCAGAAGGCAAGAAAACACGGATCAATTTATCAGCAAAATTGATTTTCGATTTTGAAACATCACACGCCGAGTATAAAATCTTCATTAGATGGGTTTTTCCCGTGCCATTTGTCCCAATAAGAACATTTATTCCTGGAGAAAAAGTAATATCTTGTATATTGAACGCTGTAAAATTGACCATCTTTATTTTTTTTAAGGTCATAGTTGTTCTCCTGTTTTTAAATCAGTCCAATATTTATATTCGATGCTTTTACATTTTATGCTGTGTATACGCTCTTGCTAGTGATAGCACCAACATCCGCTTTGCCCCGTTTTCATGCAATTCTTTGCTGAGTTCGTTAACCGTGCTGCCGGTGGTGACGATGTCATCGACGATGAGTAGGTTTTTGCCTTTGATGGCATCCGGCCGGATAACGGTGTAGGCTCCACGAACATTTTGGCTCCGTTCTTCGGGCTTTAAATGCACTTGCGGGCGGGTCCAGCGGTTGCGGATCACGACATCACAGAGTTGAGGGATATTGGTTTTATCCGCAAGATGCCGGGTTAACAATTGCGATTGGTTGAACTCGCGGTGCCGCTGCCTGCGTTTGTGCAGCGGTACGGAAATCATGCCGTCGATGGGTTCATTTTCATAATACCGCTGATACGCCTGGAACAAAAATTCGGATAATCCCGCCGCCATGGAGTGGAAGTATTCAAACTTAAACGCATGGATCATGCGGTGGACACGTTCATCGTTGTAATCGAGTTCCGAGCGGACTTGTTCGAAGAAGATTTTACCGCCGGGGCAGTTGCCGCAGCGTTTTCGGTTTAAGTTTTCATCCCGCACCGGCGAGCCGCAGGTTTCGCAGATGGGGGGATGAATGCGGACAATATCATGATGGCAGTTTTGGCATAAGAATGAATCATCAAAGGTTAACGGGGCATAACAACACACACAGGCGCGGGGGTAGATGTAATCCAGCGCGGCCAATAAGAACGGTTTAACGATTCCTGCAATCATGATTCCTGCAATCGTTTGCGCTGGGATAGATAATTGCTCAGCGCGTCTTGCCACGTGCGTTTGGGGGCAAGGCCTTTTTGTGCGAGGTGTTTGTTTTCCAAGCAGGAATTTAACGGCCGGCGGGCAGGCGCGCCGTATTCGGCGGCGGTGACCGGATCGACTTTCACATTCAAGCCGCATTGCCGGAATATCTCTTCGGCAAATTCATACCAAGTGCAGCTGCCTTGATTGGAAAGATGGTAGAGGCCGTATTGATCCGTCTTGACCAATGCATGGATGACGTTGGCCGCATCTACCGTATAAGTCGGCGATAACGATTCATCGCTGACAATGCGTAAGCGGTTGCCTTTGGAGCCGAGGCGGATCATGGTTTCGACAAAGTTGGTGCCTTTCATGCGGCTGGGGTTGATGCCGAACAATCCGGATACGCGAATGATGTAGTGTTTGTGCCAAACGCTTTGCACAAAGTATTCTCCGGCGAGTTTGGAGATGCCATACGAATTTAGCGGTGCGGGAGAGTCTTCTTCCACATAAGGCTCCGGTTTGTGGCCGTCAAACACATAATTGGTGCTGATGTGGACCAGTGGAACATCCCACTTTTTGCAGGCCAGGGCCAAGTTGCGGGGACCGATGGCGTTGATTCGGTAGGCGGTGACATGCTCTCGTTCGCATTCATCCACGCGGGTGAAGGCGGCGGAATTGATGACGACATCCGGCGCGGTAAAGGCGATTTGCTGCTGCACGGCGGCTTCATCGGTGATATCCATATCTTCGGAAGTGTAGGGAGTGACCTGGCAATCGCTAAACGCATCCACCAAATCACACCCCAACTGTCCTCTGGAACCTACAATTAATATGTGCATGAAATATCCTTACAAAAGGATTTACTTTAAATCTGTTTTTCTCAAATTGATCAAGCGGTGACCAAGCATATCCACTGCCGCTTGGCTTTGTTCCAACACGATATAACCCACCAGTGGTTCGTATTCATTATTCCGCGGCTTCATATCAATAAATATGACTTCACTGTATACTGGATCAAATCCTTCTAACTGAATTTCAACCGGGCCGCATACTTCGGCTTCGATTCTCTCTTGGTTTGCGATTTCGCATTCTACGGTACGTATTAAGTCGAGTTTACCCAAACGCTCTTTCCAGGCCGAAGGTAAAACCATGTGCGCGGCGCCAGTATCGACCATCGCATCGATTTGAATGGTTTTATCTGGATCCAGCAAATTTTTGATTCGGACATTGGTTGCCACAATTCTGCCCATGATCTTCTCCAGAAACAGAACGATAATTTAATCGAACAATTCAGCGTTCTCTAATAGAGGTAGGATAGCATCTTTTTCGGAGAGTATGGCGTCTTGTGTTTGCCAATCAATGTTTAGTGCCGGGTCGTTCCAAATGATGCCGCGTTCCAAATCCGGGGCGTATTCCGCCGTGACTTTATAAACGACCAATGCGGTTTCGCTTTGGGTATAAAAACCGTGCGCGAACCCGGGGGGGATGTAGAGCATCTCGCGGTTTTCGCCGGTCAACTCTTGCGCCACCCATTCCTTAAAGGTGGGTGAACGCAAGCGGATATCAACGGCAATATCCATAATACTGCCTTGAATGCAGCTGACCAACTTGCCCTGCGCGGAGGGTGGAATTTGGTAATGCAGCCCCCGCACAACGCCTTGCGTTGAATACGATACGTTTTCCTGCACAAAGTCATCCTTGATTCCGTTGGCTTTGAAGTCGGAATATTTCCAGGTTTCTAAAAAGTATCCCCGCGAGTCAGGAAAGACCCGCGGAGATACCAGAATCACGTCCGGGATTTTGGTTGGGGTAAAGATAAACGGCATTTTAATTTAGTGACTCCCCTGCAATGTTTCTTTTTTTCCGTGTTCTAAATCGGCTTGGATTTCATCCGCACATTGGCCGTCGATTTTTCCGGGTACGACGATCGCCTTATGAAGGTCTAGAAGCCCGGGTAAAAAGGCGACAGTAACCGGCCGGCCATCCAAAACACGGTCCCGGTAAATATTCATCCGATCTCCAGTGAATTGGAAGTGATATCGATGATGGTGTAGAACTCCCCATGCTTCTTCAATGGCCACGGGTGTCATGCGTTTCAAAATATCAACCGCTACTTTGGAATGGCCGCCTTCAATGTGCTCGTTGGGATTTTTGAGTGAGTAGCGAATCCGCTCTTCATTGCTGCATACATCAAACCGCGCGAAAAATAGATTGACGGAAAATGCAAGTAAAACACTGGCAATCAAAATCGAATTCGTTTTCACAATTTCCTCCTGGGTCAGATTAGAAGTAGAGTAAGATTATCGTTCGCAATGATCAATAGGAAGCGCCAACGTATTCTCTTCATATTTGTCCAATGTTCCGCTAAATCTCTTCTCGACTTTTTGCCGCTTCGTCGGGAATGAATAATGGCAAAAAAAATAAAAAAAATATTGACGTACTACAATATATCGTATAAATTACATCAAGTGAAATACAAGATGTTGTACCAACAAAATCCTTAAATTTTTTATATGTTATGATACAATAAGGTTGAGGTTAGAATTATGTTAACGCTGAAAGAGCTTTCAGATAAAGTTGGTGTATCCGAGCAAGTGATGAACGAATGGGTTGATAGTGAGCAAATCAAACCGCTTCGAAAGGAAGAGGGGGAAATCTATTTTTCTGATGAAGCAATTGGCCGTTCGCGACTTCTGAAAGAACTATATGATCTTATGTCAAAAGAAAACTTGGAGAAATTAAGTATTGATCAATTGGAGCGGTTGAAGATGTATCTT
>CAYVAZ010000111.1:13162-14745 GCA_964449065.1 uncultured bacterium
CTTGATAGTTTCTTCTGCTGATTTGGAAACTTTAGATACTTTTACAGTTAATTTTTTATTCAACCGCTCTTCATTTGGATTGGAATATCCAAGAACTTTAACTGGTTCAGTAATCGATTCGATTAAATTCATAAGCAACAACTTTTCTACAGTCACTACATCTCCATCATCAAATCTGTTTAAATCTGAAACGTTAACTATTTGATATTTTTTAGGATTTAAAGACTTAAACCCGCGTTTTGGTATACGGCGCTGCAAAGGCATTTGCCCGCCTTCAAACCAAGCCCGGCTTTTGAACCCGGAACGAGAGCGTTGTCCATTGTGTCCCCGCCCTGATGTTTTTCCATGACCAGAACCGGGACCACGGCCAATGCGCTTACTTCTTTTTTTCTTTTGGTTTTCCAATTTACCCGTTTGCATGTTTTATACCTCAAATCACTTAATTATCATTCATTGCATTACATTAAATAACATCGTATTTAATTGAATCAACAATTATATGGATATTATCCACATAAGTAAAGCTATATGAATGAGTATGAATGAGTAATCTCAAAAATTCTCCTCTATATAACTTGAATCGTATACTATTCAATAATAATTCTATTGAATTGTTAAGATTGTATTATGTATTGACAATTTATAATCGGTTCGTATTTTAACTGATTTTTCCCTTTGTGTCTTTGACAGACCATCTCAATTAAAATTGGTGGATAAAAAGGTACCCTTTCCAATGAGGAAATTCATACATGGGCTTCCGAATAGTTGAATAAATTTATCATTCGTTCATCATATAGGTATACCTTTCAATTAGGATGCAGCCATGCCGATTCTTGAACTCAAACACGTTTCCAAAGAATACGAATCCGCGGCGGGGGGCGAGACGCTTTCCGTGCTGAACGGTGTCACCCTTTCCATCGATGCCGGAGATTCGCTCTCCATCATCGGGCCGTCCGGCTCGGGTAAAAGCACCCTGCTCAACATCATGGGCACGCTGGATAAACCTTCGTTCGGCGAGGTCATTTTGGAAGGCGAATCCCTGCCGTATGAAAATGAAGTAAAACTGTCCCGTATCCGCAACCGCAAGATCGGGTTCATCTTTCAATCCCATCATTTGCTGCCGCAGTGCACGGTGTTGGAGAATGTACTGCTGCCGTCACTCGTCAAAGGCGGCGGTAAGGCCCCTAGCGACGCGGTGTCGCGCGCAGAGCATTTGCTGGAGCGCGTGGGTCTGAAAGAACGCACCAGCCACCGGCCGGGGCAGCTTTCGGGCGGAGAGCGCCAACGGGTTGCTGTCGTCCGCTCCCTCATCAATGAGCCGGTATTGATCCTTGCCGACGAACCCACCGGCGCGTTGGATCAGGAAAACGCGGTACAATTAATGGAACTGCTCTCCGAACTCAACCGCGAAGAAAACGTCACGCTTGTAGTGGTAACCCATGACCGCGAACTCGCGGCAAAACTCAATCAGGTGATGGAACTGCGCCGGCGCAACCTGCATCCGTTGGAGACTGCAACATGAACCGTTGGACACTCTTATGGCGCAGCTTATTGCATTACCGCCGCGCGCATTTCGGCGTGGT
>CAYVAZ010000112.1:0-12304 GCA_964449065.1 uncultured bacterium
AACAAATCGACCATCTTCTTTGTGTTATCGCGGCGTTGGGCTTCGGATTCGTGGCCCATGGCTTGGTAGAAATCCTCGTCGTAGTTGCGGGTTTTGACCACCACCGGCATGGGGGTGGCGTGACCGAGGATGAGGGCTTGCTGTTTGGTATCCAAACTGGCTAATACCTGCCGGAGAGAAGACGCTCCCGATACCCCGGTAAACACCGCTTGGATGTCTTTCTCATCGTTCAGCAATGCGGTAATCCGGGTACCCAACTGCGATAGGATTTCGTCATCGATCCCCGATGGGCGCTGGTCGACAATCAGCAGCGAAACAAAATACTTGCGCAGTTCGCGCGCGATGACACCGAAGATGGTCTGCCGCGCCGCCGCCGGGTTGAGGAACTTATGCGCCTCTTCAATCGTAATCAGCAGCTGCGGCGGTTTGTCTTCCAACTTTTGCGTCGCCATATAGGTTTCCGCGTCGCTCACCCAGCGCTCGTGGATGCGCCGCGTCACCAAATTCGCCACCAGCAGATACGCCAACATGCTGGAAACGCGCCCAAACTCCAGATCAATGTGCTTCCCTGCACGCAGTTCGGTGATAATCCGCTCCACTGACGCCACGTTGGACTGCACCCCTTCAATCTCTTTTTCTTCCTTTTCCACAATAAACGGCAGCCGCTGCACTTGCAGCATTTTTCGATAAAGGGCTGCCAAACTTTCTTTGTTCGCTCCAATCTCATCCGCTAACTTTTTTTGATCAGCCGGGCTGGTGTTGAGCAGTTCAGACAGCCAATGCCTTTGAAAGCGGTTGCGCAGGATGTAGGCGGTCTCCACCGCGGTGGGGTGCAGGCGCAGTTCATCCTGCATCCCGGCGATGTCTTCCACCTCAATCGAGGCCAGCGGTATTTGAATTTCGCGGTCATACTTCACCCCGCGCGCCTGCGCCGATTCGGCATCCATGGTGTAGATCAGCACCTTCGAGCCGAAGAGGTTCTTTAGCCCCTGCACAAAGGTCGCCTTGCCTGAGCCGGATTCTTGCCGTGTTTGTGAACCATACTCGCTATGCATATCAAAGATGAGGTTCACCGCTTTGCTGTTCTTCACCAGCCCCGCCAGCACCAAGCGCGCGAGGAAGGTTTTCCCGGTGCCGGTCTTGCCGAAGATGCCGTTCGAGCGTTCGACAAAGCGGTCGAGATCAAGGCATACTTCCACATTGTCCATATCCAGCGGGCTGCCGAGATTAAAGAAGCGTTTGGATGTGGCGTCTTCCTGCCCGAATACGTGAAACACGTCCTCATCGTTGGCATCCCGCACCTGTGAAAAATGCACCGGGATGCTTTTGACGGGGCGCAGGCTGTCTTCGCGGCTAACAGAGGTATCGGCGTTACGGTCCAGCATCAACATGGGCTGCAATGAGACCGTCGCGTAGGTATGGTCGCCTTCCAATACACTTTGCAGCAGGGATGAATGACCGGGCGGATCGCGCAGAATCGCGAGGTTGGAGGCATCCAGCGTCACATCGGTAATCATGCAAAAGAAATCAAACTGGCTTCCCTGCACCACCACAAACTTGCCCGCGCGCACATCCTCAATCGACTGCGCAGGGTCCAGCCTCATCTCCAGCCCTTCACTCAGCGAGCCGGAGGTGATTAAACCGATGTGGATGTTATTACTCATTTTAAGATCCTTGCTCTATCCGCATCATCATTCTGCGCAAAGTATCGTAATCATCCCGGTAAAGTACAGACAACCCTTTTCCTAAACGGACTATTTCATCCCTTCGGTTGCCGTATGCTTCAGCTGCTCTTAAGGTGATTTGCAACAGCAATTCTTCAGAACCTTTTGAGGCATCAAACACCAGGCGAAATACACTCGTCTCTTCAAAAAACATTCGAATCTCATCATCAATGCTTTCCCGAATTCCTGCGTGTAAGGACGGCGGCGAAGGCGGTAAACCGGGCTGAAAGCGGAACACGCTCTTGCCCTTTTCTTTTGCTTCTTTATAGATGCCGACCCAATAAGCATGAAAGTAGGATTTAAGTAGATTTTGCAATTGTGGGTGCTTTTGCGGGATATCGTCTTCAGGAATCTCAAACGCGACCGGCAGGCGGTTGATATCCGCGCCGATGGTTTGCACGTTGTGGATGACGCCCACCGCATACGCATCCTTTTGCGAGGAACCTAGCTTCGCCATCACCATCGAACCGAACGCGGGGATAGGCTGATCGCGCCAGACCTGGCCGGTCATCTCGCGCGTGCTGGTTTGTATGATTTCGCCGATGATTTGTGCCATTTACGATTCTTCAGATTGGCTGGAATTATGAATTTTCTCTGTTTTCCTTGACGGAAACGAAACCACTTTATGGCCGCTCTCCCACTGCGATTTCATCATATCCCGCATCAAGGCTTCCATGTCTCCATTATAGGCTTCCAGCATTTCAATTCTTCGTTTTCGAATTTCTGCAATGATTGGATTATCCATTTTCAAACTCACTTCCAAAAAGTTCAACTGGTGTACAGATCACAGATATATCATATCCTAAAAAACTACTCTACAAATTGCTTGTTCAAAAGATTTTGAAAGGATATAATCTTAAACACATTCAATATGATTAACATAGTGCGTGTAAAACAAAGGAAGTGGTATTTCATTGGAGAAGGGTATGGCTCAACTGACATTGCAGGTTTCCGATGAGTTGGCAGAACAGATTCAGCCATTTGGCTCTTGGCTTTCAACGATTATTGAATTGAGTCTGATTGGATGTAAAACGGCAGCGTCTGCCACTGCAACGGAAGTCATTCAGTTTTTATCGACTGACCCAACCTCCCAAGAAGTGCTTCACTTTCACGTATCCAATCAAGCCCAAGAAAGGCTTCAACGGTTGCTTGCATTAAATGAAAGTGGATTATTATCTGAATCCGAACTGCAAGAACTGGATGAATTACAAAAAATAGAACACATCGTCATCATGCTCAAAACACGTGTCGCTGAACAACATCATCAGGAGTCATAATTGACGGGTGATATTTCCGAATAATTACGCCAATTCATACAGCAACGTGCCTATCATTGTTGTGAGTATTGTTTCTTGCCGCAAACGATGTCCCTGCATAAACATGAACCGGACCATATTGTCCCGATTCAACATGGTGGTCACTCAACCCCTGAAAATATTGCCTTATCTTGTATACGATACAATCGGTACAAAGGACCAAATATCGGTTCAATTGATCCAGTCACAGGAGAACTTGTACCGTTTTTTAATCCCCGGAAACACGTTTGGACAGAACATTTTGAATTACAGAATGGATGGATTCAGCCCCTGTCTGCGGAAGCACGAGTTACGGTTAAAATATTACGGTTGAATGATCAAGAACGTATCAAAGAACGAAGACAATTAATGAAGTTAGGATTATTGAAAATAAGCCCATATCAATGAATTGAAGTTTTACTAAAGTAAAGACCCATAAATCATTAACCTTGTTCAGTTATTAAAATTCCCACCACTTGGCGGATGAGTTTGATAAGATAAAATGCCCATCAATTGTCAGGCAGGGTTAGATTTAATTCGCTGAGTTTTGTATATGCTTATTAACTGACGTTACGCAAAAGGGAATAGAAAGTTCATGTTGAAATTGAGGTCTATAGAAAGCCCTTAAATTTTCAGTACGACTATCGTCTTCTCCCTTTGGGAGAAGATAAGAGATGAGGGCGAAGCGAGCGATTGCTCCCTACTACTCAGTAGTGTACAAAAAGGGGATTGTCTCCATAAGCCCTCACCCCTACCCTCTCCCGATGGGCGAGGGCGATAGATACAGCGGTAGATTAGAATAACGAGCATTTCATTACATATACGTAACATGAGTTATTAATACAACCCATATAATAATTGAAAATGGAGCGGTTCGTCATGCAAAAAAAACGCGCAGCCATCATCGGGGCCACCGGCGTGGCGGGGCAACAGTTCGTTGAAGCCCTATGGGATCACCCCTGGTTTGAAATCACGGGTTTATTTGCTTCGAAGCGTTCTGCTGGTAAAACGTATGGTGAAGCCGCGACCTGGTATTCATCCACCCCCCTGAAAAGCAACATCGCCGCGATGAACGTTGAGTTGATGGAAGACGTTCTAGGCAAAATCGAAGAGTACGATGTTCTCTTCTCTGCCCTGCCATCGGATGTGGCTAAAGAGATCGAAGGCAAGTTGGCAAAGCACAAACCGGTCATCAGCACCGCCTCGGCCTACCGCTATGAGAAAGACGTGCCGGTCTTGGTGCCTGAACTCAACGCTTCGCACATCCCGCTGATCGACACCCAGCGCAAAGAACGCGGCTGGAAGGGGTTTGTCGTTCCCGGCCCCAACTGCACCACCATGGGCATGGTCATTTCTCTTAAACCGCTACTGGACAAATTCGGGCTCAAAAACGTCTATATGACATCCCTGCAAGCGCTTTCCGGAGCGGGCTACCCCGGCGTGCCGTCATTGGATGTGGTTGACAACGTGATTCCTTATATTGATAAAGAAGAAGACAAAGTCGTCATCGAAGCCAAAAACGTGCTGGGCTCATTCCGCAACGGGGTGGTCACCGATGCGGCGTTCGGCGTCAGTTGTACTTGCACCCGCGTTGCCACCATTGATGGTCACTTGCTTGCCGTGACGGCTGAAACCGAAAAACCATGTTCGCCGGAAGGCTATAAAGAAGCCATTAATGAATTCAACGAAGCCAGCCGAAAAGAATTCGGCGAGTTGCCGTCCGCACCGGAATTTGCCATTGTCGTGCGGGAAGAAAAAAACCGCCCGCAGCCGCGCATGGACCGCAACCTCGGAGGCGGCATGACCACCACCGTCGGGCGTATCCGGCAGGATGAAATCTTGGGCGAACACGGAATCAAATACATCTGCCTCTCGCACAATACCAAGCGCGGGGCCGCCAAAGGCGAGTTATTAGCGGCTGAATATTTATCCACCAAAGGATACATCTAGGCTATTACATGTGGATTTAAACCCCGCTATAATTATTAGGGATTAGGGAGGGCGAGGCTCCCGCCGAGCCTTAGTCTTTTTCTCCCCAATTTCGGGGGAAACACAGAGGGGATTAAGAAAAACCCTTTGATCTTGAAAAGAGGACTCAAAATGACCGGATTAAATAGACAAGATTTCTTACGCATTTTAGGCGAAGCCCGCGTGGCTCAGGCCGAAGCCATGACGCAGGAAGACTTCGAAGAAAAAAAATGGGACCGCTTTGAAGAACTTTTGGCGGTCTATGACAAAGTCTGCCACACCACCCTGTTTGAAGCCAAACGCTCGTACATCACCGGCCTCGATATCGAAATGCAGTTGCTGCTCATCAAACACACATTTGATATTGAAAATACCCTCGTGGCATAGTCATTTTCACTCAACCCAAATTGAGTTCACAATGGTAAACCCGGCGATAAACCGGGTTTTTATGTGTACGTGTGATTTATACCGAGCCACGTATAGAGCAGTTTCCAAACGTATATGCGTATTGGGGAGCATCGGCTTCCAGCCGGTACATGATAAAGCGCTTTGTAATCAGAACGTATTTTGTAGTTCATTATAACCCCTGTTTTTGGCATCACACCGGTTATGTTATTTTTGACCATTCTCTGCTATAATGAAGTAAAAACAGGATGGAGGCAAATAAAGTCTAAATGGAATCCAAACCGGTCATAGCCAATTTTGACGAGCTATGGAAAGAGGGAACAGATGTCTATTTTCAACAGATGATCCAGTTGTTGTTCCCCGCCGTGTATACCATCATTGACTGGAGCAAAAAGTTCGAATCGCATGAACAAGAACTGCGCGAAATTTTTGCCGGCGGAACCACCGGAAAATGTGTTGTGGATAAACTCTTCAAAGTATACCGCAAAGATGGTGTAGAGGCTTGGCTGTATCTCCATTTGGAAATCCAGGCGCAATATGATAAAGATATGCCGCAGCGGATGTACATTTACCACTGCCGCTTGGTATCCAAACAAAAGATGCCGCTTATCGGGTTAATGGTATTGGGCGACGATAACCCCAATTGGCGTCCGGACCGGTTTGAGCAAAAAATCGGGAAAAGCGAAATTGTTTTGAAGTTTGATGCCGTAAAGTTGTTGGATTTCAAAGACCGTATAGAAGAAATACGCTCAAGCGGCAATCCCTTCGCGTATTTCGTGATAGCGCATCTGCGGGTATTGGAAACCAAGAAAGATCCGCAAAAGCGGTTTAGCTATAAAGAAGAGTTAACCAAAGCGTTATTGGAAGAAGGGGTATCAGAGAAAGACGCCACGACAATGTTTCGGTTTATCGATGCGCTGATGAAGTTGCCGCCGGAATTAGAAGAAGAATATCTAAAAAAAATACATGCCTATCAGGAGGAAAAGAAAATGCCATTCATCGCCCCCTTTGAAGAAATCGCCATGGAAAAAGGCAAACAAGCCGGTTTGCAAGAAGGCCGTCAAGTTGGTTTGCAAGAAGGAAAACAAGTTGGTTTACAAGAAGGCCGCCAAGCAGGCTTGCAAGAAGGCAATTTGGTAGAGGCAAAAGCATCATTGTTAGACATTTTGGAAGTCCTCTTTGATGAAATTCCTGCTTCGCTAACAGATAGAATTAAAAGCATGGATGATGTTGAGGTAGTAAGAAAATTGCGAAGACAAGCCTTACAAACAAAATCGCTGCAAGAGTTTGAAACACTGTTGGACAACTAATGGGACACAAGGCTTTTTCTGAAACAATATAAAAAAAGCCGCATTGCAAGTCTACCGCTTAAGAGGAAAAGAAAATGCCATTCATCGCCCCCTTTGAAGAAATCGCCATGGAAAAAGGCAAACAAGTTGGTTTGCAAGAAGGAAATTTGGTAGAGGCAAAAGCATCATTGCTAGACATTTTGGAAGTCCTCTTTGGTGAAATTCCTGCTCCGCTAACAGATAGAATTAAAAGCATGGATGATGTTGAGGTAGTGAGAAAACTGCGAAGACAAGCCTTACAAACAAAATCGCTGCAAGAATTTGAAACACTATTGGACAACTAGAGCAATTCAGGTTTGAGTAGATAGAAAGAAATCGTTTTTGATCCCCCTACCCCCTTAATAAGGCTGAGGTTGCCCCACAACTATTATCAATGTGTTGCCCTGTGTTATGTCAGAGTGCCCATTAGGGGCTTTTTCATTATCTTTTTTTCGTTATCTATAGCGGTGTTCCCAACAATACGTTCGGATTTGTATGAAGCGTACTTCCGGCTCGGCAGGAGCCTCGCCCTCCTAAAAAACCGCTCTCCTAAAAAACATTGTTTGGATAACTTCTTTCAAGTGTATTCAAATTGAGTTGTTCGGATTGACGTACCGGCTGGAAGCCGATGCTCCCCAATACAAACATACGTTTGGAAACTGCTCTAAAATTTTTGATTCAAACCGAAAAACAAGCAGGTATCTAGAAATTACGCGGCAAATTAAAATGGACAGGCAATCTCGATGAAATGCGGTTGGATTGATGATTGTCGTCGATACATCCGTTTGGATCAACTATTTCAATGGAGTGCATACTCCAGAAACGGATTGGCTGCATGATGCCGTTGGCGAACTCTCCATCATCATGGGTGATCTCATCCTGATGGAAGTATTGCAAGGCTTTTGGCATGAGAAAGACTTTAAAACCGCGAAAAAGTATCTACATGAATTCTCTTTCATGACAATTGGCGGGGAAGAAATCGTAATTCAGAGTGCGTGAAATTACCGGTATTTATGACAAAAAGGAATCCCGGTACGGAAATCCATAGACGCACTGATTGGAACCTTTTGCATCCAAATCAAATGTAGGCTGTTACATTGCGATAACGATTTTATCCCGTTGAAAAACATCTTGAATTAATCACTGTAAGAACCAAATAGAATAGGCTTCGTCCAAATAAATCCCATTAGCAACCAATAGCAAACTGTGTTATAAAAAGGGCTGCACCAAAGCACAGCCCTTTGCATTTTTATTCGCGTGTATTCGCGTTCATTCGCGGTTACGCATAACCCCTACGCTCCCGCAGCCTTGGCCGCTTCCAGCGCTTTATCATAATCCGGATGATCCGTCACTTCGCTGACGATTTCTTGATAAGCGATCTTACCGTCTTTATCGACAACAAAAACTGCTCGGGTAATCAAAGCCAACTCTTTAATCAAAAGCCCGTATTTTTCGGCCATCTCGCGTTCTTTGTAATCCGAAACAGTCAATACATTCTCAATTCCGTTTGCCCCGCAAAAGCGTTTTTGCGCGAAGGGCAAATCCACGCTGATGGTTAACACCTTTGCGTTCAAGCCACCCGCCTGTTCATTAAACTTTTTGGTTTGTTCTTCGCACACGCCGGTATCGAGAGACGGTACGGTCGAAAGAATCACCACCTGGCCTTTGAAATCCGATAACTTCACCGGATTCAATCCGTTATCCACGCAGGTAAAATCCGGCGCTTCATCCCCCACATTGACCGGGTTTCCAACCAGGGTCATGCCATTGCCTTTAAACGTAATCACATCTGAGCGTTCCATTTCGTTCTCCTTTAATTTGTTCCGTTAATCTGTTAAACGATTTTGCATTGCGAGCCATCTTCTTTCCGAACACAGCACTTGTCAAGCAGATGTGAGAATGTAAAACAGAATACATCATTTTTTAACGGAACAGACACGGTCAGCACGATGAAAAGCCAAAAATCAACAAATCAAAAGTCAACAAGCCAAACATCTACGAGTAAAACATCTACGCGCCAAACCCAACAGTGCAACATGCGTTTCCCCCATGACCGCCCGCTGGAAGAAGACGCCGGGTATTGGAAGATCGCGTACCTCAAGCCGCGTAACGAAAAAGCCCTGGCGCGCGAGTGTGAAAACTGGGGCATCGGCTATTATCTACCGCTCTACCTCAAACGGGTGCGCCGCCGCGACAACAACAAACCCCGCAAGAGCATTTTACCGCTCTTCACCGGTTATTTTCCCTTCGTCGACCGCGATGACGCCAAACGCAAAATCGTGGAAAGCGGGCGTATCGTCAATTTCGTCGACGTGTTGGATCAAGACCTATTTGTCCAAGACCTCAATCAAATCTGGCAGGCGGTGCAAAGCGGGCAGGAATTGGAACCGGTGCAGCCCATCGAAGTCGGGCAGCGCGTGCGCATCAAAGAGGGCCCGCTGCAAGGGGTTAAAGGCATCGTGGATCAAGCCAAAAACGCCAAGCACATCACCCTGCGCGTGGAGATGTTCAACCTCTATGTCAAAGTCAACGCTGGCGAAACCGAGTTTGAGATATTGGGGAGTGAGGATTAGAGGTTAGAGGTTAGGTGCTAGATATCCTCAGAACCCTATATCCGCGAATAGACTCTAATGATCATGCACTTTATGCACTTTATGCACTTTATGTTCTTTGAATCTCCGCGGTGAAATTATCCATTGCCATTATTCTGGAAATTCCGATTCAGACAATGAACATACTGAAACCACCTCACCACCTGATTCGACAACCAATAGGTCTTCTCAGTTCTATCATAAAATCCCAGATGCCCGCCATGCGGTTGATAAAAATAGTGGAGATGATCATTCTCCACCGTCTCGCGGGTGGGCAGATGCTCTACCGCTGTAAACGGATCATCCAACGCGTGAATGAGTAGAGTTGGAACTCGAATCAATGGCAAATACGGATACGAACTCGATTGTGTATAGTAATCCACATAATCTTTAAAGCCATGCACCGGCCCGGTGTAGGAATCATCAAAGGTTTGGAATGAGAACGACCGACTTGCCCGCTTTGCGTCAAAGGTGTTAGGAAACGCGGACGCTTTTTGGCGAATCTTTTTCCGCAGCGAACGCAAAAAATACTCGACATACACCCGGCAAAACCCACTGTCCATAATCTTCTGTGATTCATGCAGCTGATACGGTGCCGAACACGAACACGCCGCCGCAATATTCTTAGGTACTTCCCCGCCCTGCTCTCCCAGCCACTTGCACATCACATTGGCTCCCAAGCTGAAGCCAGCCAAGAAAATTTTCACGTTCGGGTTGCGTTGAATCACCGTACGGATGACCAAATCCAAATCGCCCGTCTCGCCGGAATGATAGGCGCGCGGCAAGCGGTTGGGCTCACCGCTGCAGCCGCGAAAATTCATGCTGATACCATTCCACCCTGCTTCATGCACCTTGCGCATTAGGCGAACCATATACTTCGCGCGGCTGCATCCTTCCAGGCCGTGGCACGCAATGACCAGCGGGGCTTCTTCTTTACCATCAATCCAATCGAGGTCTAAAAAGTCCCCGTCAGGAGTATCAATACGTTCCCGGCGAAAAGGGGGCTTTGGTACATCGCCGAAATAGACATTATAAATAGTCTGCGCATGATTGTTCCGCAGCCATGCTGGAGGATAAATGGGCTGAATGTTGGCCTGCTCAACGAGATCTTTCATAAAATTTATATGGATTTTTAATGAACATTTTTTGTGAGTATTGCGATATTCAAGTATAGTCTTACCATTCTATAAATCCATGTGGAAAGGGAAATCCATGAAAGCGTTTCATCGAAGGTATCATTTTGTATACAATCTAATTGCAGTATCGCTAGTATTTGCATTGGGGTGTTCTAACCCGGCGAATGATGTGACCAAAGCCAATGTATCCGACACCACCGGCGAGGACACCATCGCGATGGAAGGCGATAAATACCTCATCGCCGATTCCTCCACCATCGAATTTGTCGGCTCCAAAGTCACCGGAAGCCATGACGGCGGATTTAACGAGTTCACCGGCGAGTTTTACATGCAGGGCGATGATTTCACCACCGCGCAAGGCAAAGTCGAGATCGATATGAAATCCATCTGGTCGGATAACGAGAGACTGACCGGACACCTGAAAAACGAAGACTTTTTTGAAGTCGAAACCTACCCCACCTCAACCTTTGTGTGCAAAACCGTGAAAAAAGAAGGGGATCAATACACCATCAGCGGAACACTGACTATGCACGGTATCACCAAAGCGATTGAGTTTCCGGCGGAAATATCCAAATCCGGCGATGAGATTACTCTCAATGCCGAATTCACTATCCAGCGCTTTGATTGGGATATAAAATACAAGGGGCGCGCGGACGATTTAATCTATAATGACGTAATTCTCAAACTCAATTTGAAAGCGAACAAAGCGTGAAAGCGGTTATTTTAGCAGCGGGCAAAGGCAGCCGCCTGGGCAGCCTCACGGCAGACATCCCCAAACCGATGCTGCCGCTGCACAACAATATCCCGATGCTCCAAATGATCCTCCGCGGTATACGAGACGCGGGGATCAGCGAGTTCATCATCATCACCGGATACTTGGCGTATACCATCCGCGAATACTTCGGAGACGGTTCGCGCTTCAACATCACACCGCAATACATCGTTCAGGGCACATTAAACGGGACGGGCGGGGCTGTCAGCCTTGCCCGTTCGTTTGTTGAGGATTCCCCCTTCCTGATGAGTTTCGGCGATATCCTCATCTCGCCGCACAACTACCAACGGTTGGTGGATGATTACCGCAACGATCCATCCACCATCATCATGGTAAATCCTGTGGATGACCCCTACAAAGGCTCGGCGGTATATTTTGATGAGGAGACAGGTAAGATCAGCCGGATGATCGAGAAACCGCCGAAAGGCACATCCACCTCTAAGTGGAACCAGGCTGGCATCAGCCTATTTGAACCGGATGTGTTTGATTATCTCGACCGCATTGACCTTTCCCCCCGTGGAGAATACGAAATCGTGGATGCCATCCAGCTGATGATCAGCGAACACCGCCCTGTCCGCGCCCTGCCGCTCGAAGGCTTCTGGAGCGACATCGGCACCCCGGATGATGTGGAGTTTGTCCGGCGGCAGTTTCGGGATAATCCTGATTTTTTGAATCAATTTGAACGTTCAATCGTTTGCAAGTAACTCGCGTCCATTCGCGGTTCCATTTTTTCCATTCAACTATCTTTACTCTCTGACTCCCGGTGGTTAACGTTACTTATTCCAAGATGCAGCGAAAATGGTATTTATAAATATCCATACGATTGTAGGGTTATAATTGTCGCTTGACAGTAGGGGCTGCTCTCCCCGCGGCTGCACTGCTGTGGGGTATTACTCCTACAAAATAAATCTCCTGCAATTTTTGGTAAAGCCTTCTACTATATAAGAACACCGATGGCCCGATTTTGTGACAAACTTTTTTCATTTTTTTTTTCAATAATTTGATGGCGCGGAAAACGCGCTTGCGTCCGGTATCTTTGGTAGGCTTCAGTTATTTCGTAGAGGATGGGAAAAGTGTTATATAGT
>CAYVAZ010000112.1:12314-14724 GCA_964449065.1 uncultured bacterium
ATCATGAATGATGGGCACAAAACGGCCGTGCCCATCCTACGAGACTGCCTTTTAACAGTTTCCCATCCGGTGTTCAACCTATACTTAACTCTTTGCAGTTATTGTTTCGGTACTCAACAGCCAATTTTATTTATTAGAAAGTATGGAAGATAATTGATCCCATACCGGTCTATTACTTAGCAAGTCGTCTAATGGTCCAAGTTGATTATAATTAACAATTTTCCACTCACCATTTCTCAATATTAGAATATAATAGGTTGGTGAAGAGAAATCTTTTTTTGATTGTGTACAAAACATATAGCAAATATCATTATTTATTGTACATAACTGTATGTGTTTCTTTGGAAATAAAGAATCTCTAAATGACAATCTTGGATTCTTCGTATTCTTGTATATTTCATAATTATCCTTTAGCATTTGTTGGCTGTTGTTGCTATAGTGAGATAGTAATGAGTTTATACTTTGGTCAATCTTTATACTAAAGAGTGCTCTCATTTTTTTAGCAAGATTGCGAATTGTATCTTCCTGTATATCCTGAATCGGTTGATTTAACGGATCAAAATTGATTGTACGATCTTCAATATGGAGATAGGCTACGTTTTGGTCAGGTATTTCTTCATGAAATGGCAATTTTAATTTTAATTTAAAATGGTCTTCCGCCCGATTTAATTCATCAAGTAATTCCGAATGGGAATAGATATACTGGTTGGATAAAAGTTGAGGTAAAGGTTGAAACGTGGAATGAAAATCAACAGTATATTTATCGCCAATTGATTTTAGGATAACGGGAATCACCCTTCTGTTATTGTTTTCAAATGTCTCAATCATATACAATTGAGAGTTACCTATATCAAACCGTCTAAGTAGACGATTATTTTGATTTATATTTTTCCCAATTTCATCAAATAGAAATGTCTTAAAATTCAGTGAATTTTCATCTGTTAGACTTTGATATTTTTCTGAGTTTTTATCCCGAATGGATGTCCATAACTCGGCAACATGTTTTTCAGGAGAATTATCTAATGATAAGAAGTCAAAAACGTAACCATCGTATTTATACGTTTTGATATACAAATAAAAAGGAGATGGCTTCACCTCACCATCATAGGGAGAGTAAATGTTGAAGTGCTGATAAGTAGAAGAAAAATGTGAATTGGCTTCAGTCGGTAGACTATGAAGAATCAAGCCAATTGAAATTAGTATAAATTTAATCGTTTTATCCATTATCGTTTCCTTTCATAAAAAGTATTTTTGAGTTTTTAAAGAGAATATCCTGCTATTGTTGTCCAAGTATAGGTGTAATCTAAACTACAACTACCAACACCAACGTTTATTTTACTTTTTATCGGTATATCACCAACACTACCCGATAAATTGCCACCGCTACATGAGTATAAAATCGAACCACTTGCGCCAAAATCAGCAGACACAGGATTTAAAGTGATGCAAGTGCAATTTTCAGAGGTAGTTACTTTTTGACATAATTGAGCGGAAAATGTTAAACTAAGCGTTGTCGTAAATTCAAATGTAAGATCACCATCTAAGCATGTACCTGAACAATCTGAAACGATAATTGTTCCCGACCCACTTACAGAAAAACTGCCGTTTAAAACGACACCCACTTGCGCCTTAATTCTATAAGTTACACCAAAAACGCTTATATTTCTATCAAACACTCGACCCAATAAGGAAACATCATTGGCAAGCAAGGTAACATTTACACCTCCACTTTGTGAAGTTCTATCTCCAGCAGTACCATTTGAAAAGCAACATTGACCTGCTTTAGTAGTTTGGCTGAATTCGGCACTATCAATAGCAACTCCAAGAGTGCTTGCTAATGTGTTAATAGGGTCTTTTAAACTGTCAGGTAATGGGATTGTACCAGAGCCTGTTACTGTCCAAGTCTCTACACATGGAGTAGGTGTTGGAGTTGGCGTATTCGTTGGTGTCGGCGTTGGATTCCCTAAGTCCGCAATCAAAACAGGCGTGGGTGTGGGTGGATAGTTTACCTCAATTGAGTCAGGGCGATTATCTTCACCATCGCTGTTACCGTATCCGGTAGTAATTATTGCGTGATTCCAGATAACGAAAATGAGCAATGCTTGTATTAACACGTTGGCAAATAGTTGATGCACTGATTTTTTAGTATACATTGTTTCCCTCCATTATTGAATCGTTTTTATTTGTAATGCGGTCAATTCATTCTCTGCCCACTGGGCAAACGCGTTTTCCGGATAGAGATCAACCACGGTTTGAAAATCCGTCTTGGCGGCGTCCATCAAGCCGAGGTTTTTATGGGCGTTGCCTCGCCAGTAGTACGCGGCGGCGAGTTTCTCTTCGATCTGATAACCAAAGTGATACGCAGGATTTTGCCAGAACTCGATCACCATGGTGAAATCCGCGATGGCAT
>CAYVAZ010000113.1:0-14549 GCA_964449065.1 uncultured bacterium
CCCCCCTTAATAAGGGGGGGATAACAACGACAGTCTCTTCGTTGCGTAACATGAGATCCTAATTTAAACGGGAAGGATTATACGTTGTGGGTGTGTTTTCGTACGCGTTGAACTTGCTAAAGTCTCGGGATGCCGGGATGTTTTTTATTTTGATTTTTTTGATGCTGGTCATCACATGGTTTAATCCGGACGCGTTTTTGAATCCGTACAATCTTCACAACCTGCTTCGCCAAATCGGCTTTCTTGCCATTTTCGCGATTGGAGTAACGTTTGTGATCATCACCGCGGGGATCGATCTGTCGGTCGGGTCGCTGGTGGCGTTTTGCGGTGTGTTGGCCGCGCTGCTGATGGAACGAGGTTTTACGGTTGTGGGATTTGTTGAACCGGGTGAAGCCAGTGTAACGGTTTTAATTTCCACTTGCATCATGGTTATGATCGCCGGGGCGCTGGTTGGCGTGTTTCATGGTGTGATGGTGGCCGTGTTTGATATCCCCCCGTTTGTGGTGACGCTGGGCAGCATGTGTATCCTGCGCAGTGTGGCGTATCTAATGACATCTGCCGTTCCGGTACCGATATTAAATGAGCCGTTTAATGCTTTAGGAAATGAAGGATTTTTAAGCTTTCCGTTTCCCGATAGCCCCAACCGTTGGAAAGACGGCTTTTGGATATGGATTGAGATTCCCATCGCGTTTTGGATTTGCATCATCGTAGCCATTGTAAGTTCTGTTTTGTTGACGATGACCCGTTTTGGGCGGAACTTGTATGCCGTGGGCGGGAATGAGCAAGCCTCCTTTCTATCCGGGGTATCTGTGTTTTGGACAAAAGTGGGAGCGTATGCCTATTGCAGCGGATTGGCCGCGATATCGGGAATTTTGTTCTGCGCGTATGACCGGCAGGGCAACCCCAGCAGCGGGGTTGCGTATGAATTGAACGCGATTGCGGCAGCGGTGATCGGCGGAAGCAGTTTGATGGGGGGAGCCGGAAGCGTCAGCGGAACGTTGATCGGGGCATCCATCTTTGCACTGATCATCAATGGGATCAATCTCATCATTCAGCGCAACGCGTCATTTTGGGAAGGCACCATTCAAGGGATCGTTATCATCATCGCGGTGACCTTTAACACCATTCGGGCAAAGCGGCAGAAGGGGTAAAATAAATTTTCGCCATAGTTTGTCTCGTTTAAACATCTGGCGGAGTATCTACAAAGCGTATAAAAGATGAATATTGACTATGTTCAGATACGCAATGGAAAAACTTTTTGTCGGCAGTAACTATTTCCATATCAAGTGTTTCTGCTGCTGCAAGATAAATACAATCGTATAGAGCATGTTCTAAAGTAACAGCATGAAAATAAGCTCTTTCAAACAAATCATGAGTTGGAATTAATGTAAGGAGATCAGATTGGAAAAGGGTAGTATAAGATCGCCAACCATCCCTTGTTTCAACATCGGTAAATCGGACTTTTTTTACTATCGCATTTGCTATTTCTTCTCTTATCAATTCCGGTGCATATAATGGAACTTCAGATTTCATATACAAAACGGCATTATTCCAAAATTCTTCTTCATACACCCATTTAACTGCTACACTTGCATCGATTTCAAAACCATTCACCGGTTATCTCTATCTTCGCGAATTAATTGCGTACTGTCAGATTTTTGCGGTCCTACTTTTTTACGAAATTCGTTTGCGAATTTTATAAATTCTTCCTTGCTTATTCTTTTACCTTCAGTCTTTGAAATTAGCATGTCTTTTGCGTACTCTTCCACACTTTGACCATGCATCATGGCTTGTTCTTGTAAATGATTCAAAACATTTTCATCAATTTCTTTAATCAACAATTCACTCATGGTTTTTCACGCTTTCGCAAGGTAATCCTCTTTTTAGTATAACACAATCAAAGGAAGCCTTTTAGAATATTGATGAAAGAATGTGGATAAGTTCATGTTGTTTGTACACCAAATAATGGTATAATTGATATAGATTGGACAATAACGGCACGGACAAAAGTATTAAAGCAGACTGATAAATTGCCAAAGAGTATCAATCTCATTTTTCGTGCTCTAGTTGATGACTTAGAAAAAAATGGTCCAATAAGAGGGAATTGGAAAAATTTTAGTGAATTGCGATCCGGCAATAACAACAAGCGTTATCATTGTCATCTAAAAGCGGGAAAACCGACTTATGTTGCGATTTGGGAAGTAGAACGGAATGAGATTAAGATAATAGAAATGAAGTATGTTGGTACTCATGAAAACGCGCCCTATTGACGATATGGATAATAGAAAATGGATGCCATCAAATCAAGACATAATCTGGAAGAAATGATAGAAAAGACCATTGTTGGTCCGGCTGGGAATTTGCATTCACTTATGAAAGTATTGAAAGAATACGATTTTCAGGAGGTCCAAGAAGGCGCGGTTGAGATTCGAGATTTTGTAAAGCCTCTAAAACCCAATGAGTCTCTTAAAGCCTACCGGTTACGGGAAAATTTGACGCAATCACAATTGGCAGATAAAGCTGGTATAATGCAGCAGCATATTTCGGAAATGGAAAATGATAAAAGAGTCATCGGGAAAAAGAACGCATCAAAATTTGCGGCGATATTAAATTGTGATTACCGCCATTTTCTTTAATGTAACGATTATGACCTTCTCAATATTCGATCCCCTCAAACGCATGGCCGTGTACAATCAAAAGGCCAACGAAAATCTGTATGAATCTTGCGGTGGGTTGACAGAAGATTAACTCAAAGAGAAGCGCACTGGATTGAGTACCAGTATATTGAACATGCTTTCGCATATTTTTATTGGCGATCAACTTTGGATGACCCGCCTTCGGGGTGATGACATCCCTGCAACCGGGCTTTTTAACGAACCGTCTGCTTCTTTTGATGCGCTAAAAACGGAACTTGAAAGACTGGATGCTGATCGCGCATTTCTTTAACCAGCCAACAAATCACCGGGCGCAAATCAACTCCATGCTGTAACAATCCGGCTTCAAACCTTTTATTCAAGACATGCACCGGATTCGCTGTCCGAATCCTGCTGAATCCGTGTGATTTTGTTTTGCAAACCAATTTGAAACCTCTCTCAATTTGAGAAAAACCATCATTCCCATCAAGCGACGATTTGTCTTACCGATAATGGGAACAAATTGATATGATGATGGGGCGATGAACACATGAAAGAAATAGCACAAACGTTACACCTTCTTGCCAACGGGCCTGCTTCGTACATTCTTCGGGAAATGAAATCTTCGGAAGTGGAGATTGATGAAGTCTGCCGAATGTTTCCTTCCAAACAGCAGGTGATTGAACCTGAGGCGAATGCCGCGAAGAAAGAAATCCATTCGATTATCGGCACCGCGCAGCAGCATGTATTGCCGTTGGAACATACCGAGCGGGATATCCGCGCGAAAGAATCCAAACCGGGATTGAAACGCTATTTTGGATTGCAAAAGCGCATGAATGATGCCGGTACATCCGATTATGAAATCCCATCCTTGCAGCGGGAAGCTAACAGCCTCAAAGCCGCGTTTTCGCGCGAGTTGGTGGAACTCATGAAAAAATCGCATGAAGCGCTTTCCCTTCGCCTTTACATTATCGAAGGCTGGAAAGACGTTGTGTCCCAAGAAATTATTTTTTTTGAAACCGTTCAGTTGGAAACCCTCAGTAAAATTCTTCATGATGCTCACAGAGAAGGTTTGGTTGAAATTGTGGATCAAATTCATAAACGGCTAAAGGTGTTGAACCGCCAAGCGGTGTTGGATGTAAACCGCATTCGCCCTGCCGAATTAAAATTCACCAACATCAAAAACCTGCAATCCTCACTCAAAAAACAACTCGTGGATGCGGTTCAACTCGAAAAGATCATCATGGATAAATACGATGTTCTGCAGGAACTCTCCAGCATCGAAAACCAACTAAGCGAAGACCTGCCGGAAGCCCCTTCCATCCCGGCGGGATATCAGCATCTACCGGTTGCGCGGCAATCGGGTATCCGGTCGCATCCAATCAGAAACCGCATGGCGTTCACGCGCTTTCAGTCCCGCACAGCCTGACGCGGAATGTGGATCGTATTCAATCTGTATCCTGCCATTGCAGAATCCTTGACGATTGCGGTAAGATAACCAAATTCATATTTAAACATCTTACTCAGGAGTTAATGGATTATGCGGATGGACTATCTTCCTACTTTATTCTTATTGAAATGGATCATCGCTTTCAATATTGGAATTCTTTCCTTGCAAGCGTATGGGCAGGTTAAGCTCTATGAACCCAAAGCAACGGACGAATGGTACCAATTCCGCGGCCCGACAGGGTTAGGTCATGCCGCAGCCTATGAAGCCCCATTGCACTGGGGACCGGAACAAAATGTAGAATGGAAAACACCCATTCCCGGAAACGGTTGGTCTTCTCCAGTACTTGTTGACGGCAAAATCTATTTAACCACCGCGGTTAGAGACGCGGGCAACACAACGCTTCATGCATTGTGTTTGAATGCGGTGAATGGAACAATTCTTTGGAACAAAGAAATCTTTCAACCCACCTCCGAAGAGACCCGGCAAATGCATTCCAAAAACAGCTTGGCCAGCCCCACTCCCATTGTGTTCGACGGGAAGCTGTATGTGCACTTCGGTCACATGGGCACGGCTGCGCTTAATTTAAACGGCGATATTGTTTGGAAACAGGAAGATATCGATTACCCGCCCGTACACGGCAACGGCGGTTCCCCGGCCCTTGTTCACGATTTGCTTGTGTTTAGTTGTGACGGCGGAAGCGATCCGTTTGTTGCCGCTCTCAATCGTCATACAGGGAAGATAGAATGGAAAACAGCGCGGAGAACCCACGCTCAAAAAACGTTTTCTTTCAGTACACCCCTGGTCATCGATGTAAACGGTCAAACTCAGATAATTCTTCCCGGGAGTGGATTGGTGGGTAGTTACCGCCCCAAAGATGGAAAAGAACTATGGCGGGTAGAATACGGTGAAGGCTATTCCGTGGTCCCGCGTCCTGTGTTTGCGCATGGGTTGCTCTATGTCAGTTCCAGTTTTGACTCGCCGCAAGCGTATGCGATCAATCCTTTAGGCGCGAAAGGGAACGCCACGGATGACCATATCGTGTGGTCCCAACGTAGAAGCGCGCCGAAAACGCCGTCTATGATTGTGGTGGGAAATCAATTCTACATGGTCTCAGATGGCGGTGTGGCAACGTGCTTGGATGCCAAAACCGGAACGGTGCATTGGAGCGAACGGTTGGACGGCAATTTTTCCGCGTCCCCCATCGCGGTGGAGGACCGTATTTATTTCTTGAATGAAACCGGAACGACGTTTGTAATACAAGCCGGAACGGATTATAACTTGTTGGCGGAAAACAAGATCGGCCAGCGCACGCTGGCCTCTCCCGCGGCTGTGGACGGCCGCTTCTATATTCGTTCGGATTCACATTTGTGGTGTTTTCGTTAAATTTGAAACGCGTGTATCCGGTTGACTTGGAAGGATGCCCTTTTCGTTCATAATGATATGGGATACTGCGAAATAGATACCGTGATGATTCGTATAAGAATAAAATAATATTGATACAACGAGAATTTTTACAGGAGGTTTAGGATGGAACCGGTCAACACGCAAGAAACACAAGAACAGGCAACACAAGTTACACCGAAACCAGAAGAAGCAATACCGGATACAATTATTATCCGCATGTGGCCCAAAACCCCGGTGTTGTATCCGGTTGCTGTTTTTGCATTGATTTGCAGCATCGTGGGGTCGTTCTCAGGATTTTCACCCAACATGAGTGAGTTAAAAACCGCTTATGAAGCGCAGATGCAAGCCTCTGCTGGAGAGAATGTTCAACAAGAAACGGTGGAAGCCGCCCAAATCGAAACGGAAGCGGTGGTGAAATCCATGTTGGCCTCACTCTATATTGACCGCGTTATGGGAGCGATATTTTTGGTACTGCTGGCGTTTACCCTCTTCACGTTGTGCTTGGATTTAGAAGTTCGATGGGCAATGGTCATATTCTCCATTTTGATTACGCTAATTTTATTAATCTATATCGCCAATTCGCAATACAATTTTCTGCCAACTCTTTTCCCAAAACTATTTATTCTTTCTCCGCTCGCGTCTCCGCAATTTTATTTTACAATCTTTTTAATTTGGGCTATTTTGATGATAATTTCTATGTTTATTATCCGGTTTCATTATGTCAAAATTGAATCCAATGAAATTATTGTGGTCGGAGGTTTGTTGCAGCGTGAACAGCGTTTTTCCACAAACCGGATGTACTACACGAAAGACATTCAAGATGTATTTGAATACTATCTGCCTTTGGTCAATTCAGGACGACTCATTATATCCTTTTCCGATCATCCCGAATCCATTGTTATTGATAATGTGTTGAATATCAACAAGGTGACCAAACTGCTCGATGAAATAACCGGTGTGATGCAGGTTCGCTCGTAAGCAGGGCTGGGAAGGAAGACGCTCATGAAATCGTTATCGGAATCACAAAAGTTTGAACTCATCCGGCTGTTAAAGGATTTGGCGGGAGCCGATCATAATTTCAATTTACAGGAAGCCAACCGCATTCGCATTGCCGGGTTTCAGTTGGATCTGACGGAAAACAAAATCAACGAGGCGATGTGTGAGGATTATCAGCCGCTGAAAACCTATTTTGACACATTCACCGAACCGGAACAGCAGCGCTTTGTGTATCAACAGGCGCTTTGGCTGCTGATGGCGGATGAAGAATGTAACGCGGAAGAAGACGAACAACTCGCGCAACTTCGTACCGCATTCCAATTGGACTTAGCCTTTCACAACAAAGTCAAAGAGTGGGTGCAAGAGTGGCTCGATTGGAAAAAGAGAGGACATGTTCTCATTCAAACAACTTAGTGGATTGAGCGGCACGGTTTCGACCGGAACTTTCTTTCCCGTTGGGATTAACAACATGGATGACCGCTATACAAAATCACGGTTTATTCCGTTTCGGCGCAATGACATTGTTGAAATGTGTGTCGCGGACGGCAAACTGAAACCGGACGATGAACAGCGCTTTCGTCAATTCTGCAAGATAATCATTGCATATTATCACCATCTCTATCACGATACCCTGCTGAAGTTAAAGGATCACTTCGTGCCGATTGATCCCGACTCTCCGTATAAAAAATTAAAAGAGAGCGATGCCCAGCATGACGAAGAAAGCATTAATGCTTTCTTCGACGATTTTGAAAAACTCTTGCAAAAAGCCAATTACGAACATCTTAGTCAAGAAGAAATTGAAAAATCGTTTCAAGACAAAACCCTCATTCATTTGAACTACAATATCGCGTTTGATGAAATTCAGCACTATGTGATTTACTACCGCGGCCTGCAATCGGCCAAGGCCAAAATCAAACGCTATTTTCTGTTTTGGCAGGAAATTGAGTTTGATATGTTCGAGCGGGTGATCTTGGTGTTGAAATTCAAAGACGAAGAGTATTTCAAACAAAAAGGGATCCGCACAGAACATTTAAACTTTCATCCCGGCCGGACTTATATCTATTACTACAAACACATCCCCGTGAACGATTTGGAGATTCTCTTCCCCAACGTCCGCATTCGCATGACGTGGAAAGACACGCTGTTGTTTTTGGTTCCCGCGGTCGGCGCGGGTATAGGTTCGTTGTCGAAAGTGCTTTCCAACATTGCCATTGTAGTCGGTTTTATTTTGCTTTATTTTGGCTTGCATGAATACGCGGAACGGCTGAACATCGAAGTGAGTGAAGAATTAATCAACCAAAGCGTGTATCCTATATTGCTTGCCGCTTCTTCTATTTTACTCGTTCTCGGCGGCTTTGCGGTCAAACAGTTCCTCAGCTACAAAAACAAATACATCCGCTTTATGAAAACGATTACCGAAACACTGTTCTTCCGCAACATCAGCGTCAACTCAGGCGTGTTTCAAACGCTGTTGGATTCGGCGGAAGAAGAAGAGTGTGAAGAAGCGATCCTCGCCTACTATCATTTATTAACCAGCGAGACTCCACTCACCAAACAAGATTTAGACCGCCGCATCGAAGCCTGGTTCCGTGAGGGATATGATGTGCACATGGATTTCGATGTGGAAGACGCCATCAACAAACTGAACAAGTTACGCGGTGAAGTGAGTGAGTATCATGATGGCATGGAAACAACAACGGAAAAACGCGTACTCTACAAAAACGGGGATGGCACTTTAACCGTTCCGCCCTTGCAGGAAACATTGGTGATCCTTGATTCCATCTGGGATGATCTATTCAAATACGATACATCTAACGTTCCGACTCCAGCAGTTATTTAGACCCGATTAACCGGTGTAACAGCGCTTAAAATCCAGCGTGTTCTGTGCGTCATATTCATCTGCATCATGATTACAGCACACAGAAACTCTCGTACCGTTTTTTGATACGCTTGAATATTCTTTGCTATGGCGAAACGAAATTGCTGTCAGCACGGGCATGCTTGATAAGTACCGTGAAAGCGCCCATCAGTCCAGCCAGTATTTCGTAGGGTGGCTCAACACTCTTGTAACGATGATTACGCTTTATATCAAAGCGGGTGAATACCTGAATCAGCTCGTTCAGCTTTTATCCGGTAGCCCACCATTCGCGCAAGCGAGACAAGGGAACACAAGGCTCCCGCCGGGCCAGGTTTTTGAGGGCGAAACTCCTCGCCGAGCCAGAAGCACCCGCCGTTGTTGCCCCCCTTATTAAGGGGGTAGGGGGGATTCAAGAATCAACACAGCCTACCAATCGCAAAGCGCAACCCTGGGAGGGCAAGCCCCCCGCCGGGCCAAAACACGCTTGAATTCAATCCTATGAAATGGAAATACCCCCGCTGTCATTCGCGTGAATTGGCGTGTTTTCGCGGTTAATTTAACGTGAATCATCGCGGATTCAAGATTATTTGTCTATGGAGAGAAGCGTTTTGAGGGAGAAGTAGGGGGGGATTTCTATCTACTCAAACCGGATTGACTCTATTACGCAATACAAGTTGAGAAATCTTTGCGCTTCCTTTCTTGCAGATGTGAGCAATGTTTGCGCAAAATTTTCAATTCAAAGAAATTCATTCATGTAACCGGTTGGCACATTTCCTGCACTATGCAAATACAGACACATCTAATTTTATTTTGGAGGTATGAACCATGAAGAATGCTTTACGGACAGTTGTGCTAGGCGGAGTGGTTGCCTGTCTTATTGCAACGACAACATTTACGGTCGCGCAAGACCGCGGCGGCCGGGGAGGACGCGGCGGGTTTGATCCGTCTCAATTCAGAGAAAGAATGCTGGAACAGATGCAAGAGCAATTGGAGTTTTCCGATGAAGAATGGAAAGCCGTAAGCCCATTGGTGCAAGATGTAATGGAAAAGCAGCAAGATAATTTCCGCGGCGGCTTTCGTTTCTTTGGCGGAAGAGGTCCCGGCGGCGACCGCGGTGGTAGAGGACGCGGCGGGTTTGGTGAACCGGATCCGGCAACAGAAGCCTTGATGGATGTTTTGGAAAATGAAGACGCTTCCGCGGATTCCATTCAAGCGAAATTAACGGTGCTTCGTGATGCCCGCAAAAAGCAAGAAAAAGAATTACAAGCCGCGCGGGAAAAACTGCGTAAGGTTTTAAACCTTCGCCAGGAAGCCCAATTGGTATTGTTTGGCATGTTGGATTAACAAACGGCAGTTGCAAACAACAAGGATCACACAATGAATGACCTAGTAAAGAGTATGGTTGAAAAGCAGCAACTTTCCCTGGCAGACGCGGAGCGTCTGGAAGAATTGGTGGAAGATGCGTCTCTGGTCATTCAGTCTGAAGATGATGTGCTGCGCTGGCTGGCGGAAGAGTATGATTTGGAATACCGATCCCTCGAATCCAATATTCCCATCGACCGCCAGCTGCTGTCACAGTTTCCCGCACGGATACTGCTCAAAGAAAGTTTACTCCCCTTAAGCCGGCACAACGGCACGGTTGAAATCGCGACCAGCCGGTTGTTTGCCGTCCAGGGGATGGATACCTTACGCACGTTGACCGGCCTGCATTTTCAGCCGGTCATTTCTCCGTTAGATGATATCCAACGAGAATTAAAGAAGCAGTTGGGGGTCGGCGCCGATACCATCGATTCAATGGAAGAAGAATCGCTGCAAGTCATCGATGAAATGCCGTCGGATGATACGGACTTGGAAAACGCGGCGGAAGACGCTTCCATCATACGGTTTGTCAACCAAATCTTCAGCGATGCGATCGAACTGCGGGCAACCGATATTCACATCGAGCCGTTTGAAGATGAGTTGCGCATTCGCTACCGGGTAGACGGTGTATTGCAAGACACGCCGGTGCCATCGCAGATCAAACGCTTTCAACCCGCGATCGTATCGCGTATCAAAATCCTCAGCCATTTGAACATTGCGGAAAAACGCTTGCCGCAAGACGGGCGCATTAAACTGAAAATCAAAGCGATGGAAGTGGATGTGCGGGTTTCCATCATTCCCATGCTGCATGGTGAAGCGGTGGTTATGCGTTTATTGCGGCAAGATTCAACGCTGCTTCATCTCAGTGAATTGAAGATGAATGAGAGAGAACTTCATGCATTTCATCGTATTCTAGGTTTACCGCACGGTATCGTATTGGTCACTGGTCCAACAGGCAGCGGGAAAACCACTACGCTTTATACCGCCCTCAATGAAATCAATGATTCCGTTCGAAAAATCATCACGATTGAAGACCCGATTGAGTATCAACTCAAAGGCATAAACCAAATTCAGGTATCGGAAAAAACCGGATTAACCTTTGCCCGCGGTTTGCGCTCCATCTTACGGCACGACCCCGATGTGATTCTTATCGGTGAGATTCGTGACGAAGAAACGGCACAGATAGCGGTACAGGCATCGTTAACCGGGCACTTGGTGTTTTCAACGCTACACACGAATGATGCACCCGGTGCCTTAACGCGCTTGGTTGATATGGGGGTGGAGCCGTATTTGGTGGCCTCATCGTTAGAATTTGTTATCGCGCAGCGTTTGGTTCGATTGTTGTGCCTGCATTGCAAACAAATCGACAATTCCGAACGGACCGCCGCCATTAAATCGCGCTTCGGCATTCCGCACGACCACCCGATCTATGAAGGCAGCGGTTGTGAGGAATGCCACTATACCGGTTTTCACGGACGGCGCGCGGTTTTTGAAATGATGGACATGAAAAATGATGTGCGCGAAATGATACTGAAAGAAGCCTCTTCGGTTGAAGTGCGCAAAGCGGCTTTAGAACAAGGAATGACATCACTGGCAGAGGACGGCTGGCGTTTGGTCTACGAAGGCGTCACCACCGTGGATGAAATTTTGCGTGTCACCAAAAGCGAAGGCTTGGAAGCAGCCGTTTAGTCAGGATGAACGAACATGAACGTATATGAATACCGCGTCCTTCAAACGGATGGGGCCTTAACCGAAGGCACCATTCAAGCGCAAAACCGCCAGGATGCGTTTTCGCAGTTGCAAGCGCGCGGATGGGACCCGGTGCATATTGCCGAAGCCAAAGCAAAAAGTCAGAAATCAACTTTATCCGGCTACGAGTTCTTGCAATCCAGTAAAGTCACATACCGTGAGTTGGAAAATTTCACCCGGATGCTATCCAGCTTATTGGCTGCGGGAGTCCCATTAAGCCGTGCCTTGGTTATCTTGCAGCGCGAGGCTGCCTCACCTGCCGCGAAAAAACAATGGAAAGAACTGCATGATTTGGTTATCGACGGGGTGTCTCTTTCCGATGCCATGTCGCGCTTCCCCAAAACCTTCCCCAGTGTATACACCGCCATGGTGCAGGCGGGTGAAACCGGGGGATTCTTGGATATCGTGCTGCACCAAATCGCCGAATTCCAAAACCGCGATAAGGATTTACGCTCCAAAGTGGTTTCCGCCATGATCTACCCCTGCGTGCTGTTGATGTTGGCCATCGGGGTCTTGATCTTTTTATTGGTGTTTTTCATACCGCGCTTTCAAACCATTTTTAGCGGCTTTGGCGCCGATCTGCCGTTGATTACCCAAATCATCGTCGGCGCCAGCGATATCATCCGCAATTACGGCTTGTTTGTCGGCGTTGTGGCCTTTGTCATCTTTTACTTCATGCGCCAATGGGTGCAAAGCGATGAAGGCAAACGCCGGTGGGAAAGCTGGGTATTAAACACACCGGTATACGGTTCCCTCATCGCGCGGTTTTCGATGGCGCGCTTTTGCCGCATGTTGGGCACGCTGCTCAATGCAGGGGTTCCGCTGATTTACTCTCTTAATGTGGCACGCAAATCCATCAACAACCAAATCTTGTATGATATGGTTTCCGGCTCGATAGAAGACGTGAAAAAAGGCGAACGGTTAGCCGTCAGTATGTCCGGCTGCAAAATGCTGTTCTCCGGCTCGATCTTAGAGATGATCACGGTGGCCGAAGAATCCGGGCGGCTGGATCAAGAACTCATCCGTCTGGCGGATGTCACCGAACAGGATTTAGACCGTCAACTCAAAACCGCAGTGGCCTTAACCGAACCGCTGATGCTGTTTGTCATCGCGGGATTGATCGGCACCATATTTATCGGGATGGTCATCCCCATTTTCTCGATTCAAGATTATATCAAATAACCCATACAGGAGCAGAATAATGAAGCATCAAAACAAGGACATGAAAAAGAGAAAAACAAAACGCAGCGGTTTTACTTTGGTTGAAATGCTGTTGGTGTTGGTGATTTTGGCCACGTTGGCTGCCATCGTGGTTCCCAAGTTCGCCGGCAGAACCGAACAAGCCCGCGTCACCGCGGCCGAAACTCAGATTGCCACCTTAAAAACCGCCATCAACATGTTTGAAGTCGATAATGGCTATTACCCCAAAGGCTCCGACGGCCTGAAGGATTTGGTGGAAGAACCCAGCAACGCGCAAGACTGGAAAGGCCCCTACATCGAAGATATCCCCAAAGACCCCTGGGGAAACGACTATGTATACGAAAATCCCGGCAAACATAATAAAAGCGGCTTTGATCTGATGTCGATGGGCCCGGACGGCCGCGTCGGCGGGGACGACGATATCACCAATTGGACGGAGTAACACGCATACACTAGAAGGTGGCGGAATGAGAAACCGTGGATTCACGTTGATCGAGTTGATTGTGGTGATGGCGATGTTGACCGTCATCATGGCAATCACTGTGCCGCGGTTCGCCAACTTTTTTCGTGGGCAATCGGTCAATGAAGAAATCCGGCGGTTTGCCGCGTTGTTGGAATACGCCCGTAATGAAGCAATATCCACGGCAACGCAAATCGACTTTTATATCAACACGCAAACCGGGCAATACGGAATGAGGGCTGCCGCCGGGTATTCGCTGGAAGAGAAAAAGAAGTTCGAATTTCAACTAGATGAAACACTGTCATTTGAACTGTTCCGGCAGGAACAGGTGAAGTTTCGGGATGATACCGCCCACATCCTCTTTTTACCGGATGGGTATTTGGATGACATCAGTGTCAAAGCCTTGAAGATAGTCGATGAAACCGATCCGGAACAAAGCCGCATTCTGGCACAGACCAATATCGGCATGGGGTATGAATGGCTGCAAGACGGAGAGCAGGTTGTGAAAGACTTGTATGACACATTGAACGCGCAAGGACTCAATACCCGTGGAACAAATCCACAAGGATCGTACCGATGAAGAGACAGCGCCGCAACAACAAAGCGGGGTTTACCCTGGCAGAGATATTGGCCGCGATGGTGTTCATGGCGATTGTGATCCCCATCACCTTGCACGGCATTCTGATCGCCAATCATGCGTCGTTGGCGGCGGAACGCAAACTCAATGCCGCGTATCTGGGGGAAAACCTGCTGCAAGAAATGATCATCACCGAAACCTGGCTATCCAGCGCCCGCCAAGGAGATTTTGGCGATCAATGGCCGGGTTATTCATGGCAATTGGTGCAGGAAGACTGGGTTGAAGATGAGATGCAATTATTAACGATGGTGGTTACCTATACCGTGCAGCAAAAAGGATATGAGATACGCGTTAGCACCCTAATCGACGATACCGAATACGACGAAGAACAAGCAGAGACATCATGAAACGTATCCGGATGGACATATCCCGCCAAAGCGGCTTTACACTGCTGGAGATCATTACCTCGGTGACGATCTTCGCGGTGTTGATTCTTGCCGTCAGCATGTTGCTGCAAAACGCCATGCGCATGCGCGACCAGGCACAGGCAATGGCGAACGAACGGATTGCGCGCGTGCAGGCAAAGTCGGTTTTCGGGCGTGATTTGATCAACATGGTACCGGCAAAGAGCGATGAGAGTATTTGGATGATCAGCCAATATGACGTGTTAGGTGGAGAACGGAGAGATACGTTAGAGTTCTTTACCTCTACAGGATTTTTAAGCCCAGGGGCTTATCACAGCGATGTGCAAAAGACCGTCTATGCGTTGGTTCCCAACGAGAACGGTAAGCAACAGGAATCGTTATCTCTGGTACGCCACATCTACCGGAACATTTATACCGAATACGAAGACGATCCCCTGC
>CAYVAZ010000114.1:0-14487 GCA_964449065.1 uncultured bacterium
GCCGAAACCGGATCATTGACAATTTCCATGTGGATTTCTTTCAATTCGTTCATCATGCGTTTTGTAATAAAGGATTTCTTATCGGCAAGATTATTTGTTTCCGCCAAATCCTCTCTCAAGTTATACAGTTCTATATTCTCAAAATTCAGATCGCACAAAAGTTTCCATTCATTCTTCCGCATGGCCAGCTGCGGCCTGGATATCGCTTTGTCGTATCGCCAAAACAACGGCCGGTCCCGTTTTACTGAACGCCCTTTAAACATCCGCTTAAAGCTTGCGCCGTCAATCGCGCGGTCTTTGGGGATATCAATCCCCGCCAAATCGCAAAGAGTCGGGAACACATCGGTGCCGTTGATGGGTTCATCCGATTCGGTATTCGGATCGATCCGCCCCGGAAAGCGGATGATCCCCGGCACGCGGATACCGCCTTCATACATTTGCAGCTTCATCCCCCGCAGCGGCCCGGGTGAACCGTGCGAAAATTGCGAGCCGCGGTAGCGGTTTAGTATTTCCGGCCCGTTATCGCTGGTGAACTGCACAAACGTGTTGTCGTGGAAACCCAACGTATCAATTGTGTTGATCAGCCGCCCGGTTTGGTAATCCATCTCGCTCACATTGCCGTAATAAGCCGCCTTGGTTTTGTCTTCCACATCACGGTACAAGTTCATGAAGGATTGGCTCGTCGCGATTGGCTCATGCGGGGTGTGAAACCACACAAACAAAGCAAACGGCCGGCTGGGCGATTGCTTTTCCAAAAACTCAATTGCCTCGTTCACGATAATCCCGCTGGAATACCCCTCCATCGGCCCCACGGCTACGCCATTGCGGTAAAAGTTGACCGGATTTTTATGTGTGGGAGAAGCATTATTCTGCGTGGCAAACCAATGGTCAAACCCATGGTCGTCCGGATTCGGCTGTCCGGTTTCCATGCCGCCGTTTAAGTGCCATTTGCCCACATGAGCCGTGATATATCCTGCCTGCTTTAACAACGTGGCAATGGATATTTCCGAATCCTTTAGGTGAACATCGGAGTCGTTCGGGATCCAATCGTGTATCCGGCAGCGGTTGGGATTGCGCCCGGTTAATACCCCCGCGCGTGCGGGAGAGCAGACCGGCTGCGCGGCATAGCAATCGGTTAGACGCACGCCGTCACGGGCGAACTGATCCAGCATCGGCGTTTGAATGATGGGATGGCCGTAGCAGGATAAATCTCCATACCCCAAATCGTCGCATAGGATAAACACAAAATTCGGTTTGTCTTGCGCCGCGTTTGCGGTGTGGATTGTCGATAACGCTGCCGTACCAAGCGCTGTAGCCGCTAAAAAATTTCGCCGTGTTGTCATGATGGTGTCTCCGTTCTGTTAGGATTTCAAAGCAGGATCGTTTACGGATTGCTGCCATTCTTTCAACCCGGCTTTGAGCCGTTTCTTGATATCCGTATGATCCTCGGATTCTGATAAATCATTCATCTCATACGGGTCATACTGTAGATCAAACAATTCTTCTTTTCCGCTTTTTAGATGCCGGATCAACTTGTAATGCTTATCCTTCACCATGCGGAACAAAAATCCATCCCCGCCGCTTCTGGGATCGTCATAATGGCCAAAGAGATAATTTCGCTCTTCATAATCAGCATCGTCAAACAGCATAGGCCGCAGACTTTTGGCCTGCATAGATTGCGGCGGGCTTCCTCCCGCCAGTTCAATCATGGTTGGGGCAAGATCCATCAAATCCACCAACGCATCACTTTCGCTGTTCGGTAGAATTCCCGGCCCTTTGACAATCAGCGGAACCCGGATGCCCTCTTCATACATAGTCTGCTTTCCCAATAAACCATGAGAGCCTAACGCCAAACCGTTATCGGACGCAAAAATGATGTAGGTGTTGTCCATCCGCCCGGAACGCTTCAGCGATTCAAGAATCAACCCGATCTGGTCATCCATGTGAGTAATCATGGCGTAGTATTTTGCAATCTCTCGTTTGAGGGCGTTGGGATCAAGCGGCCGGCGCATCAATTGTTCATCACGAATATTCAACGTGCCGGGATCGAACGCGGGTTGGCGCATAAAATTGTTGGGCAGCGAAATGTCTTGAGCATTGTACACCGCTTCATATTCCGGAGGGGCTACCCGCGGGTCATGCGGGGCGGTAAAACCACACATCAGCATGAACGGGTCATCATCCATATCGTTGAGCAGCCGGATGGCGCCTTCGGTAAATACTTCGGTTGGATTGCGCTTGATTTCATAGGGTGAATCATGCTGTTGGTTCGCTACCGGAATGCTGTCGTAATCGTGCATCCCTCCCAAAAAGACATGCCGCATTCGGGTGAAACCGTGATCCAACGGCCGGCCGTTGTTGTGCCACTTTCCGGTATAGGCGGTTTGATAGCCCTGGTTGGCCGTATGCTCAGCCATTCGGGGTGAATCTTCATGGATGCGGTCTCCGAAAAAAGTGACTCCGTTTTGAAAGCCATACTGTCCCGTCAGCATGGCTGCCCGGCTGGGTGAACAGATGGGATTGGAAACATGGCAGTTGGTAAAGCGCATTCCTTCCGCTGCCAAGCGGTCTATGTTGGGGGTATGTACTTGCGGATTGCCCTGGCAGCCCAACGCACGAAGGTGAAGGTCGTCTGCCAGTAAGAGCACCACATTGGGGCTGTTGTTGGCCGCGCCAGTGGTATGTCTGGCCAAAAATGGAAACGAAGCGGCGGTACCCAATGAGGCCAATGCCCGCCTGCGGTTGATGATTGAGTTCATGGATATCCGTTCCTGTGTATGTTTTGGATTTGTTTGGTTTCTACTTTTGCATAAAAGTTAGAGAACGTATAGTTGTTACGCCACTCGAATGAAAAAGGAAAAACCGTCAAGGGAAAAGAGCGTTTTTGCACCTTGTTTAGAATCAAGATTAGACCTTGCGTGGTTGTAGAGGAAGATGTATAAATCACAGGAAGATTAGGTTATTGAACGCGTCAATTGTGTTGAATGCCTTACAACCAAAGGAGAACGATACCGATGACTTATATTGTTTGCGAACCCTGCGTGAAATGCAAATACGGCGACTGCGCGGAAGTGTGCCCCGTTGAATGCTTTTATGAAGGGGAAGACAGTCTCTACATCAATCCGGATGAGTGCATCGACTGCGATGCCTGTGCCCCGGTTTGCCCCGTTTCCGCGATATTCCCGGAAGATGAAGTCCCCGGCGAATGGACGGAATACGTAGAAAAAAATATCAACTTCGAATTTTCGGAGGATTTGCGCCGCAACTCCAAAGACCAAGTCACCCACGGCCCCGATTGGGATGCCGCCACCGCGGGGGAAGCGTAGCGAAGATAGATACATAATTATTTCAAATCTGGAATAAAAAGGCCGCTATGTTTGATGTATAGCGGCCTTTTTGATGTTATCATTTATGCATCATATTGGATAGAATATCAAAGGAAGTAATCCTTCGGGGATTGCCCAGATCTGGAACCGGCTTACATTCATGGGGTGCTGCAATCAGCCGCCGAAACGGTCAGAGAATGGAAAATCCCTTGTTTTGCGGGACATGATTTTTGCGGTTGATAATGCATGATCACCGGTTGAGATTGATGAAAGCAGAAAATAAATACTCTCATATTATCTGGGAAATAAAAAAGATTATTTCCAATTTTCGCCATCTCACTGTAAAAAGTGTAAATACACTTCAAGTAATTTCAAATTACTTGATCGGAAAACGTATAGTGGAATTTGAGCAGGAAGGGAAAGCCCGTGCGGATTATGGTAAGGAAATCTTGAAAGAACTTTCTGTAGAATTGACTGGTGAGTTTGGTAAAGGGTATTCAAAAAGTAACCTGGAATATATGCGTAAGTTTTATCTTCTTTATTCCGAACGGATTCAAACAATTGGCCAGACACTGTCTGGGCAATTCGTTCCTCAAAAAACCCAAATGGAGTCTGGGCAATTACAGGAACTAACGGAAATTACACAAAGACTGTCTGCGAAATTTACCCTGAGTTGGTCGCATTATGTCTTTTTAATGTCCATAAAAAACGAGAAAGAACGATTGTTTTATGAAGTGGAAGCATCGAAGGAAAATTGGTCACTGAGAGAGTTGAAAAGGCAATATAACTCCAGCCTGTATGAACGTCTGGCTCTAAGCAAGGATAACCAAGGCGTAAAAAACTTGTCTCAAGAGGGAGTGGTTATTACCAAACCGAAAGACGTGATTAAAGACCCATACGTGCTTGAATTTTTAGGATTGGATGAAAAGGCAAAATACTCGGAAACCGATTTGGAAACAGCGTTGATCGACAAATTGGAGGACTTTTTGTTAGAATTAGGGAAAGGCTTTTTGTTTGAAGCCCGGCAAAAAAGGATTACTTTTGAAGAAGATCACTTCTTCGTTGATTTGGTATTTTACAACCGGTTGCTGCGGTCTTATGTGCTGATTGATTTGAAAATTGGAGAATTAACACACGAGAATTTGGGACAAATGCAGATGTATGTGAATTATTTTGACCGGTACATGAAACTGCAAGATGAAAATCCAACGATAGGAATAATTCTTTGCAAAAAGAAAAAGGATTCATTGGTAGAGATTACTCTGCCGGAAGACACAACTATTCATGCATCCGAATATCAATTATATCTCCCCTCCAAAGAAGAACTAAAAAAACAATTGGAACTGGAAGAAATGGAACTGGAAGAGAAAACATGAAAGTTTCAAGAAAACCCGGCTGAAGCATTATATTTTCTCCGATTACGGATACACGATCTATGGAATTATATTTAAATCTGTATTAACATGACCGACAACTCGCGTCAGCGAGGCATAAGTTGTAGTGCAAGAATCTTGCCTGCTTTGTCGTTGACTCCAAAGGAATCTTCCTAACATAATCTAGTCATTCATTAACCATCAATTGATGGGTGTCGATCCCCCCTTTATAAAGGCAAAGGTTCACACAAAAATTCAGTAAAGCATTTGCTAACGATATGTTCGTTGTGGGTAGCACCGGCTTCTAGCCGGTTCGTCAACCCAAAAAACGCAAAATCACCCGGAGCCTACGGCTTCACCCCTTATGCAAGGGGGTATAACACTGAGCTAACGCTTGTGAATGACTGAAACCACCCGTTTCATGTGGAGGATTAAGTTATTACCCATCATGTCAGCCTTGATGGACTACTAGGGCAACACTCTAGATTAGAAGTCAATGAAACAGAGTTGAAGCGAATGAAAAAGCATCAATCCAACTCAACATCAATCCTTCCGCTAAACACCAAATCCAAATCTCCCCGTTCCATCAATGTTTCATGTAGTGTTTTGATTGTCCGGCTTACGGTGCCTTCAAACAAAGTCTTTCCCTTAAACCTTACTCTAACGGCTTCATCCATATCCACCATTTCATCATTCAATAAAATGGTAAGGGCATTGATCCCCTCAGCTTTCTGTATCTCAAACTCTTGGCCATCCCGTTCCACAACAATTTCAGAACGCTCGTTCTCATTTTCTTCATCCACAGCCAGCCAATAGAAACGGGGGTGAGTTACATCATCCTGCTTCCAAACCACTTTTTTCGGCAATGGATTGCGGGTGAATTGTGTCATCCATTCCAAGGCAACGGCATCTTCTTTGTCCATCCAATGCCCTTTGCCTTCATGTATTTGCACATCATGAAAATATCCTTCGGGATCGTTTTGACGCAGCGCCGCCAGTTCTTCCTTCCATTTTCGCGCGACTTTGTTGCGGTCATAAGCGGCATCTTCCGCGCCCATGTGCAGGGTAAACGGCAGGTTTCGGAGACCGAGCGGTACGGTTTCGTTCGGATGCCCGGCCATCATCGCGGCGGCGGCAAACCGGTCGGCCATCCGCGGCGCCAACTGAAACACACCGTCGCCTCCGGCGGAATATCCCATCAGATACACCCGGTTTGGATTGACATCTTCAAACACAAGCGCGGCTTGAATGATTTGATCAAACAATGCGTCGATATGGGGCAAATGCCACAAATTCCATTCATTGGTTGGCGCGCGCGGCGCAAGGTAGATTCCTTCATCCGGCTTATACAAACCGATTTGATTTTTCCATTGTTGATCATTTACCCGCGCGGGAGCGCCGCCGCCGCCGTGCATCGAAATGAAGAGGTTACGACCACCCTTTGGCTTGCTCCCAAAGGTTTTATAATCAAACTTCATGACAAATTCGCCATGATTAAACTGTTTATCCTGCCATTCATCCATATACGTTTCACGAATGAAGTCTTGATAGGCTTGCCACAATAACGCTGTAGCGGTTTTGGAATCCTCTTTGATTAGGGGAAAGGTGGAGAACGGTTCATCGGCAATCTCCAGCCGGGCAATTGAAGATTGGTTTAATTGGGTATTCAGTTTCTCAACCGCTGTCTTTGATTCTTCCGCTTTTCCAGGGGTGCCGGCGGCTGTACAGGACAGAATCAACGTGAACATTGTGAATGGAATCAGTCGAATCAATAGAAACATGACAAGCATCCTTTCAGAAAAACGAAACGGTTCGGCGGATAGAAAATGAACATTCTATCTTTACTTTCCCAAAACCGCAGTAAAATAAAGCCGCGATTTGAAAAAGGACAAAGGGTATAAGATTTTCGTATGAATGAAAGCAACACATCTCCAAAACGAAACCGCCGCAGACGCGGTTCTGCAAGTTCCAACAAACCGGCCAACATCAAGAGCCGGTTTTCCCGGTCCAATCCATCCCCAACCGGTAAAGAGGAAAATAAACCGGAAAAGCCATCTTCGCAATCACAATCCCGTAGAAAATCGATTGAAGATACCCTCAATAAACCGGAAAAACAAATCACCAAACCCAAGCAAGAATCCAAACCAAAAGGCCGGTCTCCATCCCCTGCCAAACCGCCCATGAATCAACGCATGTTTTTCGCCACCGAAGCCAATTATTCTCTGGCGACTATTGTAGAAGAAAAGCGCATGACCGATTTTTGGATTCACGAAGAATCGCAATTTGATTACGGGCATTCCGGCAATATTTACCGCGGTGTTGTTGTGAATGTGGTGCCCGCTTTAAACGCGGCATTCGTCGATTTGGGAATCGAAAAACACGGTTTTTTGCCCTATGACGATTACATGATTATCCAAGATAAGGTCAATGAAAACCGCAAAGGCAAAAAGCGAAAAGGAAAACGGGTTGAACAGAACCTGAAAGCGGGAGACGTCGTCTTGGTGCAAATCGCCAAAGAAGCCATCGAAGACAAAGGCCCCATGCTCACCGGCAAAATCTCGATGCCGGGGCGTTTTTTGGTCTACATGCCCTACACCGACGCGGTCCGCATGTCGCGGCAACTCAGCCAGACCGAAAAAAAGCGCTTCCGCACGTTGGTCGAAAAGAAGATAGAATCCGGTGGCGGATTAATTTTCCGAACCGCGTCCAAAGGACGGTCATTGGATGAATTGGAATTTGATCTGGAATACCTGCGGCGCGGCTGGAAGCGCATTAATCACGAATACGACGAGGGCATCGGCCCCAAACTGCTTTACAAAGAACTCGAATTCTTTGAACGGGTCTTGCGCGATAACTTTAACGAATCCATCAAGGAGATCGTCATCGATCATCCCCGGCTCAAATACCGGGTTGCACAATTTTTAAAAGTGATCGCCCCAAAAGTGGATACCGACCGGTTGATCAAATTTCATACCCGCAAGGATCAATCCATTTGGAAGTCGTACGATTTACTGCCGGATATTGAACGCCTCTTCAGCAAAAACATCCAAATGGATGGCGGCGGCCGTCTCATCATTGAAGAAATGGAAACCTTAACCGCCATCGATGTCAATTCCGGCAAAAATGTTTCGGGCAAATCGTTGGATGCCACGATTTTAGAAACCAACCTAGAGGCCGCGCGGGAAATTCCCCGCCAATTGCGTTTGCGTCAAATCGGGGGCATCATTATCATCGACTTCATCGATATGCGCCTCAAACGCGACCGCGAAAAGGTGTTCAAAACGCTGGAAAGCGAATTCGCGCGCGACCGCACCCCCAGCGATATTCAAGAATTCACGGAATTGGAAATTGTACAAATCACCCGGCAGCGGGTTGGGGAAAGTTTAAACAAGCGCATGACCTACACCTGCCCAACCTGCAAAGGCAGCGGCAGACGACCGACTATATCGTTTGAGTGATTATTTCTTGACTTCGCACTTGCAACACCCTGGTAGTTCATCAAGGATGATATGATGGGTGATAACTTATAACCATCCACAAAAAATGAGTGGGATCAGTTATTCACAAGCGAAGCGCAGTGCCACAACCCCCTTGCATAAGGGGGTGGAGCCGTAGGCTCCGGGGGATTTTGCGTCGTTGGAAGCGTGCTTCGATCCCCCCCTACCCCCTCCTAGCCTTCCCCATTGCATTGGGGGAGGAATGAGAAAATCTGTTCGATTTTTTGAATATGCACTTCATATCGCTGACCTGTTACGATTTCTGCTTGTAGACAATAAAAAATGTTCGGTGTGTTCGGTTATTCACGTCTTCGCGTTGGCATAGTTCATTGCTTTGTCGAATCCCTGCTCCAACAGGATTTCAACCGTTTCACAAGCGATGATTAACGCTTCATCAATTTGCTCACGCTCGTGCTTTTTAAACGGTTTGAGGACAAAATCCAGCCAATTTTTTTGGGAGCCTTCAATGCCAATCCGCAACCGGGGGATTTCCTGCGTGCCTGCCGCGCCCAGGACTGATTGCAAACCGTTATGCCCACCCGCGCTGCCTTTTTTTCGTAAACGAAGTTGGGCGAGCGGCAGGTGCAGCTCATCATAAATGATTACAGATTTATGTGGATCAAATTCCGGGTCTTGCATGAGACGGCTGTAGGCTATACCAGAGCGGTTCATAAAGGTGAGAGGTTTGACCAGCAAGACCGGCTCGTTATTATAATCTCCCGAGCCGAATAAAAAACGCTGGCTGTTGTGAGACACATCAATCCCCCACCGCTTCGCCAGCGTGTCGATAAAGTCAAATCCAACATTATGGCGGGTGCCTTCATACTCGGCGCCCGGGTTGCCCAATCCAATAAAGCTCCACACGGTATCTTATTTGGTCTCTTCCACTTCTTCCGCTTGTTTTTCCAGCGCTTCTTTCGTCGCCGCTTCCCGCTCTTCTTCTTGTTCCTGCGTAATTGGAGCGGTCACAACCGCTACGGTGTAATCTCCCGGAGTGAGGACTTCATATTTTTCATTTTTTTGTAAATCGCTCACATGAACCGAATCGCCGATTCCCAAATCCGACACTTCAATCGGGATATAATCGGGTATATTCAACGGGAGGCATTCGATTTCCAGTTCGTGCATAACCAATTCAAAGAGCCCGCCCTCGCGAACCCCTTTCGCCGAACCTTCCGGATGAACCGGTACCGATGTGCGAATGGCCACATCCACAGAAACCCGCTGAAAATCCACATGATCAATATCACCGGTCAGTGGATCATGCTGGGCATCGCGCACCAGGGTTAAGACTTCGCGGTCTTCATCCACAAACTTGGCGTTAATCAAAATGTTTTCGCTTTCACCGGCTTCCCGGTGCAAGGTTTTGGTTAATATTTTTCCATTCACGCGAACCGGCAGCGGCTCGTCCGTTCCGCCATAAATGATCCCAGGGATCAATCCTTCGCGCCGAACCGCGCGCGCGCCGCCTTTTCCGGTGCGTACCCGGCGTTCGACTTCAACATCTACTCGTCTCATGATTAGCCTCCATGGTTTGGGGTACTTCTTTCTTCCGTGCGTTGGGTATTGGCATAGACGATTTCCCCGTTTTGCAAATTGGCGAAGGGGCCAATGCTCATGCCGGGCGGGATCGTGCATCCCCGTAAATACGAACTGTTAATTCGGCAATCGCCGCCGATATCGCAGTTTTCAATCTGTGTCAGCGGACCGATCTCACATCCCTGGCCGATTTTGGTTTTGCCCACCAAATGGCTGTTGGGATTGATAATCGTATCCATCTCAATCAACACGCTGTCATCGATAAAGGTACTTGCCGGGTCAATAATTGTCACTCCGGAAAGCATCAAACGTTTTAAAATCCGGTCGCGCATAATGCGTTCGGCCTTGGCGAACTGCACGCGGTCATTAATCCCCATGGTTTCGGATGGATCTTTGGTGACGTATGCTTCCACCCGTTTTTTCTTCTTCACCATGATATGAATCACATCGGTAAGATAATACTCTCCTTGTTCGTTGTTGGGGCGGATTTCTTTTAACGCTTCAAATAATTCTTGACTGTCAAACACATATGTACCGGTGTTGATTTCGTTGACTTTTTTTTCATAGATATTGGCATCTTTGTCTTCTACAATCTTTAATACCGCGCCGTCTTGATGCCGTAATATTCTACCGTACCCGGACGGATTCTTCATCTTCGTCGTTAAGATCGTCGCACTGGCATCTTGGTGGCGGTGGCGTCCCAACAGTTTTTCAACCGTGGTTCTGGTCAACAGGGGCGCATCGCCCACCAACACCATCACATCCCCGTCAAAGTCTTTGAACATCTCTTCGGTGATGATGACGGCATGGCCCGTCCCTTGCCGCTTTTCCTGCAAGGCAAACTCAACATCATAACCGGACAACGCATCGCGAATGGTTTCATGAGAAAATCCGACTACCACCACCTGTTTATAATCCGATAACCCCTCAATCGTACGCAATATATGCACAATCATCGGCCGCCCGCAAATCCGGTGCAGTGATTTGGGAATCTGCGAGCGCAAACGTGTACCATCCCCAGCGGCTAAGATAACGGTTCCCAAAGATTTTTCAGCCATAGTCTCAAACAATTCGAATTCTGACTTATAATAAAGTGCAATAAGAAACTTCCACTTCGGCACAAACGTCTTATTTATATTTCGTTAACCCGTTTCGTCAAGGTGTTTTACAAGACAGTACGTGATATTCGGTTCAAGAAACGACTGTTAACAAAGAAAAAAAGGAGTATTTCATGAAAGAATTACATCTACATAACTATTTTGTATTATTGATGTTAGTCTCACTTTTATTTGCCTTATCCGCTGATTCCTCCATCAACCGTGAAAACAAAACCACCCACTATGGTGTGGGCGAAGAATTTACAGTCTATCTACCTAACATTCAGCCGGGATTGAAAAACTTGGTCATGGTAAAGATTCCGGCAGGAACATTTGAAATGGGGAGTCCTCCATCCGAACCGGGTCATGAAGAAAACGAAAGTCCGGTTCACGAAGTTACTTTATCAAAAGACTTTTATATGGGAAAATACGAAGTGACCCAAGCCCAGTGGCTGGCATTGATGGATGAAAACCCTTCTACGGAGATCGGCGGTAACCTTCCAGTCAATAAAGTTAGCTGGATTGACTGCCAGGAATTCATCAAACGTCTCAACCAATACTCCAACCAAAGCAACTTTCGCCTGCCGACTGAAGCCGAACGCGAATACGCCGCCCGCGCCGATACCACCGGCATCTCCTACCTGGGCGATGACCACAACCGCGAAACCATGATGGAGCACGCTTGGTTCCGCAACAATTCCGAGGGCTATCTTCATCCCGTAGGCGAATTAAAACCCAATCCGTGGGGGCTTCACGATATTTTCGGCAATGTGTGGGAATGGTGCCACGACTGGTACGTCCCTGCGTATCCCGATGAAGCACGAATCAACCCCTCCGGCCCCAAAAGTGGCGTGGAAAAAGTCTTTCGCGGCGGTTCTTGGATGGCGCGATTTGATTATCTTCGTTCAGCCGACCGGGGTAAATTCACCCCCGATAACCGCCGCAATACCGGCGGGTTTCGCCTCGCCTGGTCTGAAGTAAATATAGGAGATGAAGAGAAGTAAACAGAGAGAGAACCAAGTAGGCTCAACTGCAACCCACTGTTTTTTTGCAAGCGCAAGATTATTTAAATTTCGCAGTGGCGGTTTTAACGGCATCGCTGAGATCATCCCAGGCTTTTTGGATACCTGCTTTGAGTTCTTCCCAGGCGTCTTCGCCCGCGTTTTGAAGTTCCTGCAACTTCTTTTGGGCGTTTTCTTGCTTGGTTTGCAGCTCTTGTACCTGCTTTTCATACTCCACTTTCGCGTCGGCTTCGACCTGTTCAGCTTTGGCTTTAAGTTTATCGATTTCGGCGCCCCATTCATCCAACTGGGCTTTAATTTTATCTTGATAGGCTTGTTTCATGCTCATGGCTGTACCCTTCTTAGTCATAGAATTTTAATCTCTTTAACACCATATCAGTCGTAAATGATTATGGAATGCTAAAACGTTATCCGATGGATGGAATGTCTGGTTGTAAGGATTATCAACCATGTTGAAGAGCCTTTCATGAAAAGTAAGAATGACGAGCCTTCGAAAAATCAAAAATTGTCCCTGCGTTTTCTAAGAAGCCTCCTCTCTCTGATATAACAAGTTGATGAGACCGATGCTTCAATCAACATCGGTGCCGGGTTGGATGCTGCACCCATCATACCACTTCCAATTAGGATTGTTAATTTAGCGCGGCGATAAGCCTCAACGAAATAAGGTCTTAGCACCTTTCTTACCTGACAATCCTAAATAATATCGGTATAGAATCCTGTTGGGCAAGATCATGCTTCGCCCACACGCGTTCTGTTAATTGGATTCCGGCAATGCGAGCATGGCATCGGAAAGGCGGATGCACTCCAGCATGGCACGACCGTTGTGATAGGGAGACTTCCAGGCACTGGCTTTGCTGCCGCTGGGGGTGCCTTCTGTTTCGATGGAACTAAACCAATCGCCGTTTTCCCAATCCACTTGTTTGGTGTTGATCCAATCCAGGGTTTTGTTGTAGGTTTCTAAATATACGTTATCTCCTGTCAACTGGTACATGGTTAACGCGCTCACCAATCCCTCCGCCTGCACCCACCAGACTTTCCGTTTTTGATCCGCCGCGGAATGAAACGCACCTGTATCGTAAAAGCCGCCGCTTCGGCTATCAAAACCATATTTCAGAGAGTATCCAAACACTTGGCGGAATAAATCCATCAATGGAGCGGTTTCAATGCCGGCCGCGTCGCAGGCTTCGCGCAGCAGCCAGATGTTTTCGATATCGTGCCCGTACGATACCCGGTCGTATTGCGGCCCGCGAAGGGGTACCCAGTTGGGATGATATTTATCGGTGCTGGCGGGCAGTCCTTTGCGGATGACGGCACTGCTTTCAATCATGATCAGTTCAATCAAGCGTTCACGGCAGATGGGATCGCTGAACGTTTGATAGTAGGTTGTGAATGCTTCCAGCAAATGAAGATGAGTATTCATCAATTTGATATGAGGCTGCACACCCATGTAGTTGTCGGAAGAGGATGGCAGCGGCATCCAATCACGCTGGAAGGATTCGTTGTAGCCACCATGCTCTTGATCGTGAGCGAAGTAATCCAAATGACTGAAGAACGTTTGTGCCAAAGATTTCGCGCTTGGATCATTGCTGACACGCGCGTATTCAGAAAGGGCATACAGGGCGAAAGATTGGCCGTAGAGATGCTTGTCCGGCTTGGTGGCAACCGCGCCGGAGTTGTTTACTTCCCAAAAATAGCCGCCGGATTGCAAATCGCGCATTTTGGCGGTGAAAAACTCATAGCCGTGTTGGGCGGCTTTCAGATGTTCCGGTTTGCCAAAGGGGCTGCGGTAGAGGCGGGAGAAAAACCAAACGGTGCGTGCTTGGGTGACCAGCGCTTTGTTGGCCCGGCCGGTGAGTTTGCCGTTGATATCGTGGTTGAGCATATAGCCGCCGTCTTGTTCATCAATCACGTTCGGGTACCAAAAGGGGATGATATTTTCTTCAAGAATCTTAACCAATGTCTCGCGGGCTTTGCTGAGGGCTTCTTTATCTTCGTTTGAAATGGTGGTGATTTCGGCTTGGATTGCGGCGGACATGATCAAGCAAAGGAATAAAAGGGTGAGTAAGCGAAGAATCGGCATGTGACGGCTCCTATCTGATAAAAGGCGGTATTTTCGGGCGCTTACCGGAACGGTGCGCGGCATGTACAATCCTACAATAATTTTTCAAATCTGTAGAGGAAATGGGTAATGAAAAAAATAGACTCAAACGCGATGGGTTGGTCGTTAGGCGATGCCGGGGTGAAGTACATGCAAAAGGGACCGGGATACGAATGGGGTATTGTGAAACTGAAGCCGGGGCAGTCATCCGAAGACTACGGACTGCACATTCATCATATTGTGGAAGAAACCTTTTATTTTATGCAAGGCTCTCCCAAGTTTGTGATTCAGGGAGAAGAACACCGCGTGAAGCCGGGCGAGGCGTATGTGATTGAGCCGTATGACAAACACAATTTGATCAACGATACACAAGAGGATTGTGTGGCGGTGTTTATGAAGTATCCGTTTGATCCATCGGACCGGCATGAGGTTTAGCGCGTTTCAGAGTTGGATAGACAGAATCTGCCGTTGTTTTCCCCTTTATTAAGGGGGGTAGGGGGGATTAAAGACGATCTCTTTCTATCTACGCAAACCT
>CAYVAZ010000115.1:0-14416 GCA_964449065.1 uncultured bacterium
TCTTCAATATCGTAATGGCAATCCACACAAGAAAAATCGGCGTGAACGGATTGTTTAAACCGCTCTTGATCGACAAAGACAAGCACTTCTTCTCCTGCGATTTCGCCGTATAGTTCATCATCGCTGTGGCATTCCATACAGGTGGCGATATCCGCAATGTCTTGTGCAAACGTTCCTGATACCATACCCAAAAATAAGAATAGATAAGAGTATTTCTTGATCATATTATCCATCTTTCATGCAAACGTTTTGTAATTCAGTCCGCAAAGTGAAAGCCTGTTTTTCTTTTAAAGTTGTTCGGCTTATTCAATATTGCCATCAGATTTTAATGCGCATACAACTATGGAAAACCCGACAATAATAGTATACATCATTATCGTTTTATCTCAATAATGACGGCAAGTATTTCGCATATTTTTCGGCAATAAATGGATTGTCCTCACCGGCGGGTTCATTTGAAATTATTGGAAAAAAAGGGTTTTGCCATCGAAGCAAAAATGGCCATATCGACTAAATGTCCACTGGCTGAGGCGGTGTATGAATCCAAGAACCATTCTTCATCTCGTATCCCGGCGCTGATGTGGACAGGAGTGAGGAGGGGCCGAATATCATCCCGCAGTTGCCGCAGTTCGGTTTGCAGTTCCGGCCGGGAACGGTGGCGTTCGATTTCCATCACCAGCCATTGGCCGAACCAGTCTTTGGTGAGCACTCCTTTAATTTGGGCATTTGATTCAACAGAAGCAAGACCCTCGCGTATGCTGACAGACCGCCGGTTTTTTCCCGCGGGATCGCTGTTCATTTCTCCAAAATAATTTTTCCCCGCGAGGGGGGAATCGAACACATAATAAGAAGCATCACGCTCCATCATGACCAATTCACTGCGGCCCAGTGATTGAGCCAAGGGGGTATTCGCCAATGAATAATGAAGAGCAGGGATACGCCCGATTTCAATTTCTTTTCCTTCTATCCGGGGGCTGTTTTGCAAGCGGTCGATCCAACTCGGTTTGTCTTCCGTATTCATGATTCGCAGCGCGACAGCGGGCTGGTTGTCTAGCCAGCCAAAGACGTTTAACCCTACTACAGATGATGGAGGAAATAGATGAACCATTCCAGGATAGCCCCATACCGTTGGAGTTTCGCTTCGACTCCGGTTTGCTGCGTTGGTGCGGTCACGTCTATTATTTCTTTCACGAGTATTTCTTTCACGAGGCCGGGGATTCCGGTTGCTTTCTTCGGCATTGATTTCCTGTATGGGAGCAACGGACTTGGACGCGTTCATGACCGGTACATGAAACGCGAGTTCCATCATGCCCATGGGGTCTTCGGGTGTGAACGGAAAGTCCGGCAGCGGATTCCAACTTTTGATCCATTGGGGAAAGGCTTTTCCTGGAGCGTTGATGGAAAGGCGGACACCTTTCTCTTCGAGTTGATAAGCCAGAACCGCATTGCGGATGCCGAATCGGGCAAGCATTTGGGGGATGAATCCCGGCAGGGCCATGGCCGCGGCGCCCTCTTGCGCGGAATTCATATAGACCGCAACAGCCGCCTTGGGATAACGGTTTACCGTCTCCATTCTTGGATTGCTCATTTCCTTCCGGTTGGGAGGAAGGGGCTGATTGAACAGAGCAGGGAAGCCGGTTGTATGATTGCTGAACCATACGATATCCCCGGTTTGAAGGCCGATCATTTCACCGAACGGGGATTGGATGATATGAAAGGAATGTCCCTGCAATTCTTGTTGAATGATTTTGGTGTCCGGAATTATTTCTTTCCAAAAATGGAACAAAGGGTGTGTTGATGCTTGGCTGACATCTTGGACACGGTAGGCCGCGGCGAATTTTTGAGTCGGGAAATTCGGCTGCGGCGGGAGAAGAAAGATATCCAAGGTTTCGGCGTTTTGATAGAGGTATTCTACTGTTTCGGTCGCGCGGTTTGGCAAAGCGGCACTGAGGTCTTCCAAGATGGTTTGGATGGATGGCAATTTCCACAAGGCTTCGAAGCGGTTCTCGTTTTTGCGGAGGAGACGGCAATCGATGCTTAGCCATGCAGGCGACGTATTGGGCAGAATGGAGTCGTAAAGTTCCATTGCTGTGATGGGTTGGGTTCGCCCCCGCTCCGGTTCTTGCGCGTTTTGGTTGGAATCCGGGTTGGCCGATTGCTCATCCTCGATGGATTGCGGCGCATTCGAGACCCATGCGTTGAGGGTATACCCGGCAGCCAAGCCGGCGATAAAAATCAATAGGATAATCGCGATAAAATTTCGGTTCATATCACCATCCGTTATTCTTCGGTTCCGGTTTTAATTTTCAGATTGGGGACTTCTGGCAGCATATCTTGAAACTGCCCCAGCCGTTCCTGCTGCCGCTGTAAGATTTGCAAGCGGTCCTCGAATCCATCTACCATATACGGGGTAATGAACGTCATCAGCTCCGTATTCGAGTGCCGTTTGCCTTTGGATTTGAATAAATTCCCCAATAGGGGAATATGCCGCAATCCGGGAATTCCGTTTTCGGTGTCTTGATACGTCGTATTGATGACACCGGATAGAACGGCGGTTTCTTCATGATCAACAGACAGAACGGTGTTGACCGTGCGGCGGGAAAACGCGGGGATTTGGGTATCATCGACCGTGAGGGAAAAGGAATCCAGAACCTGGCCGGTTTCTAAGGAGACCTCGATGGTTACTTGAGTGGCATCATTGATGTGTGGTTTGACCGTCAGTTGCAGCCCGACATCCCGAAAGTCGATTCCTTGTTGGGTGGTGACATTGCCTTGTGATACTTGTCCTAAAACCGGGACTTCATTGATGACTTCGACAAAGGCTTCTTGGTTATCGCGGGTAAAAATATTGGGGCGGGCGACCACTTTGGTTTTGTCGCTGGAAGAAAGAAAATCCAATACCGCGTCAAATTGAGCTTGTCCAAGAACCGCGGCACGACTGGTGTTGATATTCGAAATCGGGGCGTCCAACGTGCTTTCTACCGTGATGGGAATATTGTCAGGCCAATCAATGCCCAATTGATTGTCGTCGACATCGATAATTTCTACAATAAGGACTTCCACCAAGATTTGGGCGATGTCTTGATCGAGTTCATTGATGAGGTTTTCCAGTTGGGGGAAATATTGCGAACTGGTGGTGACCAGCAGGGAATTGGTGCGGGTTTCTGAAACAATGCGCACATTGCCGATCATGTGGCTGATGGGTTCTTGCCGGTTGGAGGATTGGTTGCCGAACCAGAAGAAGTTGCCGCCCTGGTTGCGGGTCTGGTCTTCTTCAAACAGCTGATTGAGTTGGGTGGCAAGGTATTCGGCATCGGAATTTTTAAGTTTGAAGACTCTGGTACCACTGAATTCCGGGGCGAGGCGGTCTAATTTTTGCAGCATCTTTTCCACTATATCAAAGGCGCGGGGCACGGCCGCGACTACGATGAGCGCGTTGGTCATGGGATCGGGGATAAATTTGACCTTGCCGCTAAGGCCGGTAAGGCTGGTGGAACCGGCAACCCCAAAGTAGAACGGCCCGCCGAATGTATTTTGATCTTCGGAGAAGACTTCGTTTAATATAGCCGCGATGTCGTTGGCCCGGGCGTTGCGAATGGGGAAAATGCGGGGTTCTTCCTTGGAATCCGGAAGCGGCCGGTCCAGGGCTTCGACCAGTTCGCGAACCATCGGCATTTGGGCGGGTTTAGCTGTCACAACGACCGCGTTCAGCCGTTGATCTTCTATGATGGTAACATCACCGCCGCCGCCATCGCCATAGCGCCAGTAATAGTAGTTGTTGGTATCTTGTTCTTGAACCAGTTCTTGCAGCATTTCACTCAGGATGATGGCATCGGCATTTTCCAAAATGAACACTTCGGTGACTTTGTCTTGCGACTTGCTATGATCCAGCGTATCGATTAACTCACCAAACGCCTGCACATCTTCTTCATACGCGGAAACGATAACCGTGTTGGATCGGGTATCCGCAACGATAACAGGCCGGTACACGTTGGTGGTGATGGAACTCGCCAGTTCGTTTAAATTCTGCGCGATTTCCGAAGCATCGCCGTTTTCCAATTGAAAGGTTTTCCGCACCAAATTATCGGAAGAAGGGATATCCAGTTTGGTGATGAATTCTTCCACTTTATCTAAAGCATCACTCGGTGCGGAGACAATCAATGAGTTGGTGGTGCGGTCGGCTAATACCTCAACCAAGGCTTGATTTTTGCGTTCGTTGGCGTTTTGGCCGGAGAGGTAGGAACCGACAACATTTTCCAATACTTCATCCAGGTCACGGCCGATATCTTGCGCGTTGAGATATTTTAAACGGAACACCTTGATGGATACCCCATCCATGATTCCTTTTTTATCCAACTGTTGAATGATGCTTTGCAGGCGAAACACATTGGCGGTTGTATCTGTTATGATTAAAGACCGGGTGCGGTCATCGGCGATGATATTCGCGTTTTCGGAAACCAACGGCTGGAGGGCTTCTTTGAGTCGCGAGGGCAGGGCATTGTTGACTTGGATGACTTGGCTTTTGACGCGCGAACCGAAGGTGGTATCGGGCGTGCCGGTTTCGACATCGACTCCTTTTTGTTTGGCGGTGCTGACGGGCAGCACAATCAGGACAGAGTCGGTTTCGATGAAGGTGAAGCCTTTGAGCATAAAGGCGGTGTCGATGATGGCCATGGCTTCGTCTTTGCTGACTTCATCGGGATTAATGATGGTGAACTGCCCGTTGACCTGGTCATCTTTCAGGACGACTTTTTTGGTTAAATCGCTGATGAACTTCAACACCTGATCGATGGGGGCGTTGTTGAAGTTGAGTTTAAATTTTTTTTCACCGTCTTCGCTGGAGGGTTGGGCGCTTTCGCCGTTGGGCACGAATACGTTGCCTTGTTTGAGCAGGTCTTGGATGGTTTCGGCCATCAAGCCGCCCAGGCTTTTTTCTTCGGTTTGCTCTTGCGGCTGCGGATTGGTTTCTTGCGCGAACGGGGTTGTCTCAAACAGCAGTAATGCGGTGAAGACTATCCCTATTTGAATTGTTATTTTGTTCTTCATTCTATTATCCCCTACTTAATGGATTTTCCATTTTTTATCTGCCCCGTTGCTGCCGTATTTGATCCCTCATGGCGCGGCGTTGATCCGGCGACATGTTGCGGATTTCTTCTACCCGGATGGCCATGCCCGGGCTTCTTCCTCCCATTCCCCCCATCATGACCGGCGGCTGTCCACCGGGTTGATCCGGCTGAGGGGCATTTGCGTTGGCGGCTGATGGCGGCCGGTTGTTACCGGGCGGACGCGGCGGCCGGTTTTGCGGCGGTCTCATCCCAGGCCTTCCACCGCTTCCGCCTTGGGTTTGGAACATCATTAACGTGGTGGGTTGGTCTTTGTCATCTTCTTGAATAATCACGTGATCCATGGCGATTTCTTTAACTTCGGCTTTGCCCACTTTATCGCCGACTTTGGCGTTTTGACCGTTGATGATGGCATAATCCATTAGGATGGCGGTGAGTTGATACTGAACGTCTTCTTTTTTAAAGATATTCTTTGCGGGTTGTTTGGGCGGTTGGTTTTGGGATTGTCTTTGCGCGTTATCTTCTGTTTTGTTGGGCGTAGTATTTAGGTCTTCTGCCTGGGCGATTAAGGAATCGATGCGGCGGAAATCCAGAAGGGTTGTGACGCAGGAATACACCTGTATCAGCAGCAGCAGGATGAGAATGCCCATCAATCCACGCCACCAGTGCACGCGCAGGATCAGTTCCAATTGTTCTATCCTGGGATGCTTCATGAACGGGCTCCTTGTTGGGGCGGTTGTTTTAGCAGATAGGTGGTGACGGTCATCTGGACATCCAATTTCGGCTGATTGGGATCCTGCAGCTGCATTTTCATGGATTGCGGCTGCAGGATAATATCCGCCTTTTTGAGATGGGTTAAAAATTGGATGAGCTGGTTAAATTGGCATTCAAAACTCATTCGCACATCCACGCTGGGATAGGGTTTGGCGCGTTGATTGATATTGGGAGAAACCACTTTTAACTGCACCCCGCTTTGTCCGGCGGTTTGATAGAGTTGGGAGGTGATTTTGGAAACACCGTTTTCATCCACAAATTTTCCGGATTCGTTCCCGAGCCGTTTTTTGAGGTTGCCATTATTGGTTTTTTGCTGATCGATGCTGTCGATTTTTTGCAGCACATCTTCGAAGCGGGAGGCAGTGGCTTCAGAAACTTCCGTACCGGGACCGGATGACAGCAGCAGCGAACCACCGATGTATAGGCCGCCAATAATAGCCGCGGCGGCGGTGGCGATAAACAGTTTTTGTTCGCGCGATGATAATCCGTAAAACCAATCCTTCATCATGGTTATCCTATATTCTCAGTTTTCCTTTTAAATAAACGGTAAAACCGCCGCTTTCCATGGCCGAGCGGCTTTCGGTTAAATCTTTAAAGTATTTGCTTTGGTTGAGTTCATCCACAAAGGGTTGAATCAGCTGGCTATTGCCGCCGGTCAGAACCAAATCGACCCCCGTGTTGGTATCCAATGAAATGGATTTGACCAACACGTTATCGGGCAGTTTTCCGGAAAGGAAAATAAACAGTTCATCGTAATCTATATGACTGCGAGTGAGATTGCGCAAGGCGGTTTCTTCGTTGTTGAGGTAATTGGCTACCCGCAGCAAATCTTTTCCGTCTTCCATGTATGAGGCCGCCGCATACTGGAACCAAACCAGTTCCGCCAGCCATAAAACCATAACCGCGCCTGCCAATAGACCGATGCGCTGCAAGATGGGTTTAGGCGGCAGCGATTCTTGAGAGGCGATGGTTTCCCACCATTTGGTTTGGTCTTCTTCCTCCATGAAATTGATGCCGGCGGTTTGGGATTGCATAGAAGCGTAGATCAAGCACAACATCGAAAAGTGGGCCGGCTGCAACTCAACATCAGTGGATAAAGGCAAAACGCTTTGCATATCGCTGTTGGTGATTTGGATGCAGTCAAAGGCATGCTGCCGGGCCAACGGGCGGAGTTCTTCGTGCGCGATATTTTGCAATCCGCAGAGGATCACGTTGTGAATCCGGCCGGTGGCGAAGCGTTCCGGCACATAGGCGATCAGACGTTCAATTTCACGCTTCAAGATTTGGTTTCGCGCGGCATGGTCTTCATGCCATACATCCACGCAACGGGTGAAGTAGACGGCGTGAATATCGGCAGCGAAAAGCGTTAAATGGCTGCCGTCGAAGTAACTCACCAGTGCGGGGGATGCGAGTAACTCCGCGTTGCGGTGGAGTAAGGTATCGTATACCGCCCAAAAATCGGGGCTGATTTGTGTGGGATAGAGTGTATTTTTTGGGAAGGCGGATAAGAGCGTTGAAACGGATTGCTTTCGTGCCGCCGCCCAGATCAAATGGATATCTTTGGAGTCATCTTGGGTGCTGGATTTATGGTATCCCCAGGCGATATCTTCGATCGGAATTTGCAGGGTTTCGGCTACTTCAAAGGCGGTGGCTTCGCGCAGCGTGTTTTCATCGGCGGGCGGAATTTTGGAATAGCGTGCCGTATAGATGTTGCTTGGCGGTGCCAGGATGATTTCACACCCCGCGAACCAGTTGATATCGATTTCGGATTTCAGTTCCCGCAAAGCGGTTTTGCGCTGCTCTTCGATGGATTGGCCTTCCTCTTCCTTAAAAAAGTTTGTGCCGCCGGAAAGAATGCGTGCTTCCCCGTTTTCGTGTTTGGCTTCCAGCCAAAGCAGCCTGTCTGGTAACAGGCGAAGAATAATGGTATGCGCCATGTTCGGGGCCATTAGCGAATCACTTTCCAGTACCGGATTTGGGGCAGGTTTTCACCCCGGTCGATGAGCGCCGATACTTCTTTATACGCTTGGGATTGTTGTAAATAACCGATGGACCGAACGGAAAACACGGAGGATTTGATGCTGATGTCGTTCACCAAATCTTTAAACGTGTCTTCGTCGATGCCATCCACTTCTAACAAGTCCGCCAACGAATCGAAGGCTTGTTCGCCGGATTCGCGGTATTCGATGATCCCTTCTACCGCGTCGGGATTTTCGGGCAGCAGGCATTGCAATACGGTTTTGGGGGCGGTGTTGATGTTGATGCGTCCCCAAAGTTTGTCTTCACCGCTGACGGTGACTTGATCGAGAATTTGCTTGATTTTCCCGCTGTCTAACGTCTCCTGGTTTTGATTGTTGCCCCCCCCGCGCCCGTTATTGCCACTGCTGGTTTGGACGGTTAGCTGGACATCAAATAAGTCGCCGATGGATTCAAAATTGTTCTCATCTCTTGCGGCGATGATGGAATCGATATCGGTTTCATCCAGCACTTCGCCAAGCTGACTCTGCATGGCTTCTTTATCGGCGTCGTTTAGATTAATCCGGCTGTTGCCTTCTAAATCGACGTTTTCTTCGTACGAGTAGAACGTGAGGTAGGGGCGCCATCCGCGGCGCAACTTACCGTCGGAGTTATCATTAGGGAAGTTGTCTGCCCCATCGTTTTCCGGGACATCCAACGTGCCGTTTTGATTGACATCTTCGCCATACAATATATCGACGGTCATCCCTTTGACCAGCAGCAATTCGTCCAGTGAATCGAACTTGCCGTTTTTGGCGTTGTAGGGTTCGGACAGGCCGTTGTAGTACATATTTTCGGCGCCTAACGGACGTTGATCATCATTTTCATCGCGCCAGTCGAGAATGGCTTCCACAACGTCTTCTTCAGCAAACTCCAACTGCATCAACTGCTGTTTGGTGGCAACGTTGATGTTGAGTTTGGCGCTTTCATCCATGATGCCGTAATGTTCGGCGTTGACTTCTTCTAAATCGGCATGAACCAGGCGGAACACGCCTTCCCCCAAAGAGACATCATAGAAGAGCGATTGATTGTCGAACCAGGTATCGTTGCGGCTGTCATAGCCGTTGGTTTCGGCATCCAGCATTAATTCACCGATGGCGTAATGGACCCCGGCTTCCGCCAGCATCATGGCTTGGGAGGTTTTCATGACATTTCGGTTTATTTTAAGCGATAGATTGGTCTGCCGGGAATACAGCAGGGTAATGGTGCCCATCACCGCAACCACCCACAGCACGGCGATCAAGGCTATGCCATTCGATGAATGTTTATGGATTCCACCGTTAACCATTTTGCTGACCCTGCTCCGCTTGATCGCGGTATAGGCTTTCCGTGCCGCCCATAGGCCCCAGGCTGTCTGATGGGGGGGAGCGGTAATGCGCCGGCGCCACCAGCGTGGAGTATTGTTCGATCTCTTCCGGCAGCGGCTGCTGCCGCTGATTGATTTCAGACGGCATAAAACCGATGGTGATGTTTACCAGCATGGGGATTTCTTCTACCGTGTCCCACTGCGTCCACCATATTTCGCCATCGTAGAACTGGAAGTCTAAGAACATGACTTTCGGTCCTAGAAGCGCTTTGGTTCCACCGTTGAACGGGTCCATATCGGGAGTGGGATCAAAACGGCGCTGCAGCCATCGTTCTGGCGTGTTGTCATCCATATCAATAAAATACTGAATCTCGACAATATCGCTGGTGCCTTGGCCGGTTTCGGCCGCCTTGTTGACGGTTGAGACAAACATCAGGTCATCGGCGGGCATTCCATTTGTGGTTTGATCCTGACAGACAAAGCGGGTGTTCGCATCGTGGGGAGAGTAAAACGTTGCTGTCAGGTCTTTTTCCATCCGTTCAAAGATAAAGCGCGCGGTATCGGCGTGTTGGCCTTCGGATGTGCTTTTTTTGTATGTGTCTAGTATGGTGGACAACGAGACCATCCCGCCGCCGATTATCAGGGTGGTGATCGTGGCCGCGAGAATTAACTCGATCAGTGTGAACGCGTTTTTGTTATTCTTGCGCATCGTTTATACTGCCGCTTCTTCTAAGGGTTGATAATGATAGGTGACTTGGTTGACGGTGTGCTGCCGCTGCCCGCGCTGCCAGGTCACCGTAATTTCCACCCGATATAAGTCTGTAGTGGTGGTGGAGGTAAAACTTACTTGATACGAAAAATCCGGGTAAGAGCTGGATGTATCGCTGTAGTTCATAAATGGATCCAGCATATCCGCCCGCACCTGTGCCTTGATTGTGCGTGCGACGGAATCGGCGGCGGCATAATCTTCCGCCAGTTTTCCGGCGATCATGGCGGAGGAAAAGGATGTGAGGATCCCCGCCGCGGCGATGCCCAGGATGGTCATCGCTAATATTGCTTCAACGAGTGAGAACCCGTGTTTAGCGTGTGCCGGTATCGGTGTAAAAGCTTTCAACCCGCTGCTCCCATTTCATGACTTGTCCGGTAAGTCCGGTAATGCCGACGGTAAATACCCGTTCCGTCTCATCGGTTACATAAATGAACGTATCCGAGGTAGAACCGTCGGGATTAAACGTGATTTCATATTCAGCCTGCGAGCCTTCCAGAGCGTTTTTTTCCATGCCGGCAATGGTGATGTCTTGCCCGAATTCTTTGCCGATGAAAAGTGGAAAGGACTCATCTTCAAACGTGCCCGGCGCGTTTAAGGGGTCGGATTCAACCGACAGTCGCGGATTGCTGCTGTTTTCGGCGAAGCTCACTTTGGTCACCATGCTGCGTTCAACTGCCAGACTGCGGGCGTAGTGGATCATGGAGGATAAAGTATCACAATAATCGCCCAAACGTCTGGCTTGCAGCGAGTTGCTTAGCGATGGAATAACCGCGCCCGCCATGATGCCGATGATGGTGATGACCATGACCAGTTCCAAGAGGGTAAAAGCGGATTTATATTTGTACAGAATCAAATTCATCATTTCAGGCGTTTCTTCATCCCAAAGTTTTGTGTTTTAAACTGATTTACGTCAGTGAATGACGTTGCCCCCTAGTAGTCTGTCAATCAAAAAATGACGGTTCGTTATCCGTTGTTTCCCCCCTTGATAAGGGGGGCTAGGGGGGATCGACACCCGTCAATAAAACGTTGATAGTGTACTAGCAGCCTGAGAGAATCCTAATGTCGGGTTGAATTGGGAGGGCGAGGCTCCCGCCGAGCCACAGGGTTTTCACCTTACCCGACACTTTTCGCCTGTCAGTGTACTAGTAGTCTGTCAATCAAAAAATGACGGTTCGTTATACGTTGTTTCCCCCCTTGATAAGGGGGGCTAGGGGGGATCGACACCCGTCATTTAATCGTTGACACTGTACTAGTCCCCCTTAATAAGGAGAGGGATTTGTGCCGTTGGGTTTTGCTTCGATTTTCCTACCCATTCCCTTTCTATCCCACCATGTTGCTGATGTTAAGAATTGGCAGTAAAAAGGCTACCAATATACCGCCAACTCCTATGGCCATTAGTATGATCACTAAGGGTTCAAAAATTGTTATAAAGCGTTTAATCGCGTGCTGCACTTCTATATCGTATGTATCCGCGATTTGGAACATCATTTCATCCAGCGAGCCGGATTCTTCTCCCACGGAAATGAGATTGACGACCATGGGCGGGAAGAAGCCGGTTTCTTTCAGCGGTTTGGCGATGCCTTCGCCTTTTTTGACTTTCTCGGTTGCGGTGCGCAATGCGGAACGAAGACGGTAACTGCCGGTGGTATCGACCACGAGATTCAATGCCTGCATGACGGGGATACCGCTTTGGATGAGGGTGCCCATGGTGCGGGCGAAGCGGGCGATTTGTACTTTGATGAGCATGGAACCGAGCGCCGGGATATTTTCTTTGATGGTTTCAATTTTTTCGCGGCCTGTGGGGGTGTTGTATGCTGCCCGAAATCCATAGAAAAGCCCAACCAAGGCGGCGGTGATAAGCCACCAATAGCCCAACACGACATCGCTGGTGTTGATCAGCGCTTTGGTCAGCCAGGGCAGGCGGTCGCCGAAATCGGCGAAGACGGAACCAAGCCGGGGGATAACCACCGTCACCATGACAATGATGGAACCGATGCCGACCATGACGATCAATAAAGGGTATGCCATTGCGGTTGTGATGTTGGATATCAGTGCCTGTTCGGCTTCCATAAACCCGGCGAGTTGTTTGAGCACGACATCCAGCACCCCGCCGGATTCGCCCACTTTGACCATGCTGCAATACAATGACGAGAACGATTGGGGGTGTTTTTTTAGCGCGTCGGAGAGACTGTCGCCGCCGTGGATATCTTCGTGAATGATACGCAGCAATTCCCGCAGATGATCGCTTTCGGCTTGTTCTTCTAAGATGGCGAGGGCCTGCGAGAGTACGATGCCCGCCTTAAGCAGTGCCGCCAACTGGCTGGTGAACATCATCGCTTCTTTTTTGGTGGCGTAGGCTTTTTTGGATTGCTTGGCAGCGGTGTTGGTTTTGGGTGAGTTTACCGTTCCGCCATCCAATTCGATTTTTATGGGTTTGGCGCCTTGGCCGCGCAATAGGCTGACCGCTTCGGGTTGTGTGCCCGCGGTGAGGGTGCCATCCAGCATTTGCCCGTCGGGGGCTATGGCGCGGTAACGAAAGGTTGGCATGGATTCCCCTTTATAAGCCGATTTCGGCGATTTCGTCTTCTTGAGTTACACGGACGATTTCTTCTATGGTGGTTTCATAACTCAAAACTTTTTGCCAGCCGTATTCCCGCAAACTGGCGATGTTGGCCATTTGGTGAATTTGGTTCGCGGAAGGGCGGTTGAGAATCAGTTCGCGTACGGGATCGGTCAGCACCAGCAGTTCGAAAATCCCTGACCGGCCGCGGTAGCCCTGGTTGCGGCAATGTTCGCACCCTACACCCCGTCTCGGAACAAATCCGGGAGGAAACTGTACGTTTGCCAGCCGTAGTAACTCATGATCCGGTTCGTAAGGTTCCGCGCAGTGTGAACAAGTTTTTCTCACCAGCCGCTGGGCCAAAACTCCCGAAAGGGAAGAAGAGATCAAGTAGGGATCGACTCCCATATCCAGCAGGCGTGTGACCGCGCCGGAGGCGTTGTTGGTGTGCAGCGTACTGAACACGAGGTGGCCTGTAAGGGCGGAACGGATGGCGATTTCAGCGGTTTCATAATCACGGATTTCACCCACCATGATGATATCCGGGTCTTGGCGGACGATGGCGCGCAGGCCGTTGGCGAATGTCAATCCCCGTTTGGGATTCACCTGCATTTGGTTGATGCCTTCGATGTTGTATTCGACCGGGTCTTCTACCGTGATGATTTTGACATCCGGGGTTTTGATGCGGTTTAGCGATGCATACAAAGTGGTGGTTTTGCCGGAGCCGGTGGGGCCGGTAACCAGGATGATGCCGTGGCTGCGCCTCAAAAGTCGCGTGAAGTTATCGCGCATATCATCAAAGAAACCAAGGTCTTTTATATCTATCATAACATTGGTTTTGTCGAGGATACGTAAAACGGCGCTTTCACCGTAAACCGTGGGGATGGTGGAAACACGAAAGTCTAACTCGCGGTTTTCCATCCGCAGGCGAATATGGCCGTCTTGCGGGGTGTAGCGTTCGGCGATATCCATTTCCGACATAATTTTAATGCGGGAAACGATGGCCGCTTGCAGGTGTTTGGGCGGCGGCGGCATCTCCCTCAAAATACCGTCGATACGGTAGCGAACTTTGAGGTCATTCTGAAAGGGTTCGATGTGGATATCGCTGGCGTTTTCTTCTACCGCGCGAAATATGATGAGATTGACGAGGTTGACGACGGTAGGTTCACTTGCTAATTGGCGTAGGTCACCGATGTCGTCCCCGTGGGTAATGTTTGCGGATTCATCTTCATGCGAACTCATGTTGGCGATCATTTTTTCGATGGTGGAGCCGAAATAGCGCTCGATGTTTTCCATGAGTTCCGTTCGTTTCGAGAGAACAACATCAATCTCACAGCCGGTGAGCATACGTAAATCTTCAATGACCGTCAGATCATTGGGGTTTAGAGTTGCTACGGTGAGTTGCCCGTTGCTGCGTTCCAGCGGGAGGACACAATTGCGGAGAGCGAATTCCGCCGGGACGGTATTGATCACATTGGGGGCGATTTTGTTGGGGATGTGGCGGAATTCGACTCCGGTTGACCGGCTGAGCAGTTCGATGAGATTTTCTTCGCTCATAAGATTTAAGCGTAGAATTGTCTCAAACAGGGATTCTCCGCAGCTTTGCTGCTCATCCTTCAATAGACGCCATTCTTCGTCCGTAAATTTATTATAGTCGATTAGGATTTGTTCGAGGTTCATTTCCCACATTCTCACACGCTGTTTACAGGTATAACGATTAATATACTAGTATCGTTGCGAAAAAATGTCATCTGATGAATGTTTTTTTTATTGAATGTAAATAGGATAAAAGTTTTTGTCTTGTATCTATGCGGAAAATATCTATTTGGATAAATTCTTATACCATTTGAAGAATACCCGCTTCAATTGTATGGGGGAGCATTTGCTTCCAGCCTACTACTATATATTGTTCAGCCCGTAGAGTGGGT
>CAYVAZ010000116.1:0-14401 GCA_964449065.1 uncultured bacterium
TCTTCAAACGCGCGCATCGATTCCTGTGTTTCCAAATCCCCGATATGCTGGCTGATGAAAATGTTCCTGCCCGCCGTTAGCGCGATGGTGTTCTTTAAGTGTCCGCCCATAGCAACGACGGAAGGCAGTTCCTCTTTCCAATGCACCGGCATCGGCGCGTATCCCCTCGCCCGGCGAATGACCTGTTCTTCACCTTGAAAGACGCGTACCACCGAATCATCCACATGCCGCACGATCCCGCGGTTGTGCACCAAAAAATAATCCGCGATGCCCTGCAAGCGATGGACGGCTTCGCGCTCATCGATACAAATCGGCTCATCCGAAAGATTCCCGCTGGTGGCAACCACCGGAAACCCCAAATACTGCATCAAGATATGATGCAGCGGCGTGTAGGGAAGCATCACACCCAAATCGGGGTTGTGACCCACAACAGATTGCGTGATGACAGCGAGCGAATAGATTTTTCGTTTTAGCAGCACAATTGGTGATTTGTACGACAGCAGCAATTCTCTTTCTACTTCATTGACATGACACAACCGTTCCGCCCATTCCATGTTGGGCACCATAACGGCCAGCGGTTTTTCGTTCCGCTGCTTCCGGTTTCGCAGCGATTGCACCGCCCGCTTATTTCGCGCATCCACCAAAAGGTGAAATCCGCCCAACCCTTTCACCGCCACAATAGAACCATGCTGAAGCAGCGTGGATACTTCCAAGACCGCGTCATGATGGCTGGTAACGATCTTCCCATTTGCGTTCCACAACTCGATATGCGGACCGCACACCGGGCACGCGTTAGGCTGCGCGTGAAAACGCCGGTTGGTGGGATCGTCATATTCGGATTGGCATTTCGGGCACATTTGAAACCGGTGCATGGATGTATGGCAGCGGTCATAGGGCAAATCGTGAAGAATCGAAAAGCGCGGACCGCAATTCGTGCAGTTGGTAAACGGATAGAGATACCGCCGGTTGGCTGGATCAAACACGTCCCGCAAACAATCCGGGCAGACCGCCAAATCCGGAAGAATAATGGAGGTCTTCTTCCCGTTAGGATTGCTGTCGCGAATCACGAAATGATTGCGGTGCTTTAAAACGCAGTCTTTCTGAAGCAAACGGTCTATGGATGCGATGGGTGGAAGATCCCGGTACAGCAACGTTATGAAGGATTCGATTTTCTCAGCGCGGCCTTCAATTTCAATGCAAACCCCTTGCGGTGTATTGCTGATTTCCCCCGCCAACCCCAACTGCTGGGCAAGCCGGTAAACAAAGGGGCGAAACCCCACCCCTTGCACACAACCCTCTATCTCGAGTTGGCGGCACATTTTGTTCTTCGAATGCGTTATGGAAATAGATTCTTCCGTTAGCATGAAGCGGTCTCTTTCTTAGGTTTTAATGTCTACCAGTTCCAATCCGTGATGCTCATCAATCAGAACCGAGTGCCCGCATTGCGGACATACATAATAGTGTCCCAACAAATCATCGGCATCCACGGTCTCTTCATATCCGCACCCTTTGCATTTGTTGGTGATTACATGATCCTCAATCACCAGCTTGGCGTTTTGCAGCGGCGTATTCGGCGAAAGCATTTCATACGCCTGTTCCAACGCCCCCTTCGAAAACGTACTGTCGCGCCGCAGCCGAAGTTCTTTCACTTCCTGCACACCTTGTTGACTCAACTGATCAGTGAGTTGATTCATCATTTGTTCTACGATGCCGTACTCGTGCATTGTCCTTTCCTCCAAATGGTATTGATAAATGAGAAATTCGATGAAAGTACTCATCATCATTAGATAGAATTGTAACTATATCCGGATAAAAATCAATATAAATACCAAAATATCTATAATTATTTCTGTTATTTTTCATATTTTTTTCCGCGAAACCATTGAATTATCCCGGAAAAACAGTTAATCTACTATATAGAGATATAATTGTAAATATATAGATATATATTTATCTAGGATGGAGGAGTACGATGGTTCAATTGGCGGAACGACGGATTCGGTACGAAGCGGAACTCGATCATTCCTTCGCGAAAGAAATGACTGGTCGGATCGGGGACGAAAGCCTTCGGCATTGCATTCAGTGCGGCACGTGCAGTTCAACCTGCCCGGTGAGCCTGTATATGGATTACACCCCCCGGCGCATTGTCGCCATGACCCGTGAAGGGTTTAAAGACGATGTGCTAGGCGGCTGCCATTACATTAACGGCAATTACAAAGCCCTGCGCCGGTACAAGCTTTTAAAACGCGTGTTGGAGCAAATGGGCATTGAAGACAAACGGGTGCGTTTGGAATGGATCGCCGCGTCCGAAGGCGAAAAGGTGCAGCGGGTCATTAACGAGATGACCGAAGAGATCAAAGAACTCGGCCCGATGAAACTGCCGCCAACCGCGCGGTCGAGTTCGGCGAGTTCAGCCTGCAAGTTTTCAATGACATCGTGCTGAAGAATTCCAAATACGTCGAATGGATCACTTCCGACCTTACCGATGTTGGAAATTCTTGTGAAAGAATAAGTGAAAAAGTGGTCGGAAAAAGATTCGTGTGTTGGTCAAGAATTATCGACTGTATGACTAAAGGATTAAATCAATCAAGATATAATATGATCTTAATATCACTATTTATGGATTGATATTCCCCAGCATTTTCAACAATATGAATGTTGTTGGGAGGGCGAGGCTCCCGTCGAGCCGGAAGTTCAGTCGATCTCAATAAAGACGTATGTTTGCTAGGCATGATTAATCTATAAGCTGTAAAGGAGTATCATGAACCAACCACTCGCTCAAGCGACCTCTCAGTGCTGCGGGCTTTTACCCGCGTACTCGTTTTATGGCGCTCCCGGCAGCGGCAAAGGGACCCAAGGTCTGATGGTGGCCGAACGCGAATCGTTTCTGCATCTCAGTACCGGCGATATCCTCCGCCGCAAAATCGCCGAAGGTGACCCGACCGCGCTGGCGGTGAAAGACGCCATGATCAAAGGCGAATTGGTGGATGATTCCCTCGTCGGAAAAATGATCCACGATGAGTTGCAGGAAAAAATGAACGGCGAAGGAGTGCGCGGTGTCGTGCTCGATGGCTTTCCGCGCAATCTCAGCCAAGCCCAAACGCTCATCCCCATGCTGGAAAGCATCAATACCTGCTTCGTCGGCATGCTGAATTTGGATGTGCCGGAAGACGAAATTTTCCGCCGCCTGATGGAGCGTGCCGTCATCGAACAGCGCGCGGATGACAACGAAGAATCCATCCGCAAACGCATTGCCGAATGGCGCAAAAACTATGATGACCTCAAAGCCTTCTTTTCCGAACGTTTTCGCTTTTACAACGTCGATGGCGTTGGCGAACGGGAAGAAGTCTATGAGCGATTGACGAAAGCCATGCGCTTCACCTGCCGCAAAATCGCCGCTACATCAGCCAATTAGGGTCGTTTGTTCACGATGAAATGATGAGTCTGTATGTGCTATGCCAAGTTGCATAGTGTGAGCAGAGATGGTCCTGGTTTACCAATCCAAACCAAAATTGATGTGGTTGACATGAGCAGGCTTTCGCGTGAGAGCGCGTCACAAGGCGCCATCAGAAAAAACACATCACGTTCCCTGCATTTCAAACCCTCGGCATCATCAACGCCAACAGATCATCCAACGATGCCGCGGCATCCCATGCCGGATGTACCTGTTGAAAGACCGGTTCGGCCGACTCCAGCACCCGTTTCATTTCATGAACCGCCTGCCGGCAAAACTGCCACAAGGATGCCATATACAAACTGTCCACAGCCAGATCATGGCGGCGGGCATACAACAGCGCCTGCCGTGCCTGTTCATAGGCCTGCACCACATATCCCCGCGCCAGCAGCAGATTGATTTCAATCAAAGTCTGAAACTCCTGATGCATCCCGTCATGCCATGCATCGCCTTCTTTTGCGGCCGGCTCAAATGAAGATTCGGATGAAATCTCTTCCAGCCAAATCACGCCGGATGTCCATTCCGGCTCCTGACTTGCATTCAACCGGTGAAGCACCCAAGCCACCCGTGAATTCTCTTCACTGTTTTGCCGGTACGGATTGAGTAGGGAAGCAAAATCAATCTCACAACTCCCTCTGTCGCTGGATCGTAAGGTCGTCTCATGCAGCCACTCCGGCTGAGCGATCCCCCGCAAGGTAAGCCGGTATTGCGCCTGGGGCACCAATCCTTCCAGCAAAAACGGCTCCGCGTCCGGTTGGATGGCCGTGCAGAACAACGGGTTAAACACCGGCAGCGCCGATGATTCGATCCCCCGCCGTTTGGCCGAATACACAGGTTCTTGCATGGTATGCGCATCCCGCATGGCCGGGGCAGGAACCAATCCGCCCGCGATTTCGTGCAGCAGAGTCTGCATCGATGAAGAGGCCTGTCGGGCAATCGTTTTCGGGACGCGAACCGAATTCCACGCATGTTGAAGGTCCCGCAGCCAATAATGACTCAACTCCGGCTGTGCCCATTGCGCTAATACGGTTTGCCGTGCATCGATGGGTGAAGACGCGGCATTCCGGTTCACGATTGCATCAAACCACTTGCGTCTCGGTGCCTCACGAACGGCCGTGAGTTGCGCGGGTTCTACCCAGTTGCTCACCGGTTCGGGTTGGCATTGGATATCCTCTATCATTCGGTTCGTCATTTCCCAAGCCTCCTTCGAAGCGGGCTGCGTATGCTGTCTGCGGGGTTCGTGTTTCATCGTCACATTTCCGTATTTTGATTTTTCATTTCGCATCAATAAAACCCATCTCTAGTCTCTAATCATAAAACTCGAACTACGTGGCGAAGCCCATTTGCATTTGAATCAGCGATTTACACTGGTTCCACAAATAATCCACACTGCCGCGCGGTACATTGAGTTCGTTGCCGATGGTTTCATTCGTCAGCCCTTCCGATTTGTAGCGGATGAGTTCCGCGCAGGGAATGCTGCGGCTTTTATAAGTCAAATATACCATGCTCATTGTATCCATCAGCTTGCGGTAATCCATTTCATCCTGCACGTTTTGCGAGGATGATTCCGCCATGCGTTCAATCGATTCGGGATCGACTTCCTGATATGCCTGATACAACCGTGTCGCATACCCGCAGGATGGGCATTCCCAATGGGTTTCTGCGCTAAGTGTTTCACTGCATCCCACCGGGCACCGGGTAAAATCGACCCCGCAGTTGCGGCACTGCGTATCCGAAAACGACGACCGCATCGAACCGCACTGCCAGCAGGCATAAGCCGTATGCGAATGCTTGCGGATCAAATCAATCAGCCGCTTTTTGGCTATATGCCGGATCGAGCGGTCAAACCCCGCCTTTAACATCCATTCCGGCATTGTTCGTGTTGAACGGCTGGCAGTGACAATCACTTGGCCTTCCGCGTCCGATACCCAATCGTAAACATTCTCGATTCGCGCTTCATCCTGTACCTTGTTTTTTTCTCGTACGGGTATCGTAATCTTACCAAAAGTTTTCTCAAATTTGTTCCGGTGGCCGGATGAATACCATTCGATCGGATCGTTTTTTTGGGAAAGCGAAATCACCGCGATCCGCTGATTGGGATACTCCAAGGCAATCCTTTTCCCGTCCTCCGAAAAAATCAGTATCAAAGGCGCTTCCTTTGCTTGCCCCTCTTCACTTGCCGCGCTCATATCCAACTGTGCCGTGCATTCCTGAGTTTCCGCGTCCCACACCATCAACTGATGATCGATTCGGTATCCGGCAATCTGATTGCGGTTTGGCGATAGGGCCGCCCGTAAAAAACCGCCCTTGCGCCGTCCCCGGGTTCCCAGAGGTGGAAACTCTCTATGAGTACCGTCCGCCTTCCACAAATGAACCGATAGATCCGTCAAGCACATCACGGTTTCTTCCATCACCATACCCCACAGTTCATCGATCAGGGTATCCGGTTGGATGGACAACTGCTGCACCGAACCGCTATGGCGGTATACGATATTCTTCACGACTGATTCCATCCAACGGCAGTGCAGGTTGGCACCATAATTCACCAAGAGGTTTTGGCTTGGTTCATGCGGCGAATAGATCATCTCGACCACTTTCGGGTCAAAAAAGACCGCTTGCACGTTCTCTTTCAACCACTGTTCCATGTCATTCGGTGCGGCAGACGCTTTGGGATGGCTGCGCTGCTGCAAAATCAGCCGTTTCAGTGTGCGTTGCGCCACCCCCTGCCACCAATCCGGACGCGCGGCATCAAACCAGGGCTGTTCGTGCAGGCGCGCAAGATAACGTTCAACAAACCGCTTCCACGTCTGCCCTTCCAAGGCACGGTCCGGCTCAAACAGCATCACGTGTTCGTCTTTCATCTCAGACGGCATACCATCTCCCCCAGCCTGAACACCGTGTACAATGGTCATATCGTTCCCATTTTGTGTTTGGCTAGTTTTTTTGCAGTCCCCCAGAAATAATGGCGGTCGGGGTTCTGTGTTTTATTTTTCTCTTATTATACTGTTACCATTCGTTTGATCATTGGCTGAAGAGGGTTGATTTATGCTTTCGTATCTTTTTATAGTAATTGGGATTGTCTTGCTTTATTTTGGCGGCGAAATGTTAGTGAATCATGCCGCCAAATTGGCGCGGTTTTGGGGCATCAGCCCAATGATCGTGGGGCTGACCGTCGTTGCCTTCGCCACTTCCAGCCCCGAACTGGCTGCCACTGTCGCCGCTTCGATTAAAGGAACCTCCGATGTTGCCATTGGCAATGTCATCGGCTCGAATATTGCCAATATCGGCCTTATTTTAGGAGCCGCGGCACTCATTTTTCCCATCTTCACGTCCATCAAGTTTATCGTGCGCGAAGGGATGTTTATGGTCGTGTCCAGCGGAATCGTCGCGCTTTTATGTCTCAACGGCCACCTGAACCGCATCGAAGGGCTTTCGTTTGTGGTGGTGCTTACCGCGTATGTGTGGTTTGTGATCAAAACCAGCAAGAATGAGAATGTTCCCGTAGCCATGTTGCAGGATGTTCCCGTTACGGTGGAAGGCTCCGTGTGGTATTCAGTGGTTATGGTGATAATCGGCATTGCACTCTTGGTCGCCGGGGCCGACCGCTTGGTGGAAGGCGCGGTCACCATCGCGCTGAGTTTCGGCATTTCCGAACGGGTGATTGGTCTGACGATGGTCGCCTTTGGAACCAGCCTGCCCGAACTGGCCAGTTGCATCGTCGCTGCTTATAAGAAGGAATCCGACATCATTTTGGGCAATGTCATCGGTTCAAACATCTTCAACGTCCTCTGCGTATTGGGAACCGCCGTGCTCATCCGCCCGCTGGATTTCAATGCGGGGAACATCCACATTGACCTGATTGTGATGATGGTTTTCAGCATCGCCATCCTCCCCTTTCTTACAACCGGCCTAAACCTCAGCCGCCGCGAAGGTATCCTGTTGGTTGGCGGCTATAGTGCATATATCGCCTATTTGTTCTATTCGCGTTAGGTTGTTTTCCTCACCACCCATCATGGCTTTATCCATTTCATCCAACCTACAGCGGCTTTATACATAAGAATTCAATTCCGCATCCATATCGTTACTCAACCGTCACACTCTTCGCTAGATTTCTCGGCTTATCCACATCGCAGCCGCGCAAAAGAGCCGTGTGGTAAGCCAGCAGTTGCAGGGGGATGACCGATAAGATTGGCTGCAGGAACTCGGCGGTATCGGGAATGTAGATCACATCATCCGCGTGATCTTGTATGGTCTCATCGCCTTCGGTGGCGATGGCAATCACCTTCCCCCCGCGCGCGCGGACTTCTTCGATGTTGCTCAATACTTTGTCATAAATCTCACTGCGCGGGATCAGAAATACGGAGGGCGTGTTCTCCTCTATCAGGGCGATCGGACCGTGCTTCATTTCGGCGGCGGGGTAGCCTTCGGCATGGATGTAACTCACTTCCTTGAGTTTTAACGCTCCTTCTAGCGCCACCGGATATTGATAAATCCGTCCAAGATACAGCATGTGGTTGCAGTGCGCATATTTCTGAGCGATGCGCTTGATTTCATCATCCTGCGGATAGATTTGTTGAATGCGTTCCGGCAGCTGCCGCAGGTGGTGGATGATCCTGCGGCCGTCCGGGAACGATAGGTGCCGCATCCGTCCCAAATACAACGCCAGCAATGCCAGCACGGTTACCTGCGCGGTAAACGCTTTGGTGGATGCCACGCCAATCTCTAATCCCGCATGAAGGTATATTCCCCCATCGGCTTCGCGGGCGATCGAACTGCCGACCACATTGCAGACCGCAAGGGTATGGTGGCCTTTGCGCTTTGCTTCTTTTAACGCGGCGAGCGTATCGGCGGTCTCGCCGGATTGCGTGAGCGCGATGAACAGCGTGCGGTTGTTCATGGGGGCGTTGCGGTAGCGAAACTCGCTGGCAAATTCCACTTCCACGGGTACGCGGGCGAGTTCTTCGATGAGGTATTCTCCTACCAGCGCGGCGTGCCAGCTGGTGCCGCAACCCAGCAGCACGATGCGGTCTATGTTGATGAGATCTTTGGCTTCGATGTTCAAACCGCCGAAGTGGGCGCTGGCTTCATCCATATTAAACCGACCGCGCATGGCGTTGCGCACCGCTTCATCCTGTTCGCAAATTTCCTTGAGCATATAGTGCGGGTAATCGCCCAGTTCCACATCCTGCGCGTGAGATTCCAGCACCTGAATGTAGGGTTGGATCGGTCCCTGTTCGGGGTGAAAGAGATGAATGTCATCCGGCGTAATCAGGGCAATCTCATGATCGTTGAGGTAGACCAATTGATTGGAGTACGGTTGCAGCGCGTTGGCGTCACTGGCGATGAAGTGTTCGCCGTCTTCGGTAGCCAACACGAGGGGACTGCCGACACGGACGGCCGCGATCATAGCGGGATAATCCCGAAACACAATCGCCAGTCCAAACGCGCCTTTGAGCTTCTTTAACGCTTGAAAGAGAGTATCGGAAAATTGCTGATAGAATTCCGGATTTTTCTGATCGAAGGAATGCGGCAGGAAATGATAATCGATCCAATGGGCAATCACTTCGGTGTCGGTATCGCTGACAAACGAATATCCCTCTTTTTCCAAGCGTGTGCGCAAATCACGGTAGTTTTCGATCACGCCATTGTGGACAAGCGCGACGCGTTGATCTCCACCGAAGTGAGGATGGGCATTCGCTTTGGTCACGCTGCCATGCGTGGCCCAGCGGGTGTGGCCGATGCCTGCATGACCCTCCAGCGAATGATGAGAGACCTTATCGGCAAGCGATTGAATCCGCCCCACCGATTTGCAGCACGCGATATCATGATCCTGCAAGACCGCGATGCCCGCGCTGTCATAGCCGCGGTATTCCAAGCGCCGCAATCCTTCCAGTAAAACAGTCTGCGCTTGGCGGTGACCGGTATACCCAACAATTCCACACATTGTGTTTACAACCTTACTATGATAGTAATACAATTTTTAATAATGTTTTCAGGTATCATACCGTCTGTTTCAATAAATCAAGATAAGGGATCTACCGGCCCATTTTTTACGGACACCGTTTTTTGGAGCCAATGTATTTTGTTGAATTGAAGATGAATTGCATATAGGATGTATTTGAAATACGAATTGTATAATATTGTAACCATAAGTACAGACTAAAGTTCTCATTGAAAAATGATCTCTTATTCAGAGTTAACGGCAATTTCTACGGAACGAATTAAAGATGCTGAAATCCTATTGCATGGGCGAAGATATGATGGGGCTGTATACTTATGTGGATATGCCGTTGAACTTTGGTTGAAAGCAAAAATATGCCAGACATTAAATTGGGCTGAATACCCAGAAACAAATCATGAATTTAAGAATTATCAAAGTTTTCGTACGCATGATTTGGAAGTTTTACTGCATTTGTCCGGGATCGAAAATATCGTCAGAAGTAAAAAATACAAAGTAGAATGGTCTATAGTAAAAAATTGGAATCCAAACATGCGATATAGTCCAAGGAATCAAGTGAATTATTCAGACACAAATGAAATGATCAAATCCGCGAAAGTATTGGTGGCAATCCAATGATTAATATTGAAAAGTTTCAAAAAGCAGTTATTGAAATGGATCCTAAATTTGGACCGTTCGATTTATTTGCTCTTTTTTTAAGATCAAATGCACCAGGAGTATGGGATTTAGTCGTATCATCCCATTATTTAGAACAGGGAAAAATGAAAGGATTAAGTGAATTTGTTGATGATTTGGATAAATTAATTGGTGAAGAAGAATTCGCTAAAATTTCCAGCATATACACGATGGAGCACGATAGTGAAGGGTTGCAAATCATCCTGCGCAAAGTGGGGAAAGTAGACGGTATTAAAGAAATACGTGATGAAAGATTCTACCAAGTAGAAGTGGAACGCGGGTATGTTCTCAAAGCCAATACGGATTTGCTGCAGGTGGAGAACGTGTAGGTATCACCACGTGGAGAATTCAATATGGAATACCGGGTAGTTTTGATTGAAAGCGAAGAGGGATTTTCCGTGAGATGTCCGGCTTTGAATGGATGTCATTCTCAGAGCAATCCAAAAAACGCATTTACGATGAGCTCAATCGCATCAGACGCCGGTTTCACAAAAAAAGAATTCAAAGAATTGTTATAAACTGATATTCACCACTTGCGGTTCCGGTTTCTTCTCATCCCCGCACGACTTTTTCTTGTTGGAGACACAGGCGCAGGCGCCGTTGGTTTTTTCGCAGGTGTTGCCGTCGCCTTTGGTCATGCAGCCGCCGCCTTCTCCGTCGCTGCCGCAGCCGCTTTTGCCGCGGCCTTTGTTGGGATTAAAGAGAATAAAGCCGGCATCGTCTTCTACTTCCACCCAATCGATAATGGATCCGGCGACATAATCCAAGCTGGTGATATCCGTATAAATCAGTTGCCCTTCATAATCAATGGCAACATCATCCGCGGCACGGAAGTCATCCAGGCCGATGAAGTATTTCAATCCGGCGCAATCGCCGCCCAGCACCGCTATGCGAAGAGCCGCGTGAGGACGGTTTTGGTCTGATTTGAGTCTTTTTATGATGGCGACCGATTTTTGGCTGAGTGTGATCATATCGTTTCGGCTCGGCTGGAGCCTTACCCTCCCATGGGGGTTATAAAAATCTTTGATGGGTTTTGCAACGACTTTTTCCCATTAGAGTGTTTATCATAGTGATTGTCATAGTGATTGTCAAAAGTATGTTCTGAGTACAAATCATGTCGTCACGCACCGGCTGGAAGCCAACGCTTCCTAAAAAAACATACTTTGGAAAGCCCTTTCTAATAGATGGTAATGGATTGAAATAAAAAAGAAAGGGAATCTTTTCAAATCGCATTTCTTTGCTACACAGGATTGTGAACGATTTACTTTTGATTTAACTGTTGGTTTGGCCAAGTTCCCAAGCGGGAACATTGGCACCGTTGCATTTGAACTCAACCCTCAATGCAGGACCGCCGAAAACGGCAACGGCATCTTTTTCGCCATTAATTTACCCCGGGCTGCACAATCCTATTCCGTAGTGTAAACGATTTATTGTACACGCAACCATACGGTTTAATTGAATTGTTCTGCCCGTTCGGCTTGGCTGCCATTGGAACTCACTCAGATTATTTTTCTTAAACCAATGGCATCGGCTTCTGGAGATTGAATCTCTAGCCAAGGCAAACATTCTGTGCGAAGGTAAGGTGATTTCTAAACTATTGGGTAATGATAAAATGAATACTGGAAAACATTTTCTGTGGATGTTCTTTCTAACTAGCATTCTGATCCAACTTTCGTATTCGCGGCAATCGGCTGATTTCCTTTTCCGCAACGGCAAAGTCATCACCGTTGATGAAGTCTTCAGCGTCCAACAAGCAGTGGCCATACAAGACAACCGCATTCTTGCCGTTGGATCCAATAAAGAGGTTCAATCCTACAAGAATGGCCGCACCAAGGTGATCGATTTGCAAGGCAAAACTGTCATGCCGGGTTTGATCGATTCCCACGTCCATGCGGCGGCGGCATCGGCCATTGAGTTCGATCATACCGTGCCGGAAATGGATTCCATCAGCGATGTGCGGGATTACATCCGCAGCCGCGCCCAAGCGCTGCCTGATGGCGAGTGGATTTGGATCGCCCAAGTGTTTTTGACCCGGTTAAAAGAAGGGCGCTACCCCACCAAGGCCGAACTCGATGAAGCCGCCCCCAATCACCCCGTTGTGTTCCGTACCGGGCCGGATGCATCGGTCAATTCTCTCGCGCTTGAACGCAGCGGAATCGGCAAAGGCTGGGAAGTGGATGACGGCGGCCCCGGCTATATCGAAACCGACCCCCAAACCGGTGAACCCACCGGAATCCTGCGTGGCTGCACACGCTATCTGAACTACAAATCCCCGCTGAAAGAACCAACAAAACAAGACCGCATTGCACTGATGAAACAATTAATGGCCGATTACAACAGCGTCGGCATCACCGGCATCGCCGAACGAAACTCCAACCAAAATCACATCGAAATGTACCGTGTCCTGCGCGATACCGGCGATTTGACCACCCGCGTCTATCTATCACTGGGCGTAAACACCATTGCCCCGGATGAACAATTGCAAAAGCAAATCGAAAGTGTAACCGAATTGCCGGAATACAAATCCGGCGAATGGTTCAACATCCGGGCGATTAAAGTGTTTATGGACGGCGGTATGCTGACCGGCAGCGCCTATATGACCAAACCGTGGGGCGTGAGTGAGTTTTACAACATCCAAGACCCTGCATACCGCGGCATCCGCAATATCCCCGAAGACAAATGGAACGTCATCGTGGAAGCCTGCATGAAGAACGATGTTCAACTCACCGCGCATTGTGTGGGAGACGGGGCGGTACACGCCTTCATCGACGGATGCAAGGAAGTAAAAGACCAATATCCCATCCGTGAACGCCGCCCGGTCATTTGCCATTGCAACTTTATGACGCCATCGGCTATTGAACAAATGGCCGAACTCGGCATCAACGCCGATTTGCAGCCTGCCTGGCTTTATTTGGATTCCCGCACGCTCTTACAGCAATTCGGCTATGAGCGCATGGCCTGGTTTCAGCCGCTGCGTTCGCTCTTCGAACGGGGAGTCATCGCGGGGGGCGGCTCCGATCACATGCAAAAGATCGGGGCGGACCGCTCCATTAACTTTTACAATCCCTGGAAAGGCATGTGGGTGGCCATGACCCGCAACGCCAAATGGACGGATACCATTGTGCGCGAAGAACACGCTCTTTCGCGCATAGAAGCCATCCGCTTCTATACCATCAACAACGCCTACCTGCTTTTTGCCGAAGACGAACGCGGCTCACTCGAACCGGGCAAACTCGCTGACTTTATCGTTTTGGATAAAGACATTTTAACCTGCCCGCTGGATGACATCCCAAACATGAAAGTGCTACAAACATACGTGGATGGGAAAATCGTTTACAATAGGGAAGGCAGGGGGTAGAGATGAGGGATTGGAGATTAGTGAATCATCGGTAATAAAGCGGATAAACATATACGCGCACAAATAGCAAAGATGTGATTCTTTTTATTCGCCTGCATTCGCGGTTAAGAATAATTTGCATAACATACGTTTATGAATGTCTTGAAAATTACGGTCTGGATGGTCTATTTAAAGAAGGCAAGCATCCGTTTATGATTACAACTGAAATACGAATCGCGACACCGAATCCACATCAATCGGATATCCGTATGGATCTTCTTTCAAGAAATTTAACACAAACCTATATGACCAAAGACAAGTGGTTGCAAGAGTGACAAATGATGCCGCGTAGTTTGGTTTTTATTTCGCTTATACTGTATACGATTCCGTTCGCGTTCTCTCAAACGCTTGATTACAGCCAAGCCATTGAAAACGCCCGCGCGGCGGAAGCACGCTATAACTATGCCGGCGCGTTAAAATGGTACAAAACCGCATGGGAAATTGACCCATCGAATGTTGATGTGCTGGTTTCCATCTCCAAACAACTCACCGGACTCGAACGCCTGGATGAAGCGCGCGATACCTTTATACGAGTCTTGGAAATCGAGCCTCACCACGCGGAAGCCCATACCTTCCTCGCCATCTATTACGAAAAGTTTGCGGATCAATTTGATCTGGCCGAACGGCATTACCTCGCCGCTATCGAGTCGGATAAGGATTATGCACGCCCCCGAAAACTGTTGTGTCAATTGCTGATTCAATTACGAAAGTTGGATGAAGCGAAGGATCAGGCAAACGCCTTGATCAACAAATTCCCTCAGCAGTATGAAGGGTATGCCTATCTAGGAAGCATTCATTTAAAACAAGGAAATATCACCGCAGCTATAGCCCAGCTGAAACAAGCCGTATCCCTCGCGCGAAACGAGCCGGAACCCTACCGATGGCTGGGCCAAGCGCTCGCCCGTGACGGCAAACG
>CAYVAZ010000117.1:0-8217 GCA_964449065.1 uncultured bacterium
AAACACTGGCGGTCCGAGGAGGATTCGAACCCCCGACCCCTTGATTCGTAGTCAATTCCAGCGGGTTTCTCGCAACCACGCTACACCTCTCGCAATCTCTATAAACACATGGTTTTATTGACATTATAAGACCGGCGCGCTTTCATGCTCTTCTCGCGGGCTCACCCGATTTCGCGCTTTTCTGCTTACCCCGTGCTTACCCACCGCTTACCCGAACATGAAACGGCCTCACCATGCCCCGCCAGAAACTCACCAAATCCGTCGTCGATCGCCTCGCGCCGGCCGAGCACGAAATCGTGGTCTGGGACAGCGCTCTTCCGGGCTTTGGTGTGCGGCTGAAACCCAACGGCGCGAAGAGCTACGTCGTCCAGTATCGCAATCGCGAGACAGGTGCCTCGCGCCGCAAGACCATCGGCCAGAGCGGGCCGCTCATGACCTTCCATCAGGCGCGCGAACAGGCACGCCTTGTCCTCGCCGCAGCGCTCACTGGCGGCGACCCGGTTGATGAGGCGAGGATGCGGCGCAAGGCGCCAACAGTGTCTGACCTCGCCGCAGACTACCTCGAGAAGCACGCCCATGCGAAGAAGCGCCCCGCCTGCGCGGCAGCCGATGAAGGCATGCTCCGGCTTCACATCCTGCCGCGCATCGGCAAGCAGAAAGTCGATGATGTGAGCCCGCGCGACATCCATGCGATCCATGTTGCCATGAAGGCCACACCGCATAATGCCAACCGCGTCCTCTCCCTGCTCTCGAAGATGTTCAATCTTGCAATCCGCTGGGGCTGGCGCGCAGACAATCCAGCTACTGGCATCACACGCTATCATGAAGAGCCGCGCGACCGCTGGCTATCGAGGGACGAGCTTGCCCGCCTGCTTGCCGCCCTCGATGAACATCCTCATCAGCTCGCTGCAAACGCCATCCGATTCCAGCTTCTCACCGGCGCGCGCATCGGCGAGGTGCTCAAGGCCGAATGGAAGGACATCGACGTCGAGCGCGGCGTCTGGCGCAAGCCTTCCCACCACACCAAACAGAAGCGCACCGAACACCTGCCGCTCTCGCGCCCGGCCCTCACCCTTGTCTTGGCAATGCGCGAGGAGGCCGGCGCCGAGCCCTTCCTCTTTCCGGGCGATGCACCGGACAAGCCGCTTCAGAACCTCAAACGCTTCTGGAAATCGGTGACGAAACTGGCCGAGCTCAGAGATTACCGGATCCACGACAACCGCCACACCCACGCCTCGCACCTGGTCTCCAGCGGCCTCAGCCTCGAAATCGTCGGTCGCCTGCTGGGACACACCAACCCCGCCACGACACGGCGCTATGCACATCTGGCAGATGATCCTCTCAGAGCGGCTGCGGATCGATTTGGGGAGCTAGTCGCAGCAGCGCCTGACGCATCATCGTCCAACTCATCTGACGAAAAAGGGGCCACCCGTAGGTGACCCCCGCATTTCGTGGACCTTCCAAAGGAAGTCCTTGTTAACGGAAAGTCCGACTTTTCCAGAGTGCTAGAAATGCCTAGATACGTTGTGCGCTTTCGATTGATTTGTAAATACCACTCGGCGCATCTTTGGCTTGCGCGTCCCCACAATTGTTTTCTAGCATCTCCTAAAGGGAGACGAGCATGCGTTACAGGCTGGGAATTGATCTGGGCACGAATTCGATCGGTTGGGCCGCAATCCAGCTTTCTGACGAACTTCAACCGAGGCAGTTGATGGATCTAGGCGTGCGGATTTTTTCCGACGCGCGCAATCCAAAGGACAAGGCTTCAAATGCGGCAAAGCGCCGAGAGCCAAGAGGAATGCGCCGAAATAGGGATCGGCGAATTCAGCGCAGCGAGCGGCTCATGAATGCGCTGATCCGGGCAGGATTGATGCCGGGCGCCCAATTGGAGCGAAAGGCGCTGGAAGAGTTGGACCCATGGGTCCTGCGGGCGCAGGGGCTGGAGACCCGTTTGAGCCCCGGCGAAATCGCACGGGCGATTCTCCACCTCAGCCTGCGCAGGGGCTTCAAGTCCAATCGCAAAACGGATGGTGATGAGGATGGCGCCGTTTACGCTGCGATCGAAGCAGCGCGAATGAGAATGGCCTCAGCCAGCGCAAGGACACTTGGTGAACTCTACGGACGCCCCAGAATTGAGGCACGCGAGCAGAATAAGAATGCCTCGAAGGGCAAGGGAAAGCCCATGCCGCAGGCGCGGGTGAAACCTCGCAGCGAAGGCAGCAAGCTCTCCTATGACTACTACCCCGAAAGGGCGATGATCCTTGATGAGTTCGATCAGATCTGGGCGGCGCAGGCACCGTTCCACGCGGAGATCATGACCGAGGAATCGCGTCAACAAATCAGGGGCATAATTGAACACCAGCGGCCCCTGAAACCCCAACGTGCAGGAAAATGCTCTTTCCTGCCTCACCTGCCCCGCGCACCAAAAGCCTTGCCAAGCGCTCAATATGCCCGTGTCCTTCAGGAGGTGAACAATCTCAGGGTGGGCGCAGTAGGCGAAAATGATCGCGTACTCACGCCAGACGAACGGGGTCGCCTCATTCAGTTTTTGATGTTGCCAAGTTCGAAGACGGCGCGACGCACATTCAAGGCAATACGGAGGCTCATTAACCTTCCTGACTCGCAAGTCTTCAATCTTGAAAGTCGCAAGCGGGACCATCTCGTAGGTGACGAAACAGCCGGCCGCCTTTCACAGCAAGATGCCTGGGGACCGGACTGGCTTTCCATCGAACGATCGCTTCAGGACGAAATCGTCCTGAAACTTCTTGATACCGAGCAGCGCAAAGACATTGTTCGATGGCTTAGCGAACGACATGGCTTGGACAAGTCCCGTACTGAAGCTGTCGCAAACGTTCGGCTGAGCGACAGACACAGCCGACTTTCGGCTGAAGCCCTGGCACAGATCATTCCACGCATGGAAAACGGCATGCGCTACGATGAGGCGGCAACCGACGCATTCAGAGACCATCGCGCGCTGGGCGATGGCGAAATTCATGACGAAGCTTTGCCTTATTATGGCGAGGTGCTGTCGCGCCATACAGCCTTTGAGAAAGACCCGCCCGAAACCGGCGAAGACACCCGCAACGCTGAAGAAAGGTATGGCCGCGTCGCCAACCCGACGGTGCATGTTGCTCTGAACGAGCTGCGAAAGGTCATCAATGACCTGATCCGGCGATGGGGTCCGCCCAGCGAAGTGGTGCTGGAACTTGCCCGTGACTTGCCGCTGTCCAGTAAGGGCTTGAGCGAATTAGAAAAAACACAAAAAGAAAATCAGACGAAAAACGAGGCCCGCCACAGAGAGCTGGAAACCCTAAAAGTCTCCGACACCTATGAAAACCGTCTGAAACTGAGGCTCTACGAAGAGGCATTGGAATGTTTCGGTGGGACGGCACAATGCGTGTTCTCGGGCACGCCAATCTCACTCACCTCGCTTTTCACCGCCTATATCGAGATAGAGCACATCCTGCCGCTTTCACGGACTTGGGACGACAGCTTTGCCAACAAGGTGCTCTCGACCCGCGCAGCGAACGGCCTCAAGAAGAACAACACACCCTTTGAAGCTTTCGGAAAAGAACAAGATCCATTCGACTGGGAAGAAATCAGTCAGCGCGCAAAGGACCTGCCGAGAAACAAGTCTTGGCGCTTTGCGCCTGACGCCATGGAGAAATGGGAAGAGCGCGGCGGTGACTTCCTGGCCCGCCAGCTCAACGACACGCGGTATATTTCGCGGCTGGGGAAAACCTTTGTCGAAGCCCTGTTTGGCGGCGAGGGCAGCAAGGGCCAGGATCGCCGGGTCTGGGTTGTGCCGGGCCGCCTCACCGCCGATCTCCGTCACTATGCGGGTTTCAATTCGCTGAGTGGTTTCACCGATACCAATCAGAAAGACCGCACGGACCATCGTCACCATGCTGTCGATGCGCTTGTTGTCGCTCTGACGGATCAATCCATGCTGAAGCGTGCCGCTGATCTCGCCAAGCGTGAGGACAGGGTGGCACACTATGAAATCATGCAGGCCATGGCTGAGCCGCTCAAACGCTATCGCCGTTCAGCCGAGGATCGTTTGGCAAAACTGATCGTTTCACACAAGCCAGACCACGGCTTTCAATCGGGCATGCATAATGACACCGCCTACGGAGTAACCGGCCAGACAGACGAAAAGCGCCAGCCAATCCTTGTCACACGCAAACCACTTGAATCGCTGAAGCCGGAAAACTTGGTGAACATAGTCGATCCTGAGCTACGGCGACAGTTCGCATACGCCACTGCAGGGCTGAGCGACAATGCCTTTAAGGAAGCGTTGAGCCGCGCGGGCAGGTCGATGACCCCGCCGGTTTATAAGGTGCGGCTGACGACGCCCATGAAGCCGACGAGTTTCGTCACAATTCGCCATGGCCCGGACGGGCGACATGCCAAGGCTTACAAGACAGACGGCAATTATTGCTATGACATCTTTATGGGCAAGAAAGGGAATTGGGATGGCGAGGTCATCACCACCTACGAGGCATACCAGCGTGCGCAGCAAGACCCCGACTGGTGGCGAAAGTTGGAAAGGTCAGACGGTGCCCCGCTAATCATGCGCATCCGCAAGGGCGATATGCTTGGAGTTGATGATGATGAAAAGCGGACGGTCGTCGTTGTCTACAAGTTCTCCAAAGGCAAGGTGAATATGGCGGACCACCATGAAGCGAATGCATCGGCTCGCATTCGGGCCGGAGAGCTTCAGGGATACCAGATGTCGCCGTCATCTTTGCAAAACGCAAATGCTGTTCGTCTCAGCGTAAGCCCTACCGGAACGGTCAGACGTCACAAGGTATGAGTTTTGCAGCTTCACCGTTTCGTAAGGTGGGGACATGCAGAATCGGATCGTTGAAATCGCCAGTGACGACGTGCACCTCTCACTTTCGCGGGGATTCTTGAAACTGTCGCGTCAAGGGGTCGAGCTCGGCCGCGTTCCGATCCCGGATATTGCTGCGGTCCTTGTACGCGGTTATGGCGCGTCCGTTTCTTTGAACATGGCCGCGCGCCTCGCTAGCGAGAACATCCCGGTCATTCTGTGCGGCGCAAACCAGCTGCCCGCGTCAATCGTCTGGCCGCTGGACGGTCATCATGCGCAGGGCCGCATCATGCAGGCGCAAAGTGTCCTCAGCCGCCCAAAACAGAAACGGCTTTGGCAGTCACTTGTCCAAGCAAAGATCAAGGCGCAGGCATGGGTGCTTGAGGCGGAAGACCGATCCGCCAAAGACCTGCGCCTGATGGCGCGGCAGGTCCGATCGGGTGACCCAGACAATATCGAAGCACGAGCAGCACGCGCCTACTGGAACCGTTTGATGGCACCGCTCGATGATGAATTCAGGCGTGACAGCGCGGCGGGCGGACTGAACGCCTGGCTGAACTACGGCTATGCAGTGCTTCGCGCCGGCACAGCGCGCGCCATCGTTTCTGCGGGCTTGCATCCGAGCCTATCGCTTCACCATGAGAGCCGCGGGGAAGCCTTGCGCCTGTCCTCCGACGTCATGGAGCCCTTCAGGCCATATGTGGATCTTGCTGTTGTCCGGCAGGCCAGCAACACGTCCGAGGCGCCGGGCGAACTCGACCCGGCATCGAAAGCGGCCATTATCTCTGTCCTGAATCTCGACCTGCAAACGGTGCATGGCGTCAGTCCGGTGCAGACTTGCCTGAACCGGCTATGTCAGAGCCTCGCTGGCATATGCCTTGGAGAAGCCCGTCAACTCGACCTGCCGAGCGGCCTGGTCTTTGCAACAAAGGAGGCCGTCGAGTGAGAACGCTATCTCACCTGTCAGCCTATCAGCACATGTGGATTATGGTCCTCTTTGATCTGCCAACCACGACAAAAGAAGAGCGGGCAGCCTACACGCATTTCCGCGACTTCCTGCTCGATCATAGCTTTGTCATGTCGCAATTTTCTGTCTATCTGCGACATGTGTCTGGCCGTGCGGAAGCTGCCCCCCTGATCGAACGTGTCAGTAAGGCTGTGCCACCGGAAGGACGCGTCGATATTCTGCAATTCACCGACCGGCAGTATCGCGATATCGTCAGTTTACGCGGTCGTCGGCGACGCGATTCGCGGGAAAATCCCGCTCAACTGGTCTTGTTTTAGAAGGAGGCAGGCGATTTTCAGACGGACAGAAATCCGATTTCTTCTGTCTTTTCAATCGCCTGCCTCTGTTCCGGTTATAGCACTCTGGAAAAGCCGGACCAACCGCAACGGGGTCGTGATGATGGCGCGGGGCCTGTCGTTATAGCACTCTGGAAAAGCCGGACCAACCGCAACCAAGATCTGGGAGCCGGCTTGCGGGCCGGGGTTATAGCACTCTGGAAAAGCCGGACCAACCGCAACGGGCCTGGTCTTTGGTCTCCGGCCTGCTCGGTTATAGCACTCTGGAAAAGCCGGACCAACCGCAACCCGGCCGCCTCGCGAGCCTCGAACAGCTGCGTTATAGCACTCTGGAAAAGCCGGACCAACCGCAACTGTGTTTGGCAACCGTCCCCATGATGCCGAGTTATAGCACTCTGGAAAAGCCGGACCAACCGCAACGACAATCTCCCTGACAGCCCGGCTCATCGGGTTATAGCACTCTGGAAAAGCCGGACCAACCGCAACACGCAATCCGGCGCGGGCCCAGACAGAAAGTTATAGCACTCTGGAAAAGCCGGACCAACCGCAACTCCGAAAGCAGCGCCGGCCAATATAGCGGCGTTATAGCACTCTGGAAAAGCCGGACCAACCGCAACTGCCACTGGCCGGCTCATACACCGCGCTCTGTTATAGCACTCTGGAAAAGCCGGACCAACCGCAACGCCCGCCTGCGCAATCCACATCACGTCGCCGTTATAGCACTCTGGAAAAGCCGGACCAACCGCAACTGTGGCTGCCAGCGATATAGCAGTATGGGCGTTATAGCACTCTGGAAAAGCCGGACCAACCGCAACTGAGTCCGACGTTTGGTAGCGGACAGGCTGTTATAGCACTCTGGAAAAGCCGGACCAACCGCAACTTGTGCCATGCCATCACATGCCCGTCAATGTTATAGCACTCTGGAAAAGCCGGACCAACCGCAACTGGGAGCAACTGGGGTCGTCGGCAGCCAATGTTATAGCACTCTGGAAAAGCCGGACCAACCGCAACTCCAGCCCAGGTAGGATTGTACGCGCTGTCGTTATAGCACTCTGGAAAAGCCGGACCAACCGCAACTCCAGCCCAGGCGCGATTGTACGCGCTGTTGTTATAGCACTCTGGAAAAGCCGGACCAACCGCAACCGAATGGCGACTAGATAGCCCTGCGGAATTGTTATAGCACTCTGGAAAAGCCGGACCAACCGCAACGCGGCAGAGATTGAGGGAGTGGCGGTGTGAGTTATAGCACTCTGGAAAAGCCGGACCAACCGCAACAACTGCATTTGCCGAAGCCGCGTTGCACTAGTTATAGCACTCTGGAAAAGCCGGACCAACCGCAACTTGTGCCATGCCATCACATGCCCGTCAACGTTATAGCACTCTGGAAAAGCCGGACCAACCGCAACACTGAATAAGAGGAAAAGAAATGACCCTGTGTTATAGCACTCTGGAAAAGCCGGACCAACCGCAACCTTGAACGGGCCTTCCTCGAACCTGTAGACGTTATAGCACTCTGGAAAAGCCGGACCAACCGCAACCAACTGGAAGCGTTGGGCATCCAGCCGGCGTTATAGCACTCTGGAAAAGCCGGACCAACCGCAACTTGTGCCATGCCATCACATGCCCGTCAACGTTATAGCACTCTGGAAAAGCCGGACCAACCGCAACGGAAACTCGCGCAGCTCACCGATGCGCGCAGTTATAGCACTCTGGAAAAGCCGGACCAACCGCAACTGAGTGGTCGCAGCTCCGCCCAATACAAGGTTATAGCACTCTGGAAAAGCCGGACCAACCGCAACCGCCCGGACGCAACACCCGATCATCGCCTCGTTATAGCACTCTGGAAAAGCCGGACCAACCGCAACTGGGGGTTACATGAATGCACAAGGGCTGTTGTTATAGCACTCTGGAAAAGCCGGACCAACCGCAACCGCCCGCCTTGACACCCGCCAGCGAATAGCGTTATAGCACTCTGGAAAAGCCGGACCAACCGCAACGGCATCACCATTGACGTTACGGGCCGGCGCGTTATAGCACTCTGGAAAAGCCGGACCAACCGCAACGGAAACTCGCGCAGCTCA
>CAYVAZ010000117.1:8317-14395 GCA_964449065.1 uncultured bacterium
CAGCTCCGCCCAATACAAGGTTATAGCACTCTGGAAAAGCCGGACCAACCGCAACGAACGCCCGCCGTATATTTTGCCCAGGCCGTTATAGCACTCTGGAAAAGCCGGACCAACCGCAACTCACACACCGAATGCCCTCCCAATGCCTGCGTTATAGCACTCTGGAAAAGCCGGACCAACCGCAACTCAATCGATCCCGAAGCCTTTGATACAGCGTTATAGCACTCTGGAAAAGCCGGACCAACCGCAACGCGAGGGTGTCAGGGCCCAGCCCGTCATCAGTTATAGCACTCTGGAAAAGCCGGACCAACCGCAACCCGTCAGGCCGCTGAACGATGTGCCCAGATGTTATAGCACTCTGGAAAAGCCGGACCAACCGCAACGCAGACGTCCGACGATGCGCTGACCGGAGGTTATAGCACTCTGGAAGAGCCGGACCAACCGTCCCCCTCAAACCTCCTCCCTCAACACCCGCATCGCCTTGAGCAGCGCGGCGATCTCCCGCCGGCGCTCCATCGCCTCGCTTGAATACATTCCATGCTTCAGCGCGCGCCTATTCCCGGCCGGCGCCCCTGGGGACTTTCCGCCGTGCATCCGGCAGCGTCCATTGGCCATCGCCGGGGATCGGCAGGCCGTCCCGGCCCGCGTCTGCGCCCCGCAACGGGGGCTCAGATGCATCGCCAGCCTGTTGCCTTGCATGGGGTTGTTCCTCCATTTTCGTCTCTGCCCCTCCCCCCTGCCGGCCCGATCCGGCCTCGACAGACCCGACAACCGCCTGCCCGCCGGAATGCACATGCACATGCTCGACGGTGACCTTCTGCTGGCCCTTGCCGCGATGGCGGTTCAGCGCCTCCAGCAGGGTCACCCAGGTCCGCGACAGCTTGTTCGCCTGGGAAAGATTTTCCTTGCGCCCCTCGAATGTCTGGTCGCCGATCATGCCTCTGCGATAGCACTCCATGGCCGCGCTGTGGGCCGCAATCATTTGCGTCGCCATCATCGCTTCAAGCGGATCACGAGGTGAGATATCCATAAGGCCACAAAGAGCCGCGGTCATCAGCTCGGTCTTCTTGTCGTCCTCGGCATGCTTGAGCCAGAGCGCCTGAGCCACCTGGTCGGTGATCATCTTGTTCCAGTTATCGGATTGAGATCCGCCGAACGCCTTCAACTTGCCCTTCCGGTCGGCCGGGTTATCGGGCCTCACCTCAACGGTCTCCTTGCCCTGTCCGGATTTACGCTTGCTCATTGCACTTGCTCCCTTACCGTCACCCGCTCAGTGCGCACCCGGACCATCCTGCCAGGCGCCATTCATGTTCCCGTGGCCCTCAGCGTGGGGAAAATTTGCGTCCGCATCGTCCGCTGCGTCCGCGTCTGGCGTCCCTGAAGGCCCCGCAGCATTCCCGCGTGCGGACGATGCGGACGCAGCGGACGCAAAATCGCCATCCTCGGCCCCGTGATGGAAACCCGCCCCGCGCGCAATCGAGATGACCCGCCGCCGCTTCCGGCCTTCCTTGAAGCGGGCGACAGGAATCCCGATCGCCGCCAGAGCCGGCTCGATGCGGGCGAGGCGCTGGGACAGGGCGCGTGGACTGGCCGGCAGACGCTCCTCGCCGGACAGGCGGCCCGCCGCCCGGTCTCGCAGGATTCGCAACAGGTCCTTCGCCGTGCCCTGCCAGGCCTCAAGATCCGCCATGAGTTCGGCGATCGCGCTGCCAAGGCCATCGGCCTCGACCATGTCCTCGCTCGCCTCGTGCCGGTTGGCCTCATAGGCTGCGAGAAACCTGCCAGCCTCGGCAAAGGTCGCCTCGCGCGCCAGCGAGGCCAGCGCAAAATCGGCCATGCGCGGCAAGCGGTCGATCTGCACCTCACCCGCCTGCTTCAGGCCCAGCACAAGCCCGTCCAGCAGCGCACCGAACAGGGCCGGGCGGTCCGCCTCGAAGGCAGCCGAGAGCTCGGCCTCCGTCCGCCGCCTTTCATCAGGAATGGTCTCCAGTCGCAGGAAGAGCGACCGGTCGGCAAGGTCTGCGCGCGTCACCATCGTTTCGATCCCGTTGAGAATGACCGGCCGCATGGCCTCGATCACTGTCTCGTCCTTGTCGGTATAGAGCTTGCGCTTGGCATGCCCGCCCCCGGTGGACACTCGGCAGAGCGAGTCTGACAGCCAGTTGGGCAGGGTCGAAACATTGTCGAAAGACAGCAGCCAGCCATTGGCGGCAGAAACATAAAGATCGCCTTCCTCGCGCGGCAGCGGCCTGAGCATGGACCTGTTCGGATCGATCAGGCTGCGCACAAGCCTGCAGAAGCTGGACTTTGCCGAGCCCTGTCCGCCATGCACGACCAGGACAGGATAAGGACCTGTTCCGGTCAGGGCAGCGAGCATCCAGGCGCAGAGCAGGATGAAGCCCGCCTCATCGGCGATGTTGAGATGGCTCTTCAACATGGCAAGCGAGCCGCCGGGCTCCGGGCGCGGCAGGGCCAGCATGCCGGATGCGCGCCGGAACCGCACGGGCGAACGCGCGACCACCCGCCAGCCCCACGCGTCGACCTCGGCCGCTTCCCAGGCGTCATTGCAAAGGTCCACATAAAGCCGGCCTTCATGGACGGCGCAGCGAAGATAAGTCGCCTCTTCTTCACCCTCATGGATTGCGCGCGCCTCGATCAGGTTGACCGCCGCCCTCAGCGCCTCCGAATTTGGCGCTCCGCCCGTCTCCTCAAAATACCGCGCGCGCAGCCAGCGCGCAAAGCCTTCGCTCATCACAGCCCAGGTCTCGCAATGGCCACCCTTCTCGATCTCTGCAAAGGCCTCACAATCACGGGTGTGGAAAAGCCGTGCCTCATTGGCAAAACCCGCAAGAACGTCGGCCTGTCCAGGTGCCTCGTCCGGCGAGCCCGCAAGGGTACGCAGCGCCCGGTCAAGCTCACCCATCAGGCAACCGGTGGACTTCAACCGGTTGCGAAGCCGCTGGAAGGCGGGCAGGTCGTCGGCCTTGAGCCGGGCCAGCGCCTCCAGAACCTCAGCCTCGAAGGGCGCGCCGACATCCTCGTGCGTCCGCTCGACCAAACCGTCCAGCGGATCGGCAATGGCCTCAGCGGCTTCGATCGCATCGAGGATCGGGTTCGGTGCCTCGCTGGCGGTCTCCTCGCTCATATCGCACTGGCCTCATCGCAAGGCGCGCGGCCCAGCAACATGTCGTTGAAATCCAGACCCTCAGGTGGCCGGGCGATCCGCACGGTCCGCCCCTGCCGCATCCAGCGCAAGGCGCAGTCGCGGGCCGCCGCCTCTCCGGCATCATCGCCATCGGCCAGAACGATCACGTCCCGGACCGCCTCGGGAAGTTCGAGCGAGCGCATCCCGGACGTCGAGAGCGCTGCCCAGGCAGGAAGACCGCTCACCTGCATGGCTGAGAGGCACGTCTCGATCCCCTCGCCAACCATCAGCACCTCACTCGGCTCTGCAAGGCGCACCGCCCCGCCACGGCAGGGCCCGAGCATCATCTTTGCTGGCTTGACTGGCGCCTTGCCGGCTTCGTCGCGGGCAAGGAAGGTCCGGTGGATCGCCAGCGGCGCGCCGTTCTGCCCGTGTGTCACAAGCGCCACCATGCCCGGCCAGGTCCCGCCCGTCTTGTGTTTCAGGCCTGCATGAAAACGCAGCACCGGCTGGCGCGGCAGCGACAGGCCGCGCGCGGCGAGATAAGTCTCGACAGGCGTGCCGCCGGGCGGCCGACCAGCCTCCCAGACCGAGAGGGCATAAGCGCTGCGCTCGTCATCCTTCCGATCCGTCGGCTCAGGCTTTGCAGAACCACGGCGAACGCCGGGCCGGCGCGCCCCGCCAGCATCAGCCCATAAGCCCCGCGACCGCAGCGCGGCGATTACAGCCCGCTGCTCGCAACCGGCGTGGCAATGCACGAGGACGCGCGCGCCCCTGTCCGTGATCGAAAGGCTCGGGCGCCTGTCCTCATGCGCCGGGCAGCAGGCCACCCAGCCCGCCCCGCTGCGCTGCCCGCCAAGGGCGCGCGCGATCCACTCAGCGGGCGCAGTCATCTGCGGCTCCCATCGGCAGCGGCCCGTTCGTGTTCTGGTGCAGGCGCTCGGCCTCGAACGCCTCCACATCGGCAAGGCGATACACCACCCGCCCGCCAAGCTTCAGGTATTTCGGCCCGCGCCCTTGCCAGCGCCACTGCTCCAGCGTGCGCTCGGAAATGCCCCAGCGCGCGGCCAGCGTCTTCTGTCTCAGATTCATGTCTCTCGCGTCCTGCGTGACACGCCCTGCCCACATGCATTGCGCTTGATCACGACGGACATCTTCGCGGTTCTGTCCGCGCAAGTCTGTGTTCAGTCACGAAGAAAGCTGTGACGTTGGGACTGGTAAATCATCAATGAATTCAGCGGCCGAATGCGCGGTCCGTGACAGGCCCGCCAAGTCTTGTGACATCTTGTCGGGCGCGCGAGGCAGAAGACGGCGGAAATGGGAGCAGTGCAAGCTGATGGAAGATGTTCGGCTCGCGGGATGATCCCGCTGTCAGCAATGGGCGCAAAAGGAGCCATAAGGAATCCGGCCTGGCAGGAGCATTGAGGCGTGATCGAATGGCAACTGAAGGCGGAATTCATGCCATTCGGTGCAGCGAGCGGGACGTGGATCTCTTGGAACAGGGGCAAGCGGGTTGGCCAGAAATCGCCGTTGAAGCCGCAAGAGGTTTGGGCGATCCGGGTCCGTCTTGAGACCGCTGAAAAACGCCGCGACCTGACGCTGTTCAATCTGGCGATCGACAGCAAGCTGAGAGGCTGCGATCTCGTTTCACTTCGGGTCGCCGACGTGCGAACAGGCGGAGACATCCGCAGCTGCTCGAAAGTGCTCCAGAGCAAGACGGGCAGCGCCGTTCAGTTCGAAATCACCAGGCAGACGCGCGAAGCCATCGCCGCCTGGTGCGCGGCGAAAGATCTGCGGCCCCACGACTGGCTGTTCCCGAGCCGGAAGGACCTGAACCGACATCTGTCAACGCGCCAATATGCCTGTCTTGTCGAGGATTGGATCGCGTCGATCGGGCTGGCGCCAACACCCCAACGCGGGTTCGAGCTGTGAGTTGCGGGTTGCCAGCGACGGACTGTGCATGGTTCGGGATGCCGTGCGAATGCGCTCGAAATCGTGCGCCAGTTGCGAAGACGTCCGGACCATAGCGTGCTCCGAAACTAAGTTGTAAGGCGCATGCGGGCGTGGATCACTGGCCGGAGCGCTGGCCGAGGGCCGTTGCGGTGCTCAGCCAGGCGGCGCGAGCCTTGTGCGTTGATGATCGCACGGGGCCGAAGTGCGTGACCCGTACCGGCTTTATGCCGCAGAAATCGAGCGTCCGCTTGTTCATTATGCGATCACCGGCGCCACCAAACATCCATTTGTAAATGAACGGGGGGGTGTCCATCGTGACGATCAATTCGCCCGTTCGCCCCGTCAAAAGGCGATCCCAGCCGTTTCCCTTGGCGTGGTACCTGAACGCGACCCCCGGCAGCAGGACCCGCTCAAGCGCGGACTTGAACGGCCCCGGCGCACCGCCCCACCAATTGGGATAGACCAGCGCCACGTGATCCGCCCACAGGATCGAGCCCTGGAGATGGTGCAGATCAGGTTCGAGCGGCTTGTCGGCTCCATAGGGGGGCGTCACGGGATCGAAGCTCAACTCATCCAATCGAATGCTGCGAATCTCACAATTTGCGCCCGTGGCACCGGTCGCGTATGCGCTCGCCAATCCTTCGCACAGCGATCCCGACCGGGGATGCCCGAGCAGGATAAGAACTTTTCTCGACATCTCTCACTCCTTCCATTAATGTGACCGCTGGTCACAAGATAGGGCATGTTACCGTTGGTCACAAGAGGTAAAAATACTGCACCCCGCAAGAAATCTGCCGGCGACTATCGCCATGGCGACCTGCGCAATGCCCTGCTTGATGCCGCCGGAGAACTGGTCAGCGCGCGCGGTGGACCTGAGTTTTCAATGCGCGAGATCGCAGAACGGGTCGGTGTGCGCCATCCGGCGGCCTATCGCCATTTCGAGTCCAAGGAGGCGATAGTCTCGTCACTTGCGGGGCGGG
>CAYVAZ010000118.1:0-14383 GCA_964449065.1 uncultured bacterium
CCGCCTGATTGATCAAATCAAACAAATCGCGCCCTCCAAAGCCACGGTCTTAATTACCGGCGAAACCGGAACGGGAAAAGAACTGGTCGCGCGTGCCATCCATAACCTAAGCCCCAGAAAAGATCATCTCTTCTTGCCGATCCACTGCGCCGCCTTCTCTGAAAACCTGCTCGAAAGCGAACTCTTCGGCCACGAACGAGGCGCCTTCACCGGTGCGGTCAAACAGCGCAAAGGGCGTTTTGAAATGGCCGATAAAGGAACGCTGTTTTTGGATGAAGTGAGTGAGATTGATCTGTCGATCCAAGTGAAGTTATTGCGTGTATTGCAGGAACGTCAATTTGAACGTGTTGGTTCCACTGAAGTTATTGAAGTTGATATCCGCTTGATCGCCGCCACCAACACCAGTCTGCCCGAAATGGTGGAAGAAGGCAAATTCCGTGAGGATTTATACTACCGTTTAAAAGTCGTTTCGCTGGAAGTGCCGCCTTTGCGCAAACGCTTGGATGACATCCCTCTATTGGTCGATACGTTCGTCCGCCGCTTCTGCCTGGAAAACGGCCGCGAACCGATGGCTGTTTCCCCCGCAGTCATCCAACTTTTTCAACACTACGATTGGCCTGGAAACATCCGCGAATTGCAAGGCGTGATTGAAAGTATGGTCATCCTGGCATCAGACAAAACACTAGACATGGAAAATGTCCCCTACGAAATCCGAATGAAATGCAATCCTGACCAAGTTCCGCTTAACACGGGAGATGCCACCCTCGCGGAAATCGAAAAACGCGTGATTCTCCAAACGCTCGAGAAATACAACGGCAACCGCACTCAAACCGCCGAAGCTCTTGGGATCGGCCGCCGCACTCTTATTCGTAAACTCCACGAATACGGCGTCTCCAAAGAAAAAGATGCCGATGCGGAATCCGACTAAAGCGACTCAGAGTTGCATAGACGGAAGCTGTCGTTGTCCCCCCATTGATTAAGGAGGGGGGGATCAAAGACGATCTCTTTCTATCCACGCAAACCTGAATTGCTCTGAAATTCGTGTAGTTTTTGCAGAAAAAAAATGAAAAATTTCAAAAAAAGTTCTTGACTCACAATCGCATTGATATTACATTGTGTGTAACCCGGAAAGGAGGTGGTCTATACCATGATATATGACTGTATGAGTTTTAAGAAAGTTTGTTGTACAAGGGTAGGTGACTGCGGAGGTGCTTCGGGTTAAGCTGATCCGAACTCTTTACCTACATAAGGTGACTCCTTTGGATTGGCAGTTGATTTTATCAGTTGTATCCGCATCTCCAAACCAAACAGTACACCGTCAAGAAGGCGATCAAGCAATTGGTCGCCTTCTTTTATACTGCGGCTGGTATTTATATCTGCTAGAGCGTTTCAGAGTTGAGTAGCCGGATAGCATCGGTTTCCAGCCGGTAAAAGAATGTGCACGATAACAAGCGCATCTCTGGGAGGGCGAGGCTCCTGCCGAGCCGGAAGCGCTGTTCGATTGAATCAGAACATATAACCCCTACATGGAGACCGAACATATCTTGAGGCAACGCCCCGGAAAAACGGTACACTTGTTACATTCCGCTCGTTACTCGTCACTCGTCACTGCATTTAAACGTTCCAGCATCTTCACAACCGTATCCTTCACCTCATCCACTCCTATCTCCGTCATACATTTGTGATGACCCAACGGGCACTCCCGTTTCAAACATGGAGCGCAATCCACACGCTTGTTGATTAAGGTATGCCCTTTGCCAAGAGGAGCGGTATCGGTGGGATTTGTCGGCCCAATCATCGCAATGACTTGTGTTCCTACCGCGCTTGCTGTATGCATCATTCCGGAATCATTGCACAGCATTACATCACACCGTTTCGCCAAAGCAAACGCATCCCGAAGAGAAGTGCCGCCGGCAAGAGCGATGCTTTTTTTCCCAATGGCTTTATGCACTTCATTCACAACATCGAATTCTTTCTTACTTCCAAAAAGAAGAACCATAGCGCCAAACTCTTCCACACACCAACGCCCCACTTCCGCGTAGCGTTCCGGCAGCCAGCGCTTTGCTGTTCCAAATGCCGCCCCCACTGCCATGCCAATGATCGGCTTTGACGGATCAATCCGGTTGGTATCTATAAATTGTTGCGCGCGTGTTTTTTCGTTATCGGATAGATAAATCTTGGGGGGAAGTGAGTGCGGCACTTCACCGTTCAGTAAATAATAATACCGCTGCGACTGATGCACGGCTTCCTGGGGCGGTTTTTTGGTGTGATGAAGAAAAAGACGATTGAAGCCTTGCGGATACGCTGTCCGTTGATACACATTACCCAACCGAAATAGCAGAGCCGACGAGAACGACCTCGTCAACAAATATCCTCGATCATACCGCTGTTTCTGTAACCGGGCGGCAATCGATACCATTCCCCCAAATCCTTGATGGATACCATCCCGGTCGTACACCATTAATTCTATATTGGTATAGGGAGAGTGTTGAAAAACGGAAACGGTTAAAGGCAAGCCAAACAGAACAATTTTATCATCCCGATGCTTGGTAATATAATCCCAAACCGCCGGGGAGGCCATCACGGCATCACCCAGCCAGTTCGGTAATCGAATGATGATTTTTTGTCCCATACGTGCATATACAATTTTGGGCGGGTTATTCGCCGGATGAGGCAGGAATGGTAAAACGCAATGGCTCGCCGGTTTCACTGAATTCCAAGGCTTCATTCACCGCTTGAATTTCGAACAGAAATGTAGTTCCACGTTCTAAGACTGAAAATCCGGTAAAAAATGTGAGACCGTTCGTAAATCCCTGTAACACCGGGTCTACTTCACCTTCAATACGAATGGTATAAAAATAATCAAACGCTCCCTCCACCGGTGCGAACGAAAATTGCGTGTTAAACAATTCCGCGAATAAACAGGCTGAATCATCCAATTCAACATCGAATGGGGGGATAACAATATTCTGCGTGAAACCGGTATCTTGGCATTGGCTGAATTGCCCGATTTCCATGATTGGACGGATGATTTCACTCCAAGCCGGAGCGGGTGGTACGGGGCTTTCCGTCTGAAAGTTGTTTCGATACGTTTCCAAATCCAAGAAGTCAATAAACCCATCTTGGTTAAAATCCGCGCCGGCTATAAAACTCGGATCCCCGTTGAAGGTATTGAACGATTGTATAAACAAACGGGTGTCCCCGGCATCTTCATTGCCGTCGCCGTTGAAATCCAATGAAATCACTCCGAAATTCGGCGTAGGCGTCACTTGGCGTGTTGGGTCTATGACAAACTGCGCGTTCACAATGTCACTCAATCTTCCATCGGGGGTTTTCGCCCGCAAAAACACATCATACGTACCGTCTTGCGTTAAAGAAGACAAACTGAACTCCGTCTCTTCCAAAAAACGCATGGATACGATTTCTTGCCCAAACTGTGATATAACAATAAATTCGTAGAAGAATTCACCTTCCGGAAACTGAGGTTTTTCCCATGTAATTTTAAAATTGGCCAACTCGGCAAAGCCAATTACATCATTCGGAAAAAAATGAATGTTTCCCGGTTTGCCAATCGCGCCCTCCGGTACTGCTGTGGGCGGTACCGCAAAGGTGCCGAAACGGGAAGCAAGAGTGAGCAAATCGTCTTGGTTGACATGGCCGTCCAAATTAAAATCCGCGGCAAACGAGTCAAACAGATCCCGCTTCCAATTCGCCGCCAACAAATAAAGATCGGGTTTATCAATCGAGGATGATCTATTTATATCTCCGCTGGGTGGTAAGGGGCCGGGACCGGGGGTTGGACGAAGGCCGGTGTTATTAATCTGGAAGGGAATTTCCCCCGAGGTACGGGACCCATCCGGTGTGCGAATCAGCCAGGAATAATCTCCCGGCAAAAATCGTCCCCGAAATGTATCCGCCAAAAAATGAGGAGAGTCTTGCACGGGGATCTCTAAAAATGTCAATTGCGAGATCGGATTGGTCGGATTGCGGAATTCAATGACATAGTTATCGGCATTGGCCGGGTCTTCCCACTGAAAGCCCATACCGCCTGACATTAGATCCAACAGCGTTAGCGTTTGATTGGCCTGTGGAAAAACGGGAACAATATCCTGCGTTTGCCCTTTCAGAGAGACCAGAGAACTACACATTCCAATAAGAACCAAAGATTTAAAGAAATGGCTCATGGGGGGTACGGCTCCTTCTTATACCGATTCTATAAAGTTGTCTAACTAGTATTTACTGAGTCGGGACAGTCCCCGTGGCTGCCCGCGGTGCGGTCAGCGGGTGAATAGTTGGAAACTTACAATAGTTTCATCAATCTACTGCGCGACTATCAGTGAATCAATCATTCGATCAAACGCGGGCTTCCATTGTTCCACCGTGGCTTGTGGGCCGGTCAGTTTGATGTGCCAAGGTCCACCCGGTCCTTCCACAACGGCCGCCAACATGCGGTAATCGGATTTATTCACCGTTTGCGCCATCATCATCGGCCCGACAGAGGCACTATAATCACCGCTTACATCCAAGGTATAAACCGTAAGCGGCCCCAATTCGTTTTGCGACATTTTCGGTTCCGCACCGGCAGGCTGCTTGAATTGGCCAACCCAGCGATCTAGGTTCATCTTTGCCGAACCGCCAATTCCTTGAAACAGCACCAACTCGCCGCCTTCCGGGTCTCCTTCCGCTGCCGGAACACTGAACTGAGCGGCACGCATCGAACTGGAGGGCGGAGCGCTTTGCCATTCCGGTGCAATGGTAAAGGCTAACCCGCCCGCTTTTGCGGTAGTCCCTTCTACCTCAACACCAGAAGAAGCGCCGGCTGGCTGTTCCCGCACCTGCATTGCTTGTCTGTCGTTTCCAATGGGAGGATGGCCTTGCGGCAAGGATTGCTCTTGTGAGCCGCTATCCGCAACGGAAGGTTGGGAAGGGGATGAGGTTTCAGACTTATCCACCAGTTGCCCCGAATCGTTTGAACAAGATACACAAAAAGAACTGAAAAGTATGAAAATCAATAAATATTTCATATAGACATCCTTATAAAAAATGGTTTGATTGATTTAGAGAACGTTTCAAAACTCAACCGTACAATCAATTGGAAGTTAATAGTAAATTAAAAATTTACAACCCGTTTAGCCAAACCCATTATAGCCAAATTTTCAAGATTTGTCAGATTAGTATTTCTTATTCGTATTTCGTAATAGGTCAGCCGTTTGAAGAGATATTTCCCCTCTCAAGACTGGGAGGGGTTAGGGGAGGGTTGATTCGATTTTTTGAGAAAACGCCTTAACCCCCTCCTAACCTCCCCCATTGCATTGGGGGAGGAAAAAAGTAAATCAAACCAATTTTTTTACTTCATACCGCTGACCTTTTACTGTATTTCTTATTTGTTTTGAAAGTGAGACATCTAATACACATTCAATTTTACCAGATTTGTCTCAGCCGAAACATGGGTTTTTGAATCCCCATTCAAGCCGTTAAATGGAACAGGATATTTGGCGTTAAAACAGGCCAAACAATATTCTTTTTCTGTCCCTTTCACCGCATTGAGCAGCCCTTTGATCGAAATGTAGTGAATCGAATCCACCCGCAAATGGGTTTTAATTTCTTCCATGGTATGGGTGGCACCGATCAACTTGCTGCGTTCCGGGGTATCGATCCCATAGTAGCATGGCGATATCCAAGGAGGAGAGGCAATCCGTAAATGAATTTCTTTGGCGCCGGCTTCCCGCAACATCTTAACGATCTTTCGTATCGTGGTTCCGCGGACGATTGAATCATCCACAACAACCACTTTTTTGTCTTTCAATACGGTTCGAACCGGACTGTATTTGATTTTCGCGCCAAAATCACGGATACTTTGGCTGGGTTCGATAAAGGTCCTGCCTATATAATGGCTGCGAATAATTCCCAACCGGTATGGGATTCCCGATTCAATCGAATATCCAATCGCTGAACTCACGCTCGAATCCGGTACCGGAATCACAACATCCGCTTCAACCGGCGCTTCTTTAGCCAACATGATCCCTAAATTCTCCCGGTCCGGCTGCACTTCTCTTCCATACACCATGCTGTCGGGGCGGGAAAAATACACCAACTCGAATATGCATTGAGAATGGGTCTTCCGTTTGGAATAGATTCGGCTCTCTAGGTTACCGTCTTTAATAATCACCATTTCACCGGGTTCAACCGTACGAACATATTCTGCGCCGATGATATTCAGGGCGCTGGTTTCCGAACAGAAGATATAGGCGTCCTTCAATTTTCCAATCGAAAGCGGACGAAATCCCCAGGGATCACGCAGGCCGATCAAATGCCGGTCATCCATCACCACCATTGAAAACGCACCGCGTATTTGTTTGAGAGAATCTTCTAACGCGTTAACGAAATCCGTCTCTTTCGAGCGTGCCAGTAGGTGGATTAAAATTTCACTGTCGGTTGTGGTTCGAAATATGGAGCCTTTGGATTCCAACTTACTGCGCAATTCTTCGGTATTGACGATGTTGCCGTTATGAGCCACGGCCGCCCACCCCCGGCGGTATTCACACACAATAGGCTGCGCGTTTTGCAAATCACTGGAACCGGTTGTGGAATATCTCACATGGCCGATCGCCCGGTTCCCCTCCAGTGAGTTAAGGGTATCTTCTTGAAAGACATCGGCCACCAACCCCATTCCAATATGCGAGTGATAGATTTCCTCTCGCGAAGTGACGATACCCGCACTTTCTTGTCCCCGGTGTTGTTGAGCGTACAGTCCTAAGTAGGTTAAATGCGATGCTTCCTCATGCCCTGCAATCGCAAAAATTCCACATGCTTCTTTCAGCGGTTCACTCATGTTGAAATCTGTCCCTAAACAAAAGAATGTAAATCTATATAAACAAGATAGTTAATTGTATAGGTGTAGATGCTATTCACGCAACCATTTCTTGATCACATTTGCTGCCATATCGGGTGAATCGATAGCATAATCGCGGATTTTTTCATTCATTTTGTTTGTGCGTTGCGCTTGTATGGGAATATTTTCCGGATTATTTAGGTCAACCAAACCTAATTCTCTCATGGTCATCTCGTTTTTCTTGATGGTCAGCTTGATGGAATTGGTTGTCTCAAAAGAAATATCATCATCATAACGTTTGAAGAGGCGGGGTTTAAAGTCTGTCCAGGCAAAATAAAAACCCACCATTAAGAGAGCGAAAAGAAAAAATAGAGGTATTAAAGAATACAATGTTGATTCAAACATACAATTCACATAGCGGTTAGGTTTTTGTTAATCATATTGTAACCCTATTGTTTTGAATTAAAAGGAGTTTTTCTGATAATACATCAAGAATTACACCAACCAACTACACCAAAACTTGTTCTTCGGGAATTTCGTCTCCCTGTTCCAAATGCATTTGCTTGCGTAGATACCATACCCCAAGATAGATGAAGGGAGTATCCACCAACGCCACAACTACCTTAAACAAAAAACCGTTCACCACCAACCCCAAGAACCGTTCCCATGCAATTACACCGAAAAAACATAGCAAAAGAATAACAGTAAATGTATCCAAAAACTGTGAACATACGGTCGAGGCGTTGTTCCGCAGCCATAAAAATTTCCCGTGGGTCAGCCGTTTCCAAAAATGAAAAAGGCGAATATCAACAAACTGGGCCGATAAATAAGCACACATCGATGCAAACACAGCCGCCGGAGACATACCAAACACAAGGGTAAATGTTTCGCTATCCACTGGAGACCAAGCGGTCTCTGGAACCGCTTGCGCGACCAATATCACCAGGATCATAAACAAACTGGCGATGAAACCAGCAACAACCAATTGATTGGCCCGGCGAATCCCATATATTTCCGATACGATATCGGTAACCAAAAAGGTAATAGGGTAGGGCAGAATCCCCACGGATACCTCAAATGTATAATCCAATACCGTCCAACTGAAAAACTTTTGAAAGATCAGATTTCCAATTATAAGAGAAGAAATAAAAATGGCAGCACATACCAGATACACCCGTTCCCGAAAGAGCAATGCCCGATACGACTTAGCGTCATCCATTCAAAAATCCTTGTATAAAATCCGTTTGTTTAAACTTTGTGTAACCGGATTGGAGTGAAGCAGGAATTGTAGCGGGAAATAAAACAGAATGAATGTAATATCAAGAAAAGGTTAAATGTACGCGCGGGACGAATCTTTTTAGGAAAAATACGATGACAAAAAACACCAGGGTTCCATATATCGTTTTACCATGTTGTAAGAGAGCGCTCTTGTTCACCGGCTAAAAATAATGTGCCCGCCCTTTATCGTTAGTTCAACATGCAAATCGGGGCTTAGCACAACCACATCGGCGTCTTTCCCGACCGCCAAAATCCCGCGGCGGTATTTCCATTCCAACACCCGCGCGGCATTCAAACTCGCCATCTGTGCCGCCTGCGTTAACGTGGCTCCGGCATACTTGATCATCGTGCGCAAGGCTTTATCCATCGTTAGCGTGCTGCCGGCAAGCGTGTCCGGTTTCTCCGCTAAATACGCTCTTCCACGGCGGACCAGAACCCGCTGCCCGCTAAAGGTATGTTCTCCATCCGGTTTCCCAGCCGCTTCAATCGCGTCTGTAACCAGAATGATCTTATCGAAACTTTTTACTTTAAACAGCAGCTGCAGGGCTGCCGGGTGGGTATGAATCGAATCCGCAATCACCTGCACAAACAATTCATCCCGCAGTAAGGATCCACCCAACACCCCCGGTTTGCGGTGGTGCATTTGCGGCATGACGTTAAAGATATGCGTGACGCCATCCAGCCCGTTATCAATCGCCTCGGACAGAATTTCGTAATCCGCGTTGGAATGGCCAATACAAAGATGTATGGATGGGGTTCCTTCACTGGGATTGGATGCCGCCAAGGATGCTTCCCTCAAGATCTCCATTGCTCCCGGAACTTCCGGCGCGATGGTCATCACCCGCATCCATTTCCCGGTGGCTTCCAGGATTTGATGGAATTTCTCCACACACGGCTTCCACATATTTTCCGGGCGGATTGCGCCGTGCATTTCCGGGTTAATAAACGGTCCCTCCGAATGAATGCCTTCTAATATCTTGTTCGCCCCTTTGTTCTCCAGGTAGGAACGAATGCGTTTGACGGCTGCCATGTATTCATCAAAGGGAAGCGCGTAGATGGTCGCCAGCAGAGAAGTAGTCCCCCGGCTGGCGTAAAAATCACAAATTCGATCAATTGCTTCCGGGTCTTCTTCAACAAACACATGTCCCATCCCGCCGTTGTTATGCAAATCGATAAAGCCCGGCAGGACAAAATTCCCTTCCAAATCAACAACATTCGCGCCTTCCGGAATCGAGATATCATCCGGGTTGCCCATTTGCGCGATTTTGCCGTTTTCCAATACCAATGTGCAGTCTTCTTGCCGGCGGTAAGGCGTAATCGCAATCGCGTTCTTTAATACAAGTGGGTGAGGTCGGTTCATGGAACTACCTTATCGATTTTTGGTTTATCGGAATTTAGAAGATTATCCGAAATCGCCCCATTCGTTAAGGTGGATTCTTTCTTTTTACAAATTTATAATGAATCGGCTATTATGCGGGTTGAATCAATCCCTAACGAATAAAAGAAACAATGTAGCTTATAGCGTTTTTGTTTGTTCTGATTGCTTATCTATGTGGTATTGTGATTCCACTTTATTTGATCATTGGTCATTTTTACCGGTCGGTCATCCTTGGAGAAAGTGCCGGTCGAAACCATCATGAAGATCAGTAATCTATTCTTTTAATGTTAACACTGGACTATACATCCTTCGATGGCTGCGCTTCCACCAATTGCCGGTTTCCGCTTTTTCTTCCGCTATGGTGAATTCATAATCATACACTACCGCGCGAGTATATTTTGGCGGCGTATCCGCAAACGGATTCTCCTTCATCAGCGCAATCACATCTTCCTCTCCCTCCATCAGTTTGCCCATAAATTGCAGCAGCCAGCGGTTGCGCTCATAACTGCCTAACGCGGCAAACCACATTTGCCAATCCAGCCGCGGCATGTGAGGGCCGGTAAACTCCGGCGCTTCATCCAACCGCACCGGCTTATACTTAAAAATATACGGCTTCCATTCCTCCCCATCTAAACTGCCTTCTACTATAATCTCAGGACGTGTCGTTGTCATCACCGCAAACAATCCATAGGTGTTGATGGATCGAAACGCTTGATTGATTTGAAATAAGGGCGCGATACGCTCCGGCGGCGGATACCGCAAAATCTGCTGGGAAAACACCAAAACACTCAGAAACAAATAAACCAGACAAACCGGAACCACAACCCACTTACGCAATGTCACGATCATTGAATGCGGCACAGGCTTCTGAATTTGCGGTAAAAACGCAAAGGGAAGAACAGTCCTCCATTGATTGTCATTTATCAAATTCAGACAAAGCACGATAGTAAGAAAATTGAAAAAGCCGTAATTTCCTGTGCATAAAATAAGTATCTGTAACCCCACAAGCCCCCAAAACGCGGTGAGCCGTCCCCAACCCCGCAGCAAAATCAAAAACGGCAGCGCCAGTTCAATACCAAACATTATCAGCACACATGCCGCCTGACACCATTCCGGCAAATGATGCGCGTACCAACTCGTCCAGGTCGGGATCGGCTGCGTGAAATAATGAAAATTCAGCGCGGTCAGATTTTGCCACGTCACATCATCGCTGGCCAACTTGACAAACCCCGATCCATACATCAGCCGGAACAACAGCCAATACAGCATCCAGCGTACCAGCAAGGGCGGTTCACTCAATTTGGATAGTGACGGCAGAAACCGCACCGGCGCATAAAACACCGCCAGCAGCCCCGTTTCCAATAGAAGAATATCCCACTGAAAAGAAAGAAAGGTTTGATCCCCATTGATTATAGAAAGATACAAGACCCAGTTGATCAGCAAAAACAGGGCAGGGCACACCCCCACAAATACAAAAATAGACGAAACCATCCCGCCTATGCAAAAAGATTGAATCACGGCATCCGAGCTGTTCAACAATAATAGGGTAGGGAACTGGTACCACGCACTCTCTCCCAGCTGATCATTCACCGCTTTCATTAAATCCGCGGCAGGCGTTATACCGTTACTTCCAATTAACCCTTTCCACTGTAAAGTCACCGAAAGAAAGGCGAAGAAATAAACCAAAGCCAACCCGCGCAGAAACAAAAACCGCGATAGTTTGTATGAAACAAACCGTTCATCTTTCCCCATAAAGATATTCATCAACTGAGAAAAGAGTTGGCGGTTGCGCGCTACAAAGCCATAAAAATGTTCCGCGAGCCAGGCGAATAGCGGGACATGTAAAGACATCCACAAAAGCAGGCTGGATGACTTCGGATATGCCAGCGAGCGGAACACCGCTTCCGCCCCGTCATACACACTGCCGTCTGTCGTAATGAAGTGAACCGCTTTGCGAAACCGAACTTCCGGTATCTCGGTAAAACGTTCTTTCGCGGTTTGGTACGGTTCATAGTCCAGCAAATCCCTGGTTTGCCGCTGCCACCGGGTCACCCACCGCTTGCAAAACCCGCACTGACCGTCATAAATCAATAACGGTTTATCCGCTGGTGCTTTGGATACTGTAAGTTTTATGCGTTCGTTGTTCATGAATAAGATTGTATTTCAAATAAGGATAAGATCGAACATGTTATCCTCCGATTATAACGGACAGAAGGTAAATTTCATTCATACTTCAAATGAAAAAGGCTAGACTAATAGAAAACTTGATTGAGGGTTGGTTGAATATGAATGTCTTCATCTACGGTGCGGGCGGCCATGCCAAAGTCATTATCGATATCCTTGAACAAGCAGGCTTGCGCGCCTGCGTTGTGCTGGATGACGATCAAGAACTGGATGGCCGTACACTGTTGGGCTATCCTGTGCGCCATACAGTTCACGTGTTTGATTCTTTGATTGATGAGGGAATCCGCAATGGCATTGTTGCCATCGGTGACAACCGCATCCGCCAAAGGCAGGCCGAATCGCTTGAAGCCAAAGGGTTCGGGTTAATCACCGCCATCCATCCTTCCGCCGTGGTATCCAAACACGCGCAAATCCAAGCCGGAACGGTCATCACGGCAAACGCGGTCGTGAATCCCGGCTGCCAAATCGGCAAGAATGTCATCATCAACACCGGCAGCGTTATCGATCACGACTGCATTCTTCACGACGCGGTCCACATCACACCGGGCGTTACTCTAAGCGGAAACGTAACGGTTGGCGAACGCGCTATGATCGGCACCGGCAGCAGCGTAAAAAACAACGTGACCATCGGCAGCGACACCGTCATCGGCGCCGGGGCCGCCGTCATCAGTGATATCCCCAAACAAGTCAAAGCCTTTGGCGTCCCCGCCAAAGTCATCTAGCGTGAGTTTACGAGTTAGCAAAATATGATTTTGTAAGATGTTGGAATATAGGGGGTTAGGCATACCATAACCTCCTCCCTAACTGTCAAGAAATCTCTTCATTTCGAAGAGATCAAAGAGCCGTTTTTGGATTTCATCCTGCTTTGAAATAACCGATTGAGTTGGTTTCCCGTTTTGGGATTTCTTGAATACATTGATGATTTCCCGTATCCCGAATAATTTTTCATGCAGCAGATTCATCGATATAGAAAGGTTTGCATGGCGGACTTTTCTCATCACCAACGAACGAAGAAGCAGCGCGAGGGAACAATACAAGGCATGAGCGCGAATCATCGGATCGGTCCAGTGGAACATCGGCCACCACGTTCCTATGTTGCGGTCTTTCATTTGCTTGAATAGATCCTCAATACCATATTGACTGCGATACGTTAAAATAATCTCCTCGGTTGACCAGTCATGATTATCGGTAATGAGGATATTCTTCCCGAGATAGGTATCATTCAGTTCGGCTTGCACCTTGCTGTTGACCCAATAACTCAACCGGGGAATTCCATCCGGGACGGTTACCGTGGTTTCCATCAGCCGCTTCATGTATTGTCCTTTGAGAATCGTGGAGACCTGATTCTTCACGGAGGCGGCAGTCGGCGCTTTTCCTTTTGTCACCCTGCCCGACCGCCGGTCTTCGAGTTTGAGGGAAAGTTCATGCAGCCGGTCAAGGCATTTATTGAGTTCATTGTGGAGGGACTGCACTTGCGCTGTGTAGAGATTATTATTGAAGGTAACCACAACGGTCATGTCCTTTCCATAGATGGATTTCCGGCATCGAAACGCCTTGACCGGATCGAGCCGGGGGTCTTCGAGTGGAGCCAAGCGTGCATCCTGATTCGAGATCAAGGCCAGGTCTTTGTGGTCATCCACCTTTACGGACCCGACAAAATGATAGCCGGACCAGTCAGCAAATGCGTTCAGATTGCTCTTGGAGTTGTTGCCTTTGTCAAAAACGATCGTGATCCCTTCCCGAGCCGGGCGGAAATCCGCAAACGCGCGAGCGAATTTTTCCATCACCAGTCCGAACTCCTTGGAATCATGGCGGTTGCCCTCAAACACATCGAAATAAAGGGGAATATGATCCTTTCGGGTACAGAACAGCGCATAATTGACTTGCCGAAGATTGGTGCGTCCCTGCTTGTTTTTTCCGCGCTTGGCCAACGAGCACCGCGTATTGAACGAACCGATGAACGAGTAAAAATTGGTCCCGTCAAATGAAACACACGACAAGTCAATCTGTTCGCGCGTCAAAACGGAGCGAATGAGTTTCAACCAAGCCTGTTCAATCCGTTCGGAATCGAGAGAGGACAGGTTATCCCAAAACCGTTGGGAACTGAGGGTTTCTTTGTTGATCTTCGGAAACAAGCGTAAAAGAATCGTGTCCTGAAACCAATGCCACATCGAATGCTTGCTTACGGGTTGAATCGCGCGGTTCATTGCAGCCAGGGTGAGATAGGTTCCGATACTCAATCCCTGCTGCCGCTTCGGGAGGATGTCATCCAGGATAGGAATCATCCGGCAGTGCTCAGCCATATGCCAGTAGGCTGCCGGAGCCCCGAGTTGAAAGATTTCGGCATGCAATGGTTTCTCTCTTTCTCCGGTCATGGCGGTCATAATTTTCTTCAAAGAACCCAAGTATTTCTGCCATTTTCGGTGTGGTTTTCCATCTTTCCATTCACTTTCTTCTGCATAGTAATAGGTGTTGCCCTTAATCTGTTTCTGAGTGATATAGGCCATGGTTAGAATCTCCCCTATGGTTCTGCAGCGATCTATAGTTAGGGAGTATGAAACGAGGAGTAGATTTTGTCAAGGCTATATTATACTACATGATATATAGTTTTTGTGGATGTAAAAGTTAGGGAGTAGGATGCGGCGCATATAAGCACTTGAGAATAAAGACTTTAAGAACATCAATTGGGGATAAGTCGTAAACTCACGCTA
>CAYVAZ010000119.1:0-14276 GCA_964449065.1 uncultured bacterium
CCCCTTAACAAGGGGGGAAACAACGGATAGCCAGCCGTCATTTTTTGATTGACAGAGTACTAGGTGAGATCATTCATGGTTTAATGCTTATTCATGAAGTCATGCAAACTGATGAAATGAAAAATCATCTCGAATAGATTTAAAAAGCCCCTCCAAACGAAGGGGCTTTTTAAAGAATCACTCATGACTACAACCACTTACGAACACCCGCTCGTCGCCCCGCAGTTGCAGCATTTATAGCACGCACCGTTGCGCACCATAATCGTGCTGCAAACATGGCAGGCCGGCGCGTCATCCTGCGACACAAACGTCATCTGCACCGAATCATCCGCCACCGCACTGTTGCCATCGCTATGGCCGTTGCCGTTTCCATTTGTGTTGTGACCGTTTCCGTTCGATTCACCATTTGTTTTCTTCACGATTTTCGGGGTGTTTTCTTTAAAATGGATCCCCAACTCTTTGCCCTGTTCCGCCGTCATAAAGCGGGAGGCCAGCCAGCGGAAAATGTAATCCAATATCGATTTCGCGAATGGAATCTCTTTATTATCCGTCATTCCAGAGGGCTCAAACCGGGTGTGTGAAAACTTCTTCACCAACACTTCAATCGGCACACCATATTGCAATGCCAGTGATATCGCAGTCGCAAAGCCGTCAACCAAACCGGAAACCACGCTGCCTTCTTTCGCCATTGTCAAGAAGATTTCACCGGGTTGTCCGTCTTCATACAAACCAACGGTGATATAGCCTTCATGGCCGCCCACGTTAAATTTATGGGTGATCGCTTGGCGCTCATCCGATAGACGTTTGCGGTATGGTTTGGGCTCAATGTTGGCGTCTTCTAATATTTTTGCCGCTGCTACCTGCTTTTTCTCCGTCTTGCCTGTGTTTAACGGCTGAGAGCGCTTGCAGCCGTCGCGGTAGATGGCCAATGCTTTTAATCCCAATTTCCAGGATGTCAGGTAGGCGTTTTCCACATCTTCAACCGTTGCGCTGTTCGGCATATTCACGGTTTTTGAAATCGCCCCGGAAATAAACGGCTGCACCGCCGCCATCATCTTGATGTGTCCCATATAATGAATAGAACGTTTTCCGTTCTGCGGGCGAAACGCGCAGTCAAACACCGGCAGATCTTCATCCCGCAAATGCGGTGCGCCTTCAATCGTGTCGTTCTGATCGATATAGGTAATAATGTCTTTGCATTCTACCGGAGAATATCCTAATTTCTGCAACGCTGTTGGTACGGTGTTGTTCACGATTTTAAGAACACCGCCGCCAACCAAGTTTTTGTACTTCACCAAAGCAATGTCCGGCTCAATACCGGTGGTGTCGCAATCCATCATAAATCCAATGGTTCCTGTCGGCGCAATGACTGTCACTTGCGCGTTGCGGTACCCGTATTGTTCGCCGGCTTCTACCGCGTTGTCCCAAGCACGGGTGGTTGCAATGCGCAGCGCTTCCGGAATCGCACCGCTATCGATTTTGTACGATTCATCCCGGTGCATCTTCATGACGTTGATCATAGGCTCGCGGTTGGCTGCAAACCCTTCAAAGGGTCCCATTTCTTTCGCAATCCGGGCGCTCTGTAAATTCGCGTGGCCGGACATCAAGGAAGAAATACACGCGGCATACGCTCTGCCTTCATCGCTGTTATACGGCAAGCCGTTGGCCATCAACAACGCGCCTAAGTTCGCGTAACCCAAACCAAGCGTGCGGTATATATGGCTCTTTTGATCAATCTTTTCGGTAGGATAACTCGCGTTATCCACCAACATTTCCTGCGCGGATATGGAGATCTCAACCGAATGCTCGAACCCTTCAACATCAAACACTTGCGATTCCGCATCGTAATATTTCATCAGGTTTAATGAGGCAAGATTGCAGGCGGTGTCATCCAAGAACATATATTCCGAGCACGGATTGGATGCATTAATACGGCCGGAATTCGGGCAGGTGTGCCAGCGGTTAATGGTGGAATCAAACTGCACTCCCGGATCGCCGCACTGATGAGCGCTTTCCGCCATTTTGCGCAACAGTTGTTTCGCTTTATAGGTTTCATAAATATCTCCACCCATGACGTACCGGGTGTGCCAATCGGCATCATTCTCTACGGCATCCATAAAATCGTCTGTCACCCGAACGCTGTGGTTCGCGTTTTGGAAGAAGATAGAACTATAGGCTTCACCGTTGAACGAACCGTCATAACCCGCATCAATCAATGTCCACGCTTTGCGTTCTTCTTTCGATTTGCATTCGATAAATTCCACAATATCGGGATGGTCAACGTTTAAGATCACCATCTTCGCGGCACGGCGGGTTTTTCCGCCCGATTTAATCACGCCGGCAAACGCGTCATACCCTTTCATGAACGAAACCGGGCCGGATGCGGTTCCGCCGCCGCCCAATTGTTCTTTCGACGAACGGATCGGCGATAAATTGCTGCCGGTGCCGGACCCGAACTTAAACAACATCCCTTCGGTTTTGGCCAATTCTAAAATCGAAGGCATCGTGTCTTCAACCGAATTGATAAAACAGGCAGAACATTGCGGCTCTTTTTCAACGCCCACGTTAAACCACACCGGGCTGTTAAAAGCCAAATGCTGATGCAGCAGCAAATAGGTCAACTCATCATGAAACGTATCGCGGTCTTCCGGTGAAGCGAAATACTGCTGCCGCTCTCCCCAAGATGTAATCGTATCCGCAACACGGGCAATCAACTGGCGTACGCTGAACTCTCTTTGTGTCGTGCCCAATGTTCCCCGAAAATACTTCGAAACCACAACATTGGTTGCCAACTGTGACCATGTTTTTGGAATCTCAACTCCCTTTTGTTCAAATACAATTTCTCCATCGCTCCCGCTGATGACGGCATCACGGGTTTCCCATTCCACGGTCGAAAACACATTTTCACCGGGTTTGGTGTATTTTCGCTGAAAACGCAGACCTTTTTGGGCGGTTCCCATACCGCTTTCTTCCTTTACGGTTTTCCCGAACGCCTTTTCTTCAACCCAGGCGCTTTTTACTCCTTCAATTCGGTTCGAATCTAAAATAGCCATACTACTTACCCCTCGATTATGATTAGATTTTAGTTGCCCCTCACAGTTCATCATTATCGTAACCAATAAACCAATACTTAAGAAATTAGTTTAATTTTTACGCTACCTGTAGTGGCGAAGAACACATTACACCCAATATATTGTGAAGTCAAGCTATTATTTTGCTTTCGTTAAATCGGTATAATACTGAACTTCTGTTTATCATTATAGTACAATATTCAATGATATCAAGAATATTTTTCGTTTTTGGTTAACCTGATTCCAAAAAATGCTATCAAAAAAGTTTAAAAAAATATTTATCTTTATCGTTATTTCTTCCGGTTTTAACTTATAATCTCCTGAAAGGGAAACAAAATCTCTTGATCAAATACCAAGGAAATGAAAATGCCCCCCAATCGCGCGCAATTTCACTTTGAGCATGGTCTCAACTTTATTCAAAAGGGTGACTACGAAAAAGCGTCAACCTATTTTAAAGAAGCGATCCTGGAAGAGCCGCAATTTCACGAAGCCTTATACAATCTTGCCTGCTGCCAAGCCATGGTCGGAGATAAAGACAATGCCCTTATCTATCTCTCCCGGGCTATCAATTTAAACATGCATTGCATTGATTGGGCAAAAGAAGACAAAGAGTTTCATTCCATTAAAGACGACCCGCTTTTTCAAAAATTAGTGAATCCGCAAGATGATATCTCTCCTTCAGAGGAAACCGAATTCACTCCCAGCGAGTTCCCGCAAGCGGATGAAGTACCGGTCAACCAAGAAAATGCAACAAGTAGAGAAGACAGGAAAGAAGTCCATGCGGATAAAGAAGACATGCCCAACCTCACCGATGAAAAAGACATCATCGAAGATTTACCCCCTTGCTCTAATTGCGGTGGAATCCTGCATACCGATAAACGCACGCATTCATCTCCAAAGCAACTTTCCCTTATTTTGGCCGCTGGAATCGGTTTATGCTTTTTAATGTACTTTACCATCTTTGGTATTCTTGGTTTCGCGGTCATCGCCTTTGGATTGTATTCACTCACCCAAATCGATACGGTATGGGTGTGCAACAGCTGTGGTCTGGCAGGAGAAGAATGTGGACAACCAAAAGAAACCATGAAAAGCAAACACGCCGATAATCTCAAAGAACTGGCCGCCGACAAAAAATAATACTACAAAATACTCCTCGCTCACTCATTGTTCCTATTTCGCTCTATCCTCCCAAGCTTTTTTGAGAATCCGAGTCTGGAAGCCGATGCTCCTCACACTATTGAAGCGAAGATTCTTAAACGGAGATTCTTAATTGTAAAAGGCGAGTGTCAAAGAGACACTCGCCTTTCGAGGGAGAGGGAGGAAGATCGCGTTAATTCTTATTGAACTGCAAATCGCTAATCGCTTTTGCTGAGTTCCGGTTGATCAACCGCTGGGGAACCACAATATCACTGCTTTCGATCTGGCGGTCCGGATTCAGCAGTTTCCATAGGGTCCGGATCACTGTATCTACGTATTCCGCATGGCACAAGGATACCGTGGTTAACCGGGGGCTGGAAAACTGACTGGCGATTTGATCTCCATTGCCGGCTACCGAAATTTCATCCGGAATACGGAACCCTAAGGATTGCAAGCAGCGCGCCATATCCAACACCGTGCAATCATCGTAACCAACGATTGCGGTTGGGGCATCCGGCCGTTTAAAGCGGTTTTCAATCTGCTGCGAATGGACATGCCATTCCTGCATCAACGATGGCTTGAACACCAACCGGTCTGGATCCCACATATTTCGTTGCTTCATGTAATCTTTGTAGGCGCTCCAGCGGTCGGCAAGGGAACCGATCACACCGGCATTTGCCGTAGGACCGGCATAGGCGATCCGCTCGTGTCCCAAACTATGAAGATGTTCCAATACTTTTGTCATTCCTCCATAGTGGTCACTGCGGATGCAAACAGAAAGCGGCCCGGGGCTTTCATCGATTTTTTCACAAACAATCGTAGGAATTCCATTGCGGTTAAACAGCGATGCCACACCAATGTGTGTCTTGGATGGAACAGGTGACCAAATTAGTGCATCAACTGGCTGTTCAAGAAGAAACCGCGCGTAATCCATTTCGGTATCAATGTTGTCCGGGCAAAACATGGATAGGATTTTAAAATTATGCTCAAAGGCTTCTTCATACAATTCCCGCGCGAGTTCCATGGCATACGAATTGGATGAGGGAAATAAGAATCCGATCACATGGGTTTTTTCGGTTTGGTTTTGTACCGGCAACCGGTGGCTGACTGTCGTGCCGCTGCCCTGGCGTGATACCAGCCAGCCCTGACGTTCCAGCTCGGCAATGGCCCTAGTGACTGTACTCAAACTCAAGCCGTATTCCTTCATCATTTGACTGCGTGTCGGAATGATTTTTCCCGGCTTGAGTTCTTGGTCAACGATTTGATCTTTGATCTTCTTCATTAGTTTCGCGTACTTCGGCATGTGGGCTAACTCTAAATCATTCATATCCAACCTCTTTTTTTTTACGATTTGTTGTAGATTCTTTATTATTAATCTACAATTGTTTAATTTATGTTTCAAAATGAAACCTATTATTCTGATATTTGAATCAAAGCAAAAACAATACCATAATACTTAATCAATAGACTATTTTGAAAGATTTCTCTTACATTACATACGATTAATAATCGGGTTGCGTTTGGTTTAAATTTAAAATTACTAACACAATATATTTCGCAATCCACTGTAAGGTGACTAAAATGATCGATAAATTGCTTACAAATTGAATTGTGTAAGAGATCAGGAAGGTATCACAACGAAACAAAACTGTCCAAAATGGAGGAAAAAAATGGACTTTTTACAAAAAAAGAATTCTTCCGGGGGTCACAATAGTAAGACGGAAACAAAAAAGTAGACAATCATACCCAGCAATCCAAGCAGCAACACCGCGATCAAGATTTTATGCAATACAGGCATACTGGTGTCATATTGAAGGCTATCGGTCGGAAAAGCTTCTTCCCATAGTTCTTCTTTTTCCGGATCTTTTTCCCGCGGCAATTTGGGATTCAATTCATACTCATTCGGCTTTGCATTGACATCTTGTTGCGGTTCGGCTTTTTGAGACCGCCGTTCTTCTGCCTGTGCCTTACGAATCAAACGCTGTTCCGGAGGTTTTTTTGCGGTGTAATTGTTTAAACCGCCGATCATAAGTTGGGATTTTTCATGATTGGGGTTAAACCGCAGCGCCATTTCATAATAATATTTGGCGTATTCATATTCATTCATCGAACTGTAGCACAACCCGATAAAGAAATGCACATCCGGGTTTTCTTTGTCGTTTTCATACGCCAGAGAAAGTGCTTCTAATGCTTCTTCATGCTGCCCGTTTTTCGCGAGTTCTCTTCCTTTTTCTAAATAATCCATGTTTCCATTCCCGCCATAAATACTGCGAATCGAATTGCACTTCATTTTACGGAGCAAGATAATTATACGAAGAGTTTCAAGAATTCCAAATGTCTTGATTCACTAAATTGGGCGGCTTTTTTCCCTCAAAATACGCGATCAAATTTTCCGCCGCGATCATCCCCATTTTGGCACGGGTTTCAAATGTCGCACTGCCCAAATGAGGGACCAATACGGCGTTATTCATTTTCATCAATTCCGGATGCACTTCTGGCTCGTGCTCATACACATCCAAGCCGGCCCCCCAAATCCAACCTTCTTTTAACGCTGTGACCAATGCATTTTCATCCACAATCGGACCCCGGGACGTATTGACTAATACAGCATGGTTTTGCATCATCTTGAGTTGGTTTTCACCGATGAAATGTTGTGTCTGGTTTGTTAACGGTAAATGGATGGTTACAAAATCGCTGTGCGTTAACAGATTTTCCAGTTCAACTTGTTCAATTTCATAGGGATATTTTTCTTCCACATCTTGGGCTTGATCGCGGTTGGTATATAAAATTTTCATTCGAAACGCCGCCGCGCGCTCGGTTACGGCTCTCCCGATCCTGCCCATGCCAATCACACCCAAGGTTCGTTCCGTTACATCTTGACCCAAGAAGAACAACGGCCCCCAACCCTCAAATTTCCCGGCGCGTAAAAATTTGTCTGAATCAACAATCCGCCGTGCGGTAGAGAGGATTAAAGACCAAGCCAAATCGGCCGTGGCATCGGTTAACACTCCCGGTGTGTTGGTGATTGCGATGCCGCGTTTGGTGGCTTCATGCACATCAATGTTGTTAAACCCCACGGCATAGTTTGCAAAAATTTTGGCGCGGTTTGCTTGGTTAAATACTTCCGCATCAATCGTTTCGGTCAAAATGCACAAGATTCCATCGCGGTCTTTTACACGTTTCAGCAATTCTTCGCGGGGAATGACTTGGTCTTTCGGATACACTTCCACATCAATCCCCGCCTCTATCAGAAGGTCTATCGCGGTTTGCGGTATTTGCCGTGTTACATAAATTCTAGCAGACATTCCATTCTCCTGTTTTTAATTTTCTAATACTGTATGGATTGTAACAGGTCAGCGATATGAAGTGCATATTCAATAAATCGAATCGATTTTCTCATTCCTCCCCCAATACAATGGGGGAGGCTAGGTGGGGGTTAAACGCTCAGTGCTTCAAACCCTCCCCTAACCCCTCCCACCTTTGGAAGGGGAAATTTCTCTTCAAGCGGCTTACCTATTACAAATATAGAAGAAGCAACATATTTTCGTTTTCTTTGAAATTCTGTAAAATCTAGAATTTTAGGACAATATTTATGCGCGCTTGGCGAGTTACACCCACTGAATATCAAAAGGGTAAACCGAATTTTAATTAGATCTTTGATCAACCCGGTATAGACTACTTCTTTTCTTAGAGGATTTGATGATGGCCTTGCAGTAGTTTTTCATTTCCGCCGCGAGCTCTGTCATGATTAAATACGAATCCAATTGGCGGTTTGCATTCGTAACCACACCAATCGTAACGGTCATTATGGGAAACTGGGTTTCTTCGCCTTGCCGGTTTTTGGAAACGATACATCCTTTTTTCATATCCTCTTCATCGTATTGAAAGGGAATCAGGGTATCAAAACTTTCTAGAATGTATCGGCATGCTTCATCAATATTGTTGGGTTGAATAATGATGACAAAGTCATCCCCGCCGATGTGGCCGACAAAATCGCCGGGTTCACAATAGGCCCCAACCACTTCATTTAAGATGTTGGCGAGCAGCTTGATCACCACATCGCCGCGGTTATACCCGTATTTATCATTAAACGCTTTAAACTCAACAATATCCACATAACACATAGCCGTGGGGATATTATTATCCAACCGTATCGTGGTTTGTTCTTCTACATAAGTGGTACCCGGCAAACCGGTTAGCGGATTGGAAATTTGCAGCCGTATATTGCGCCGCGTACAGTTTCGAATTCGCGATGCCAATAGTTCCGGTATAATCGGCTTGGTAATAAAATCTTCCGCTCCTGCTTCCAAGCAGCGAATTTCGGTGTCAACATCACGCTTCCCTATGATGATGATAATTGGCATTGTGTAGGTGATGGGATTAAATTTTAACAATTCGGTCAACTTGATGGCATCCTCTTGTAAGGTATCAACATCAAGCAGCAACACATTCGGTATCTGATAAATGATCTGTTCCCGCAATCCCTCTATTGTTGAATACTTTTCTATCACATAGCCCAAATTGCGAAGAAAATTCAGAAAAATTGATTCGCCATTTTGCATGCCCACAGCAATAAGCGTTTGGGTTTGCTCTAAGGCAAGGATGCTCTTTTTTTCATCATCATAGGGATGGCCATTTCCTTGTTGCGTATCCAATGAAATACCTCATAAATGAAAAATCGACATCGTATTATTTCTGTATAGGGTACTTCATTTTGAATCGATTTACCAGTGAATCCTTAGGGAAATTTCACTTTTAATATACGGTGATTGTTACTATCTGCAATGTATATATTATTTTGCGCATCGACTGCTATGCCTTTTGGTGCATTCATTCCACCGTTGGCGAAAGCTCTTCCACCACCCACAGTTACATTGTTTCCATTGCGGTTAAACCGGTAGACGGAATTGGTAGTCGAATCGGTTACATAAATATTGCCTTGCCGGTCTAAAGCAACATACGGCTCGATCCAATTCACGGCACCGGGCACCTCGGCTTTCCAGCCGATGATCTGATATTGCTTTACCATTTGTCCCGTTTGCGTAAACGAAACCACCCGTTTGTTTTCCACATCACAAATGTAAAGCAAACCTGCCGGCCCCATTGTCACACCCACCGGCTCACGCACAGCTGCTTTCGCAACCGTTCCCCCAAAATTCCCCGTTTCATCAAACCAAATCACTTGGTGATTTCCGGTGTCGGAAACATACAGCCGGTTGTTTGGCGCGGCATGAAGACCCCGCGGCGCGAAAAATTGCTGCACACCGGCACGCAGAATCGGTTCCAAAGGTTTTCCATCCGGATCGTATACATTGATGCGACCGAAATTTCTGTACCAGGTATCGGTCGCGTAGATCTTCCCATCCGGCGCCACGCTGATACCGCCGTTGGGCCCTTCATAATTGCTGAGCGAAAATTCTCCAGGCCCTTCACCGGGGCCGCCGATCGTTTGCAGATGATCCAGGTTTTGATCAAATACTTGAATGCGGCAGTTCACCCCATCCAATACATAAATCTTGCTGCCATCCGGTGAAACCGCCACTCCGCGGGGTTTATTAAACTGCCCCGGCCCGGTTCCCAAAGAACCGGCTTGATCCAGCACCACAAGCGGCCGGGGAGGCTGCTCAAATCCGGGAGGCGCTTCTGGTTTTTCCAACGGCTTGATCAATGGCGTTCTTCGGTATAAATCGAATTGCTTGCTTCCGGGCTGCAAGTTGCCCCACATATCCCGGTGCAGAATATAACGCATTAATGCGTCAAGCGCGTCACTGACTTTTCTTCCCTGTGTTTTAAAGTAAGTGAAAGGCAGTTCGCTTTGCCCATAGGGCCACCAAACCTGATGGTTATAGCGGCGAACCGTGTAGTCTCCCTTTGCCCACAACTCCAAACGGTCACGCTGATCAACTTGCGCTATCAAAAATGGAATATCTTTCGGCGGCATTGAACCGTTAAGATCGCCTACATAGGCGGTTAAATAATTTCGAAAATACCACGAATACGGCCACGATGCTTCTCCTTGCAGGGCGGCAATCTGCTTTCTCGGATTGGGCGGCATATAGTCTGAACCCAACCGCTCCGCCGCTTCTTCAATTTCATCCACCACCATATTGGTCATGTGCCCGGTTTGGGTGTACACCATCAACTCGCGCGGGTCATCGGCATTATAGAAATTCAAAACGATACTGGTGCGTGCCGCATACACGGCAAAAAGAGCAACAATGAAAATCAACGCGTATTTTCCAAAATTGAAGCGAACTTGCTTCCATGTATCCCCTAGAAACACACCCGCCAGCAAACAAAGCGGCAGCGCTTGATGCACCAGCAGCCACGGCACTTTTTCTTCCAGCATCCCATATATCAAGATTGAAAAGATTGACCAATAGATCAGAAAAATACGAAATCCATCCGGCTGGTAGGATTTCGAAGTTAACGCTTGATTCGCGGTATCTTCAATATTTCGTAATAGCGGTAAGAGGTTATACAAAATGTGTTTGAGTAAAAACAAACCAATCACTACACAGATAGCTATAAACCAAATCAACACTACACCCATCGTGTTGTCTACGTGATACCACGCAACCGCGCCGAACGCATAAACCGAAGCGGCAAACGCGATCAAAAATAAAACAAAGTTAAATAGCCTCAGCCCATGAAAGGTATATACAAAAAACGCCAGGATCGAAACAATGATAGGAAGCGTTTCGTAAATGGATAAGCGCGGTAAATAATAGGTCGGCGGCCCGGGGATGCGCGGATCCCCCTGCTGTCCCATCCAATAGATCAAATAATCAATCACTCCGTCATGCATCCCCCGGTCATTGGCTCCCAGAGTGGTGAACAATACCGAATATACAATCAATATGACTAACAGGCTTAACAGCACAGGCAGGTTGTGCCGTGCCATTTGCTGGAACCATGCCGCGTTTTCTTCCAGCGCCCTCCCGAACCGTTTTTGAATGAATGTAAATCCCCAAAAACTCAATACAACCAACGCAAGCAACGCGAATAACCAAATATACAAGGCGGATGAATGCGTCTCAACAAAGTGGCTCCAGGCTTGGTGCAAGAATTGAATTTCTAAATCTTTTCCGGGAGGGCGTACTTCGGTTAGTTTTTGTTTGAAGTCGGGGGTATGGGTTCCGTAATAGACATAGGTAAACGCGAATACCGAATACAAGCCATACAGTGTTAAGATTTTAGTGAACGGCAGCCGGTCGGCAAACACATCATTCACCGCCCGCGGCCTCATTTCAGAGGGATAACTGAAGATGTGATAGATTCCATAAAAAACCATAAACGAACCAAAGAAAAATCCATACATATACGAATTTTCTTTGATGGTATACATCAACACCAAAAAGAAACTCATCCACACCAAATCACTGGTTTTCTTCGAGCGCAGGTATTCCAGGGCAAAGACAATAATGCCCATCGCGGCGGTACCCATATAGATATCATTGCGGGCAAAGCGCGAAAAATATGTCAACACCGGAGACAGAGCGACAAACAGCATTACAAAGAAAACACCGGATGTGCCGATCCAGGGGCGAAGCCGCCACACAAAATACAGCATCAAAATCCCGGCAAACGCAAAGGGAAGGCGGGCGCTGAAATCGGAGTCGCCAAACAATAGAAAATGCAGCGCCCCAAAATGATACAAAAACGGACCGTGATAAACCGGATTATAGGAATAGGATGCTAAATCGCCTTTATACACCTTCCACGAATAATAGGCATGGATGGATTCATCGTGATGAAAGGCCATGAAATCCAAATTGAAGACACGCAAAAAGATGCCGAATAAAACAATGGCAAGAATCGCCAATCCATATTTTGTTAATGTAATTGTCTGGTTTGATTGTGAATCCATTTTGGTTTTTATTCTCCCATATATCAGACATTCAGAATTATTCGTGATCAATCGGTTTATCCACGTATTCGAACTCTTTCCAACTTTTATTTTTTACTGCTATTGGATTTCCCTGCACGATTCAAGCATATCCCATACATACGCAATATCTTCATCATTACACGGCATGAATCAGCCTCCGGGTATTCATGATTTCACGCCTTCGGTATGGGTTACGGATAGAATCAGCTTCCAACATATCCCACAAATATGCGCCATCATCTTTTTTATGCGGCATAAATCAATCTCCGTGTTCGGGCGATATCATAGCGAATAAATGGATTCTTTACTCCTTGCACGGAAACCAGATCGATTTTCCGGCCAAAGATTTCCTCTAATTCTTCAATCATCTCCATCCATTCGTACAAACCTATACCGGAATATTCCATTTTTTTAATCAAGACATCCACATCGCTATCCGGACCAAAATCCTCACACAGCACGGAACCGAACAGATAAAACTCCTTCACCCGCCATTTCTCACAAAAGGCTTGGATTTGATCCATTTCCAGCGCGATTCGGGGTTCCATAATTGTATGTTGTTTCCATTTGAAAAATAAAGGAATTGTATGGCAGTTTTAAGCAATGTGAAGTTTTAACGAAAACAATCCCGCATCCCCATACCAATGGAAACTATATCGTCTGTTGCTTACTTTGTCATCATTTATTTCCCATTTTCCCATGCATGTTGAAACATCCATAACATATTGAATATACAAGCGATACGGTTAAATCTTCATTCAGTCCTCAAACGTTTATGGCGTATTTCTGCCCAATCCCAATAACCAGTAGAGAAATAGAAGAAAAATTAAATTGCCGCAATAGAAAGGAACACCTTTATGTTAGGGAAGATCATGCAGTGGCTGCAAGACACAGATCCATCCACAAATCAATCAACCAAAAACCGGATTCATGCTACCCCTACCCGTTCTCAGTCTGTCGTTTGGGCTGCCTCTCATCTTCCTCCCTCTCCCCGTTCAAAGCCCCACTTTAATGTGGGGCTCTCTCTTTTTCATCCGCAAAGTGATGTCATCGAACCGGAAGGCCTGGATCCCCGCGTTCTGTTTCAAACCTACCGCGAGCTGCGTGACTGCGTGCCCGATGTATCCGCGGGAATCTGGGCGTGGGTTCGGCTCTGTTCAACCCCGCAGCATTACAACTTGGCCAATGGCAGTGAAAGCCAGCAGCACGATGCCCGCCACATTTTGCGCGATTTAGACCGCCGCATCCTCACCAATCAATATGAACGCGAAAAGGGTATCGATGGGCTTGTGCAAAACTTTTTCCTTTCCGTCTTCACTTACGGCGCCTTCGCCGGCGAAGTGATTGTCGATCATCAACGCAAACAAATTGAAAACTTTATCGTCATCGACCCGGCAACCGTCCGGTTTAAGGTTCAAAAGGGAACAAGAGAGCTGGTACCTTATCAACTGCTTGAAGACGGCAATTTGGTCAAACTCAATCCGTCATCCTTCTTCTATTACGGCTTGGATACCGACGGGTTAAACCCTTATGGAAGATCTCCCCTCTCTTCTCTCCCCCTGATCGCTCAAATTCAAGAAGAGTTGATCAATGATATGGCCAAAGCGCAGCACAATGCCGGATACCCCACCATTCATTTCAAAGTAGAAACTCCTGAACAAGAACGCGGAGAGGCGCCCAACCAATATCAGGAGCGAATTTCTGCACGGATCAACCAAGTTCGCTCTGAAGTCGAACAAAGAAACGCGGACAGCAATTTGGTTACGTTTGACAATATGGAAGTCAGTTACATCGGGCCCAGCGGACATCACTACCAATGGTCGGAAAGCATTCAAGCCGTCAGCGAGCAGGTGATATCCGCGCTGCATCTGGCGCCCTTCATGATCGGCCGAAACTGGGGCACCACCGAATCGTGGGGAACCGCTCAATATCAACTATTAACCAACAACGCGCGCTCCGTGCAAGAGGGAGCCAAACGCTTGGCCGAATGGCTGCGCAACCTGGAATTGATCCTGCATGGATCGCCCTGCTGTGTCACCCATCATTTTCTTCCGCATCATCATTTGGATTCAGACAGCCGCGCAAAAGCGTTCAAAACCGGTTCCGAAACCATTGTCAATCTCATGGAGAAAAATCTAATCGATGAAGATTCCGCCAGAGGGAAAATCGAAACGCTA
>CAYVAZ010000120.1:0-14224 GCA_964449065.1 uncultured bacterium
AATGAACCGAGTCAGGTTGCCGAACGTGTGTGCGGCGTTTTGGTTTGACCGGTCGGGCTGGGGGCCGTGACCAATCTGCGACGACGCCTGTACAACGAGTTCGCGGACGTCATCGGCAAACAGGCTTCGCGCACTGGCAACGGCATCGGCAAAATCACCCGCGGCCCTTCGCATTGCTTCTGTCTCAGATGGCGTTCGTTGATAGGCGGCAGAATTCTCGGCGATCCTGCGTCCTTCCGGATGGGCCATAATGTAAGCGCGGTTCAGGTCCAGCACAGAGGACAGATGCGCCTCAACATTCAACGGGAATGACGGAAGATCGTCCCGCGCGATCGCTTTTTCGGTTGCCTCACCGACGTTCGCCAGCCGTATGCCGCGAGAATAAACCTGTGAAATAGAAATGGAATCAGCGCTGATGGCAGCGTGATAGCGCTGTACGGCATTCAGAAGATCCGTGTGCGCATTGGTTCCATTGAGTTCGTATAGTAAATCCTGCGTTGCCTCACGTAACTCATCGAGCAAAGGGTCGTTCGCATCCGGCGTCGTCGCATCAGGAGGGATCGCCATATGGATCAGGCCATCACTGCCGACCTCAAACGCTGGCTCAGCAACGACTTCCGGAAGGCCTTGAATTAAATCTTCGAGTACGCGCGCGATTGCGGATACTTCTAAATCATCCGGCTCGTCGTCCTCTTGCTGATCATAGTCCTCGGCACTTGCGACAGGTGCCCATTCAGTCAATCCGTCAGATTCGATTTCATCGACAGCAGCTTCGATGACGTCGTCCGGCAGGTCTGGGAAGTTCTCAGCCAGTTCCTCGCGCGCATCGTAAGGGCCGCCGTAAATCCACTGGTAGCCGCCTTCTGCGCTGATATATGGTAGTCTCTGTGCGGGATCTTCATAACGCTCAAAGAACCATTCAACCAGCGCGTCTATCCGCGCCTGTCGGTCTTCTTCGTCTATTCTTTCGTCGCCGTCTTCATCCGGGTCTGGCGGTTCGTGTTCCAATCCAAACTTGAGGTTCTTCAGCAATTCGTGGGGGCCGACATCTGTTTCCCGATAGTTTTCCGCGCCGACAGGATATTCCCATATTGACCAGGTGAGCAGTCCAAGCTCCGGGTGCTCGACGACTGCTGAATAGGCTGTTTCCGGCCCCATGCTGCGTTCTTCGCTGGAGACGCTTTCGAAATCGAGCAAGTCGGCATCGATCTCATAGACCTCACCGCTCTCAGCGTGACGGATATGTGCTGTTCCATTTACATAGACCATTCATTTTCTCCGTCAGATATAGAATTTGAACGGCTGCTTTCCGCCGCCTTTGGCGCTGCCCATGATCAGGACGTCGCCGACTTTGTTGGCGAAGCGGATGGTGACGGGCAGGCCGTCCGAGTAGTTGCAGGCGTTGTAGTTAATTTTCGTCAACGCCAGGATGTCGGACAGCACCGTTTCAATATCCGGTCTTTCGCCGGATGACTTTAGTACGGTGACGTTCAGAGGGTTTGGCGTTTCTGGGCCAATATATGTGTCCAATCTCGGTGCGTAGCCGGATGTCCAAAGGAAGGCGTTATTCTGATCGAGGATCATGGCCGCGCCGCGCAAGGTCGGATACTTTCCGTCCCGAAATAGCTTCACCTGGCCGGTCGTCGTCTTAATTCGAACACCGACGATATTCGTTTCCTTGGGCGCGGCTGACTCGAAGGCGCGCCATTCTTCGCTTGAAAATCCAGCGCGCCCGTGGATGAAGAGTTCCTTCGGGGGAGCGCCGAATTTCTCCTGATACGTCTCAAGAACCTTCCCGATGAGATCCCGGGCTGCGGTGTCCTTTAAGTGGAACTCGCCGTCTTCAGTTTGCCAAGGGCCATTTGCTCCACGGAAGACGATCCCGTCGCCTTCTGACAAAAACATCTGCGCCGCGCAGCACGCATGATTGTTCTTGTCATTTGGGAGGTTCTTGAAGACGAGTCCAACATAGCAGACGCCATCGCGCATATTGGCGATCTTCCACGGCGGTTCGGCCTGCGTTTTGTAGTAGAGACCAGTAGCCAGATTCCAGGCAATTGTGGCTGCATCCTGGACGCCGCGGATAGGATAGCCGTGGGCATTTGTGAATGCTTCCGGCACAAGCGTTGTTTCCCGCACGAGCTGCGACGTGTAACCCAACTTCAGAAGCTTGGCTTTTGCCTGACGATGGAAGTCCGGAACGTCATCGAAGATGTCTTCTTTCGTAAGATCAATGACGTCTTCCAAAAGCGGCAAGTTGCTGCGCTGCTTCTGCCGCTTCACATATTCACCAGGAGATAAGGTCACGCCGCTGCGGCGGGCCTGGCGTGTGCAACGCGTATAGATAATCTCCGGCAAGACAAACGCCCAGACGTCGGGGCGTCTCTCTTCGTTTTCGTCATGATGGCGAACGCGTTCGAGAAAAATCTCAACTGTTTGGGCGACCGCTTCATGGTGGTTTTGCAGGGCTGTGGTTGTCTCAATCTTGTTGCCGTCGACCACGTATTCGATGAAATCGTGCGGTTCGAAGCTAACTCCAAATGCCGCTGGCATCCCCGGAAAATTGCTGAGATGGAGACGATGCTCCTTGTCCGTCTTTTTTGGGGGCGGCACAAGCACATCGCCGAGCACGCCGCGCGCCCAGCGCCGAAAATACTCCAGTCCTTCTATTGTGCCGATGACGCCGATTGTGATGACCTTATTGCGATCATCCGCTTTGTGGGGGCCGTAAAGATATAGCCCGTCCTTGGGATGGTCTGTCGATTGACCGAAACCGAAGGAGAGAGCTGGTTCCGGGAGGTGAATAAGTCTCGGCGTGTCAACGTCAAATTTCATTTCGGCTCCTCCTCTTCATCGGAGGTATCCCCGTCCTCGGGGTCGAAGTCGCCAGCCAGAGTCGAGGGATCAGTTTCTTCGGCGTCATCGACGATCGGTGTCGTGATCGGCGAAATCATCTGTATAGGCATCACATTGAGCGCGAGAGTGCCTCCTGCGCCAACAGGAAGTGAGATATAGGAATCGTCCCCCGCCTGTTGAGCGACAACCACCATGGCCGGTGACGACAACCATGTTGGCCGGTGGGGCTGAACGGAAGACGGGCATGGCCGTCTGGAGGGCAGTCCCACCGGCCTGATTGATTTTTCGGGAGTAGGTGCTGGTCGCTGCGGGTTGGTAAGCCGGAAGCCTCTGCGTTCAAACGGAGGACCCGGGTGGCCTACAAACCCATCAGCGACCAGCAATTGAGATTATACATGACAGACCGCCAAAACCACAGTCAGCGAACAGCGGCCGCCCGTGCCGGGTTCAGTGAACGAACTGCCCGGCGTTTTGATGCCGATCCGACCCCGCCTTCGAAGCGCAAGATCGTTCACGGGCGCACGGTTGCCGATCCGCTCGAAGGCTATTGGGAGACCGACCTTCTTCCCCTGCTTGAGACCGACAGCGCATTGCAGGCGGTCACCCTGCTGCGCCATCTTCAAAGCGAGTATCCTCTGGCCTTCCCCGATGATCGTATCCGCCGCACTCTGGAGCGGCGAGTGCGACAGTGGCGGGCGCTGAAGGGTCCCGAACGCGACATCATCTTCCGCCAGACACCCGAGCCGGGATACATGGCTCAGTCTGATTTCACCCATGCCGAGGAACTGCAGGTGACGATCGCAGGCCAGCCGTTTGCGCATCTGCTTTACCATTTCGTCATGGTCTACAGCCGCTGGGAACATGTCGGTGTGGTCCTTGGCGGGGAAAGTTTCACGGCCCTGGCTGAGAACCTCCAGCAAGCCCTCTGGTCACTGGGCGGCGTGCCGCATAACCACAGGACCGACAGCCTGTCGGCGGCCTTTCGCAACCTGACCGCTGACCAGCGCGAGGATATTACCACGCGCTACGATGCCTTCGTCAGCCACTACGGCATGGACGCCAGCCGCAACAATCGCGGGGTGGCTCACGAGAACGGGGCGGTGGAATCCCAAAACCGGCATCTCAAGACCGCCATCAAGCAGGCACTGATCCTGCGCGGCAGCCGCGATTTTGCATGCGTTGAGGACTACCGGCGCTTCGTCGACATGCTGGTGGCCCGGCGTAACCGACAGCGGGCCGACGCCGTTCAGGCGGAACGCGCCAACCTGAAGCCTTTGCCGCAGCGGCGCACCACGGACTTCACCGAGATCGTGGTGCCGGTCACCAGGACCGGTGGCTTCATGGTCAAGAACATCTTCTACAGCGCCCCGTCGCAGATGATCGGGCAGCGTCTGCGGGTCCATCTCTACGATGATCGCATCGAGGCGTTTCTCGGCGCCACCCTCGTCGCCACCCATCCGCGGGCCCGCCGGCGCAGCGATGGCCACCGCGTCCATGTCATCAATTACCATCACGTCATCCATGCCCTGCGCCGCAAACCGCAAGCCCTGTGGAACTCGATCTACCGCGACAGCCTGTTCCCCCGGACCGAATACGCGGCAGCTTGGAAGGTTCTGCAACGCGATCTGCCACGACGCGACGCCTGCCGTCGGATGGTCGACCTGCTCTTCATCGCCCATGAGCAAGCCTGCGAGGCGGAACTGGCGCATCTGCTGGTGGCAGACCTTGATGCGGGCCAGGTGCCAGACACCAAGGACCTGGCGTCACGGCTGGCGCCCAGGCTCATGGCGTTGCCCAGGGATGTCGCCGTCACCCACCCATCATTGAACAGCTTTGATGCTCTGCTGGGGGCCAGCGCATGACCGCCCGCGAGATCGATATCCACACGCTGCCCAGCATGCTGACCGCGCTGCGGCTACCCAGCTTCCACAAGCTCTGGGCCGAGACTGCCACGCGCGCCGATACCGAGGGCTGGCCTGCCGCCCGTTTCCTCGCCGTGCTGGCGCAATACGAACTGGCCGAGCGCGACATGCGTCGCATCCGACGCCATCTCAACGAGTCGCAACTCCCAGCCGGCAAGACGCTGGCAACCTTCGATTTCAAGGCGCTGCCAACCCTGCCGCGCGCCCGGGTAAAGGCCCTGGCGGCAGGCGACTGGCTGGACGGCGGTGGCAACATCATTGCCATTGGCAATTCCGGAACCGGAAAGACCCATATGCTCTGCGCCATTGGCCATGCCCTGATCGAGGCCGGACACCGTGTGTTCTATACCCGAACCAGCGATCTCGTGCAGCGGCTTCAGGCCGCCCGCCGCGACCTCGTCCTTGAAGCCGCGCTGGCCAAACTCGACAAGTTCGACCTGATCATTCTCGATGACATCACCTATGCCCACAAGGATCAGGCCGAAACCGGCGTCCTCTTCGAACTGATCGCGCGGCGCTACGAATACCGCAGCATCGCCATCGCGGCCAACCAGCCCTTCAGCGGTTGGGACCAGATCTTCCCCGACAAGGCGATGACCGTCGCCGCCATCGACCGTCTGGTCCACCACGCGACCATCCTCGAGATGAACACAGAAAGCTTCCGTCAACGTGCGGCCGCCCTGAACAAGACGGTTCAGGCCGAAGCGTCAGCGACAACCAACGACGACAACCAGAACCAAGGAGAAACCTGAGCCAAAACACCGAACGACAAACCAACCCCGGCGGCTTCAAAACCGGCCAACGTGGTTGTCGCTCAAGGACAAGGTGGTTGACGTTCTACATCGAGCACAGGCTTACTCAGGTCGGGCACCCTTGGACGAACGGGCAGGTCGAGCGCATGAACCGCACCCTCAAGGAGGCCACCGTGAGACGCTACCACTACGCCTCACATGACCAGCTTCGTCAGCACCTCGACACCTTCGTCAACGCCTACAACTTCGCCAAGCGCCTCAAAACGCTCCGAGGCCTGACCGTCTTCGAATACGTCAACAAATGCTGGACCGAAGAGCCAAACCGCTTCATCAAAAATCCAACCCATCACTTCCCGGGACTAAACACTTAGGCCGATCGTCAATTCCGGCGGGCACTTATTCCGGATTTGTGCGAACCGACCGGACGAAATCCTGGATGAAGGACGACATCACCGAATGGCGATTAGAACTTGATAACGTGCCGGGCGGACGCAGCGCAATCCAGTTCCACTTCGGCAGGGATGCAGCGTGGTCGAAAGGTTGCATCATCGTGGGGGCCAACAACCGGCTCGTCTGTGGTCGCGACGAATGTGCCTTCTCAGACAGCCCGCGCGATGGCATAAGAGTATTGCGCGACTTTGTGACGTCGAGGATGATCGTGTCCAATGAACGCGTGTCGGTGGAAATCCGATGACGGAGATACTTTGCATGCGAATTTTCACTCAATCACGCTTTAGTGAATAATGAGGTGCCAGTGGGGGCGAAATTGGATGATGGGAAAGCGGGGATCAATATCGGTATGGATGATACTATCAGGAATTTGGACATTACTTGCGGCTTGTACTGGACCAGCTGAAAACGACACGCCAGGAGAGGTTTCTGTTGGCGATGGGCGTATACTGTCAAGGAATGTAGCCGTTGAAATAGCCGAGTTTGCAAGCGACGTTCAAATCATTTCCGCGTTTTGGAACCGATACAACGAAGAGCGGGCTCCCATCCAGCTGGAAAATCGTGATGAGATGATCCTTCAACGCATGGGGCCACTAAACGACCTTGCGCGTGTGCTCGCTGATAGGCTGGCGACTCACATTGTCTTGGACTGCGGGATAGAAGAGTTGGACGGCCCGACGCGGGTGGCGGCCACTTGCGATCGAAGCTCGGTGCTTCCGGAGCAAAGCGTCAACAAAACGTCGGGAATTCATTTTCCCGACTTAAGGCCAGAGGTGGAAACACCCATTGCAGCGATCCTCCGGGAAGACGTGCAGCTTGAGGCGTATGCCAAAACATTTCTGGAGACTGCGTGCTTTCCCAGCGATGTTACCGGTGAGAACGCTGTCATAGAAACGGACGAGATTGACGATCTGTTCGCGCGAAATGATCAGTTTGTGCAGACTTTCCAGTACAATGCGTCAGTTCAAGCTTATCTACGTATCGCCCCTTGGATTGAAGCAGCAAATCCAAGTCTGTTTTCAGGATCAAACGTAGGACTGCGTGATACTGTCGGTGTGAAAAGTGGGGTTTCCTTCGTCGAGGTTTTGGAGGCGATCTCTTTCAGTCGCCCCACCGTGGGCAGTATATGCGGGGAAAGACTCAGCGCCGAGACTTTCTCTGGGCCCTTCAGCCCTAAGATGGAAAATCTGCTGGAGAGCCTGAAAGAGGTCGTAACAGATGACGAGCGATTTGAGGTGTTGAACGCTGAAGCCTTTGGAAACGTGGATGGACTGCGAGGTCCGGACATCAAGGATTATCTGGACAAAAACAATCTGTCGGATCTGATAGCGCCTCAAATCGGGGGGCGGCAGGCCACCTTTCAATTTGCCGATCTGATCAGTGCCTTGGGGCCCGAGGCCCAGGAGTACTTTCTGATTGATGTGGAACTTGTGGCGGCGTACCGGCGCGCCCGGCAAGATGAGTATGAGTATCTGGAAGGGCTCCCCAGAGAAGGCGATTCCAACGACCAGGTCAGGAGCGCTGCTGAAGTTGGAGCGGCGGTGCGTAAGTGTCTGGACACCCTGTCCGTGATTTTTGCTGACCTTGGCAAATGTGAGGAAGCGAAAGACAGGATTGCATCCCACACGGCGCTGCTGGAGACGCGGGCTCAGCTTCAGGACAAGCGATTTCGTGCTGCTCAGGCTTTGATCTTCGGTACAGAAGCATCCCTTTCTCAAACTTATCCAAAGCTAGCCATTGGTATTGGTGTTGAGGAGCGGGCCAGGTTTCCTGATCAGCGTCTTCAATCGGCGCTATTGACCTTCTACAGCGCGGCACAGGGCGGGATTGTCGCGAAGAATATCCACAATGTCGGATCGGAGGCTGCTTTCTGCCGGTCAATGGCCCAGGGAACAGACGACCTAAGAAGTATCGAGGACCGGCTGTGCCATTTGGATATTGTATCAAGCGATGAGCTTTCTGCTCAGCGCCTGTTACATACCTTGAATATCACCACACAGCCGCAGGCGAAGCTCAGCGAAATGGCTTCACCTGGCACAATACCAATCCCGCAAGTTGAAGTCAGATATCATGCTCCGGACGGGATCGGTATCGGACGATTTACAGCTTCTTTCCGGACCGGCGCCGACCTCGAAGTGCACTATGCCATCCCGACCACTTCGGACATTTCCAATTATCGCGTGTTCAGGTTTGGTGCGCTATTCTACGAAATACCGCTGGAATTAGAAGCAACCGAACCCTGCAGCTGGGGCGAACTGGTTGCGCGCGACACGGTCGACATGGGCGGCGATCAATCAGCGCCCAGACAACGCACCGGGCGTGGCTGCCTAGTGGAACAGGGTTCCGTGGCCATCAAGCTTTCAGAAAAGCAGTCGTGGAAACCTTTCCTAAGCAGCGATAACCACCAGGCTCGCCGCCAGGTCGAGCGGTTTCTGAGCGAGTTCGGTGCGCCATGGCCAATTGTAACAGCCGTTCCTCGTTTTGAGGTGTCGCCAGACGGATTGGTGATGACGTCCACGCTCGCTCTGGAAGGGGATTTGGCATCGGTCGATGCACGCTCGCCCTTGTCGACAATTCATCTCAATCTCACGAACGAAGCTCCGGACGCCTGGCGCCGGAAAATAACTGATGCGGTTCGGGCCGAAACTTTTGTTTCGGTCATGAGCATTGTAAATGATGCGAATAGCGGTGCCCTCTCACGCCCGGAATGGTTGGACGCGCCAGTCGGATACGATTTTGTCGCTGCAAGTTTGGAGGGATTGGATCCCCTAGTTGTTGGGATCTACGCCCATGCCGCTGATCGCCCTTGGGTTATTACAAAAAGCAGGTATTCGATCGAACTATCGGAAGATCGAATTGAACGCCGATTGATCGCGGTTGAACCCGTACTGATACTCAGTGCTGACGAAATCCTGTCTCTTTCGGCGTTAAAGAGTGTGCCGCGCCTTCCCGAGTTTCGTCCGAATTGGACGCTGCCGATAGACTTTGGTGGTGCTGGTATAAACGATCCCTCCTTGATATCGTTGACTGTTTCCATCGGTGAACTGTTGAAAGATGCGTTCGTTCAGCAAAGTGAGCAGCGCCTTGAGGAAGAGGTCGTCAAGGATCGTCTGCGCCAATCGTTGAGAAGTATTCGGTCTGAATCCGCAATGCATGAGGCGCTGACAGGCTACGTAACTGACATGGCGACCCGCGAAGACTACGTTCAGCAGGCTGCGTCCATCCGCGATGTTCTAACTAAAAGAGACGTCCAGGGTCGACTGGCAGCACTTTCCTGTTCGGGGACGGACGCAGAGTCTCGCTCGGAATACGATGCGTTTCGGAATAAACTCGCTGTGAGTTCATCGACTGGGCTGAAGCTCGTCGAGGGGGCAGAGGACTACGACCTGCTCTGCAATCAAATTTTGACTGACCTGCTTCTCCGATCTGTCACGAGTGAAGCGCTGATGGGAGAAGGAAGCACCTGCATTGCAGATGATGAGAGCGGCCGGCGTGAATGTTCCTTGCCCACCGGATTCGGGGGATTGGTACAGCTCGAATTGGCCGGGAGGATGCGTCTCGTGGCGACAACAGAGTCACTTGATGACATTGGGCAACCGACAGTCCCGCCTGACATACGCGTTTCCGGCGAGTGGGATTCAAAATTGGCCGAGTATCGAAATCGGCTCGGTGAAGAGATCATTTCGACCGCCGCAGCGCAATGGATGAACGCTTTTAACGTAGTTCACGATGCGGCGGTCGCACTCGATGATGATCGCTGTTCATGTGCCGAACGCCAAACGAATAAAGTGCCATGTTGCCAGGTAGCCATTTCCTTGCGACTACGTGCCCTCGGGCTCGCGTTAATCGATCAAGAAGCCCAAATCCCGGGGCAAGCTCAGTTCGCTGATTTTGGTTTTCACCGCCATCTTGATTTTCGCAAATATCAGTATTTGGGACTGGAGAATGTCGCGGGGCAACAATTAGACCCTGGTGACGAAGAGTTTATTGACCGGCTGTGGCAAGCCTATCAAGAGCAGTCCCTGGCTGCAGAAAATTTCCGGAAAAGACTTCGCCGGACACTTGATCGCGCAGGTCTGGCGCCACACTCAGTTAAAGTCTCTTCGGTCTCAACGTCGTTACGACTCGCCATGGTTGAATTCGATGACCAAGGGGGTGAGTACATTGTGCGCCAAACCAATCAAGCCATCGGTTTGCAGGGTGGCGACAAAATTGTTGGTTTGGATTGCCGTCCATTTCGAGAGACCATTGAATTAGCCCTGGAAACGCGTTGCCTGGAGCCCTCTTCTGCGGTCCAGGTCAAATCTTACTTCGATGTATCCAGAAACGATCGCATTCAGATTGAACGCAACGGCACCGCGCAGTTGATTGATCTGGGCTTGGTGCCACGGGTCAGTTTTCTTATCAGCCCTTACATGGCATCGCCGGAAACAGCCTCCTACGCGACGGGTCCGGACTCATTTGCCCAGATTTCCGGAGGTACGTTGGTCGATCTCGCGACTGACACGACGGCGGATCTCCGGACGGCCATTGTCGAAGCTGAGGATATCGCAGCTGCGATTTCAACCTCCATAAATGCCCTCGACGAACTTGGTAACTCCAAAAGTCATGCGTCGGAACGAGGCATGCATATTCCTCTAGTGGAGACGTTTTCCAAACTCTGCGGAGGATCTACGGTGTTGAACAGGTCCGCAAAACGGCACTGCGGATCACCGCTGGAGTTCGCAGAGTATGCGTTTGGGTATCCTCTAGATGATCTGTACCGAGACCTCATACTTGAGACGCAGAGCGTGGTTGCTGACTTCGATGCCCGGGACATCCCCGACAAGCTGGTCATTCTCGCAGATAATTTCCAACGCGATTGCCAACAGAGTTCGTCAAATATTGGACGGAAACTAAGAACAATCATTCGCGAAGTTTGTGCGCAAACCGCCGCCGAAATCCGAAGTAATGTAGAGCGGCTTCGGTCCGGACAAAGCCTGGATGATGTGAAGCCGGCACTCAGGCAAGTGTTTCCGGGTATGCTGCGCAGTCTAGGTCATCAATTGTACGTTGAGGACCTTAACGCTCGTCGTCTGAAGGATGCTGCTCACACTTGGATTGGCGCGATGGACCTAGCTGCAAGGCAGCCGGTTGAAGTGCTGTTGCGAACAAGAACAACCATAACTCAGGCCGTGTTGGGTGAATCTGTGGGACTGTGTTTGATTGCGGCTCCGCCTTCCGGCATCGCCCCAGAAGAATCAAATCTCTATGTTGATGAATTGTCTGAGAGTGCCTGTGAAAATCTGTCTGGTGACCTCGATGAAGAGGGGCGTGCGAGAAGGACCAAATTCTTCGAAGACGCACGCGCTATAGAGCAGTATCTCATTTCGAATGCCTCTGCTCCGGAAGATCTGCAGCTGCAATTTCAGGATGCGGGCGCCTATGTTCACCAACGCATACTCAATGCGGCCGATGAGGTTTCGGCTCAGTGGGAAGAGATCTGCCTGTCGGTCGGCAGTGAGCTGACGGGGCTCACCGATTCAAGCCCGCAGCAAAATTGTGCCTCGCTCGAGGCTGTCGTCAATGATCCATCCCGCGCGTTCGATGAGCTGAAGGAAGAAGCTTCTCGACGTGCTCAGAGGCAGGCCGAGGATATGGCACTCGCTTTGCTGCAGCCGCTCGGTGTTGAAAGATACCACGAGGCGACGCCGCATGAGAGGTGGTGCATCAATTTTGAAGAGGGCCCTGCGGCAAAACTTACAAGCGTTCTGCCCGATGACCTTTTGGGTATTCGCTCGATCTGTGCCCGCAGTGTAACAGCGCTTCACGACGAGCTGAAAGGCGTCGCAGAAGATCTTCCTGATCGACTTCTGAACGCCGTAGCAGACGGCCTTGGCGATGCAGCGGCACAAGCATTTGCCCCGGAACTCGATGAACTTCACGCACGCCTCGCGGCCCTGTCCGAATGGTGTCGCCAGTTTGACGGTCAAGGTCTCAAAACCAAGCTCTTTGGATCGGATATATTCATTCGTCTCGGGCAATCAGGGCAATGTCCAGAAGGCGATTTCAATCTGATTGGTGAAATCGAGGAATCACCGCTCCAGCATGCCAACAACGAGACCCTGCTTGTCCAGGGTGGATTGAGCCTGAACGTCGACAACTTGAAGATCGAAGATTTCGTCGGTGGTGGTCCAGATCTAGGAAAGCTCATCGAAGTGAACTGGCAGAAGCTTACTTTTAAAAGAAAGTTGCAAAATGGAGAATTCGTTATCACTGATTTGGACGATATTATTAACGACGAGCTGAGTGCTTTGGACTATGGGGCCGATTTTCTGGAAATCCGGTACGCGGCTGATGGGCTGAACATCATGGCCAACTATCAGCCATCTGACGAATTTGCGTTCGTCATGCCGATTTCTCTGCGGATCGACCGCTCTGGTTTCCAGCTTGATCTGATTAATCTTGAAAAGGCGGTTATCGATGAATTCTGTCGGCAGATCGACGAAACCGTTCAAGCGGAACGTTACGAACTGTTCGACGGAGGAACAGTGATTTCCGCTCCCATGCAGTACTGCCAGGAAAACGATGCGCGGGGTTTGCATTTCGAGGTGGCCGTTGAACTCGATGGTGTCAGCAAGATCATTGTCGACGTTTACATCCACATTGACAAAGGCGTGAATATTGAGATGCCGGATGTTGAGCGGTTGTTAGCAACTGCCGTGTTGGACGGCTTGGGACTTGAGACGATCCAGCCCGCGGCGCCGATCTACTCGACTGACAATGGGCTTACCCTCTATTTTAGAGCCAATATCGATACCGGGCTGGATATTGGTGGAATGGTTGTGGGTTTCTCCGTGAGTCCGAAGGGCGTTGAGTTCAACGGGCCCATTGGTCTTACACTCCCGGGTTGGGTCGACACCGGAACCTTCTCTTTTGGCAATCTCGGCCTGTCAGTTGATCCCAATCCGGAGGCACCGAGGGTTAGTTTTCTTGGCGCTGCCACGGTCACACCCGGAGAGGCAATGTCGCGGGTGGCCAAGGTTACCGGGCGTGGCGAGATCGGCCTTAAGCAGAGACAGCTGGAGCTTGTCGGCGCCTTGCGCGTATTCCAGTTCCTGGAGGTGGCGCGTTCGGAGACTTTGATGGACCTCGACAATAGGCTCTTTCGCCATCGTATGAGCACTGGTGCGGCCCTGGCGGAGTTGATCGACGTCAAGAGTGAACTGGCCATTCAAGACAAGGACCCATTTCCGTTCCTTTCTATGTATGGGAAAGGCGAGCTGTTCGGAGTCGAAATGGCAAGTACCCGAGTTGAACTTGGGCGCGACATGAGTGGTGAGTTTGACGTCAACCTTGATATCCCAATCTCACCGGGACAGTCTCTTAGTTTCGAGTTCGATGAATGGCTCAAAAACCCACGTGCCTGGGGCGAGATCCGTTATGATTACGATATCATCGACGTTGCTATTAAAGCCAGGGCCAATCCCCAATTGGTCGAGCTGGATCTGGTTGCGTCAGCACCGGTCGAAGCCAGTCTCGGCGTTCAGCTACCCCTCTTTTCGATGTTCACAGAAGAATTCCTTCTGCAGTTGCTCAGCGATTGGGAATTCCAGCCTATACCGCCGGGGGGTGATATTCTCTCATTCTCGCAGGCACCGGACGGGAAAACGGATACTGAAGGAGATGATGGCGTCGACGCCTCGGTCGGGATCAAAGTTGATGATGAAGACGAACTCCCGCCCCGGGAGCCGCCCGAAGGGGCAGATTTTGCATCATACGATCAAGCCTGGCGGATCATCAAAGTAAAGAAGAGGGATTGCTGGAGCTCGGCGTTTGGTGGACTGTTCTGTAAATTCTACACAATACCCAAGGTGGATTTTAAAACTGCGAGAACGCGTACACTTGCGTTAGAAGTCCCGATAGACGCAAGTAGGCTAAAAGACGGCGATTTCTACTATGGTGAGATAAGAACTCGAAATAACCGAACGTATGAATTTCTTGCGGAAAACAGCGAGGTAACTCGAGGGCAATCTAAAGAGCTGTATCTATTCACAAGTGAACGTCTGATTTGGAGCGGAGTGTATCAAGGAACAATTGCAGACATCGACGTCGATATTGACGGGCATTATGGATCTGGACGTACTCAGGCAGGTGAGCCGTATCCGCGCTTTCTCCTTTTACAATCTGATCGGGGTCTGTCTGTCATCGGTGAACGCGCCAATATTGTCGAGAGTAACCGAAAAATCCTAAATGTTGGAAACT
>CAYVAZ010000121.1:0-14141 GCA_964449065.1 uncultured bacterium
AACCCCTCCCACCTTTGGGAGGGGAAATTTCTCTTCAAGCGGCTGACCTATTACCTTTTCTATTTGAAAATGGTATAAGATATGGGATACCGAGTTGCAAGAGAAAAGTGAGTGATTTTTTCTTGCAATGAGTGATTTTTTCTTGCAATCTGTAGGGGTATCCCCCTGTGGTTACCTCACAACGAGGCAGACACCGTGTCTGCCGCTACCGAACCCTCAGCCAGTCTAGAGGAGGGCATTCGTGCCGGCCGGAAAATAATTGAATCCGTATAACTTATATCTATCTATGTAATGATGCAGTGTGGTTCACATAATATTACCGCTTTTGAAAAATCGAGGACCGGCCCCGGCTTAATAAAAAATAACTTAACGCGCTGATTATCAAAATCCAAATGAACAACTCCACAACCGGTGCAATGCTGATGCCCGATAGTTTTGAGATAAAATCGAAGATCGTACTCATAAACGATTTACCCTCATCCATAGATTGTATTGCCTGCCGCAAACACTTCGTACTGCGTTTTGTCCTTTAAAACAAAAAAAACCTCCCTGTATCTCTCCGGCAAAACCGCAAACGGGTCCTGCGTCAAGAGCGTAGGAAGGAATTGTTTATGCGTTAAATACCAGCCGCGCCGGGCCGGCATTGTTCATATCTGTCCTCAAAATAATACCGGAAGTTCCGGTAATATCCGGCTTGTACCATTACCATTAGGATTGGTCATTAGGCGCGGCGATCAGCCTTAGCGAAAGAGTAACTTCGCGCCGTTCTTACCTGATAATCCTAAATCACTTCGGTATCAAAACCTAGCAGATTTCCCGCATGTTGCAAGTCATAGTTTACTGCTCTTTTCCGGAAAGTCCAGCGAAAATTGCCGCGCTGTTCACCGGTGAATTTGACCGCCGGGCCGGAGCGGTACGACCCCTTCAAGGAGTTTTGACCAAAGCATCATTGGGTTCAAACGGCATAGACCAATCCCACACCGTATGTTCATCAAGCACCGGTTCTCCATTGACCAAAAGTTGCACCTCTTGAATCATGGGAGACTGCGCCGCGGCTGTATTCACCAATCCGTAAATTGTCGCCCATTCCGCCAACACATGACCGGGGGCATTTTGGAGGAGTGTTTCCGAAAAATTTAAATACATGCGCCGGTCCGTGTCGCTCCAAAACACGCTTTTGAGTTCCGTCCCTGCCGGGGCCGGCAAGATCAATCCGGAAGACGACGGGCCTTTTAGCCATTCCCGGATGGCGGCTTCCACTTTGGTTTTGATGACGGTGGTCGCTTCAATCTCACGCTTTTCCACCGCCAATTGCTGATGGTCGGAGGATAGAAAGTACAAGCGGGTTTCGATGCGGTCATCATTAAAGCCGCCGGCGGCCGAATTGCCCTGCTTTTCCAGCGAGTCCAATACCAACGTTTTTTGTGGCTGCGGCCCAAAATACAGGGTTAAAAACACGGCGATCGCGGCCGTGGTAACGATCGAAAAGAGAAAGATCACCCAATTCATCCGGTTCATTATCGCTGTCCTATTTTTTGAATCCCGCTGCGGGAATACAAGAAGTTTGAGATGGCTTGATTCAATTCCTGCACCAAATCGTTCATGGTGGTTTCTTGAAACAAAAACCGCGCGGTTTGCGGATGATTTAAATTGCCCAGTTCGATGACAATGCCGGGCATGGTTAATCCCCGCAAGACCGCCAGCCTTCCCGGTCTGGGGTTCTCATCGATTTGAACGATATTGTTGATCTCATAAAACGCTTTGAGTTCATTCACCACCACGGAAGCCAGTTGAATACTCTCCGCTTGATGCGCGGCATACGCGGTATTCCACAACCGGATATCTTCCCGCCGCCCGCTTTTTGTTGCCGTGGGGTGATCCAGATACTGGTTCATAAAAAACACCCCCGCGCGGGAGACCGTTCGGCTATACAACCCTCCGCATTGAACGCTAATAAATACCGCGGCTTGTTGGGCGTTGGCAAAGCCCGTTCGCTGCATGTTGGTGACCGTACCCGTATCCGGTCTTGTACGGGTTAGTTCCACGGTAAAGTTTTGGGTTTCTTCCAAAGCCGTTTTCAGTTTTTCACAGATCAGCAGTGTAAAATCTTCTTCGTACAGTGTTAACGCGGCACCCGCGCCGGGATGCTTCGGATCATTTCCCGGGTCCAGCACAATCACAGATGATGGGGCGGTGGGGGGCTGTGTTTCTTCATCCCCTAAGGGGGTCGGTGTGGGGAAATGGAGCGAAGGGGTAATCGCGTTGGAATGCACCGGGTGTGGGGGTTGCATACATAAACCGGCTTGGGGTGGGAGTGCCTCGCAGCGAACTGATACGCTCTTCATTTAAGGCCTCTTCTGAGTCATTCGTAACGGATTGGAATTCCATTTGTGGAAACAAATAGGTATCGACCACTTCCAATGAAATGTATACACTGTTGTTTTGCCGGATGGTGCGGTTCAACACCACATGCAGCGTTTGATCGACCACGATTCGGTTATCCCCAACCATTGTCCCAATCGTTACCCCGTCGCCGCGGATAAATTGAATGATTCCTGCCAAGGCATCGTATTCATAGGCGTTTTGAAAATAGGGAAGCAGTTCCCGCACGTTCACATATTCGCCGGCGGATAGCAGTGTGGTTTCAAAGCGGATTTCCCGTCCCCCCTGCACCCCGGCCAGCGTTCGTCCCCAACCGCTAACGGGGATGGCGAAACACCAAAGCAACAACAAAACTCGAATGAAATGACCCATCAATTTTTCCTGATTTGTAGAGTAAATGCTTCGTGATTGCTAAAAAACGTACCGCATCACGCAAACGGTATTTCCGACTCGGCGGGAGCCTCGCCCTCCCAACAAGAGCAGATGTTATACCGTTTCCAATTTGGATTGTTCACTAAAATCAAAATGGCTTAACAGATTGCTTCGTTTGATTGCCAAGAAAAAAACTTCTTTAAAACAGGTTGAATCTGTATGGTTGATGGTTCTCTTCGCACCCCCTCTGTCCTCCTTGCGTCGGACATCTCCCCCAAATGCTTTGGGGGAGACAAAGGTTTTCCAGGCTGGAAGCCTGCACCACATTTTTTGACTTTTTGCCGGTTCGTCATTAATCGTTACTCCAAGAAGTATAGCATGACTTTTTTAGGCGCGGATGACGCATCCCAACCCGCCGGACGGCCGTCCGTCCAGGCGCACATGATAATACCAATTGCAGTATTGCGCGGTGATTTTTACCACCAGCCAATGGTGATCGGTAGGGATTTGAAATACATTCGCGTAATCCGATATGGAAAATTCCAATGCCAACTTTTTTTCCGGCGCCAAGTCAAAGGGTTGGCGGGCAAGCGAAATGTTCGACAACGCGTAATCATCCATCAAACGCTTGGACCAGGTTTCGAAGGGGGCGATTAATTGCACGATCCCTTGTACTGGGTACGGAAAATGATGGCTGAGATGAATATAAAACGCTTCGGCGGTTAATGTCATTTCCACATCAAAGGAGGGCGGCTGGCCTACGGTCATTTCATCCTGAACCACAAACCCATTGGTTTTTGTATGGGCACGGATCACCCCGTTTTGTGTGGGTTGATCCGCGATCAATAACGCGGGCACAACCATAAATCCATCCGCTTTGATTTGATACTTCTTTTGCGGGGGGACAACACGCCAATAGGGGGGGGCATCAATCTGCAACAGGCCGTCAACCGAATGAGTTGCCGGGTTGGATATCAGCACTTGAATGGGGTAAACGGTTAAGGACGACGAGCCGAAATGAGTGGGCACCTGTCCGCGCAGCATCACCCGCACACCGGTATCCCCATTCGATACCGCCCCCAAATTATAGTTCCAATACCGGGAAGGGACGGCTTTGGCTTCCGCTGGCGTGTGGGAGAAAGGACGCGAAAGTGAATCGCCCTTGAAATGCAGCAAAAACGCCGCGATTTCATGAGAGTGAATGATGGTGCGGGTACTGCCATCTTCCCAAAACAGCTCCTTGGATTTGGGCAGCGGCCGTTCTTCCGGAGAAATACATTCCGCTTGCTTTGAGGCCAAATTGGATTCGATCCACAAATTGGATTCTTCTCCATGCGCTTCATACACCCGCAACACCGAACCGGATTTGGATGAATTGCCGTTTGTACCTAAGCCGGGCGGCTTCCAAGCGGAAATCAGGACATTGGAAGGTTCCACGGTAAAGAAAGACTGCGACGCTGGATGTTTTCCTTCCTGTTTGGTTTTCCGCGCGCACAGGGGCGGGTGTTGATATTCCATGGCCCGGCGGGGGATTTCGGCATGGCGCCAATCGCCCTCATGGGGAATCAAGCGGTATTGAAAGAGGTGGGTTTTGTGTTCGGCAAATTCCAAACCCCATTCGGTTTTGGGATTCACATAGGGAGCGGTATGCATCATGGCGACCGTTAGCGTTCCGTTTTCTTCCACGCTGCACAGCGTGCTGCCGGTGTTGATCAACGCGAAACCCGCATCTTTGACCACCGGCAAGTCCGGTATAAAACACCCTGAAGCAGGACAATCCCAGCGGTGGGCGACGGTGGAATGGATGATTTCATCCACCGCCTGTTCGGTAAAAGCTGGTGTGTTTCCGGCAAAAAGAAACACGGGATAGTGGATGCCGCCGCGCCGGTAAGGGACGATTATCACCGCATATCCGAATTCAGCCATCGATTGGTTGTAATACGATCGCGCGTCTTCGTGTTTTGATAAAATATGTTGGGTAAACGAGTTTTCGTCTGCCGAACCGATGCTGAATGTGCATGGGCGGTACAGCCTGTCATCGCCTATGTTTTGGTGATCCGCGCGCGTGGAACAGCTCACACCCTGCCGGGATAAATGCCGCACCAATTTTTCGCGGAGAGCATGATACTTCCCGCTTGGTGTTACAACATCAGACGGACCGACCGCTATCCCCCCGACTTCTTCTTTATTTTTAATGATCCGAACCAAGAAAGACCATGAGACATCCACCCAACGGTAAAAGGTGTTCATGCCGTGCTTGGATAGATTGGTTTCTTCCACCCCGCGGTAATCGAAATTGCCTTGGCTGCGGTGATAGGCCCTCGCGTAAAAGCGGTCTTCCATCACCGGGATGGACCCGGGGAGGTTTAAGGGGAAGCCTAACATATACAGATCGCGGTGGGGGATTTTTCGCATCGGATCATTGGGCTTGCCATATCCCTGATAGTTTTCCAAAACGGTCGTGCAGTCGAGATAAGGCAAATCATGGTACAACTTTATTTTCTGCATACTGCGGCAAGGGCCGGGGCCGTGTCCTTTGATGATCAGCGATTGGCTGACCGGACTTTCATAATAATCCACAAACGCGGGGTGCATGCTTTTGACGCTTTGTTTGCCGATGGTGGTTAACCGCCGGGGGGATTCGGTATCGGCGGACTGGCGCAGACAGATCACTTCATTCGCGGTATATTCCTGCCCGCTTTGGATGTATTCATAGCCGGTCTCTTTTTCGAGCAAACTGATGATCCCGCCGCCCAAATCGGGGTCAATTTCCACCCGCAAAAAGTCGTTTTCCAGCCAGGGCTGGCTTTGTCCCAGCTGGATATAAGGCGATTGGACTTCTTCTTGATTCTCTACACTCAGCGTTTGATACCCGGCGGATACGATTTCGGTTTCCACCCAGGTCAGTTTGACCTGCAAGATTGCCCCTTGTTTATCGACGACAACATCTTCCAATTCAAAGGGAACCGGTTCCCCGGCGGCGTCTTTTACTTCATACAGTTCAATATCGCCGGAGGTCTCCAAATAGATGGAGCACACGCCATCCCGCCGCCACGGAAGCGGGTTGAAAACAAACAATGGATCGCCCTCGAACTTGCTTGTCTGAATCAAAGCGGTGAACGATTCAACCAAGCGGTCGCGGTAATCGATCAGGTTGGTCAGAGTCTCATGACAGATCGCGAGCAGATCGATATACGCGATATCCGAACACCATCCCCCCAGGGCGTTTTGCTGCTGGCAATACAGCAACTGCTGCCAGGTGTGGTGCAGAAAGGAAGAGGAATCGTGAACCCCGTATACCCCGGCCATTACGCTGAGTGCTTCGGTTTCAAACAGCAGGTTTTCCATCCGTCTACAGAGGAGGTTCAAGTCAAAACGGGATAAATCCGCCCCTTCCGCGCCTTGGGTGAAATCGCGGGTGACCGGCTCAAGTTTCAATTTGTTCTCGTGGACGAATGTGTCTAGGGCAGCAAAAAACTTGTCTCCCGCTTTGCCCGTAACATAGAGCGGTTCTTCGGCCTGCGACCAATCGCGGCTTTTGCCGATAAGTGATGTCCGCAGGGGCTGCATGGGAGAAGAATCAAACAAGAGATGGCCGCGCAATTCCGCCAGGGGTTCGTCATGCGGTTGTTTGTATTGTTCGATGGCCGCTTCCAGTTCCCCGCTGAAGCGGGTTGCCGTCCGGTAGGCATACACACACGAGCCGTTGGGTGCCATCCAATAAAACAAGGGGGAGATGCCGGGAATCGCGGCCGATTCGCTCTCGTGTTCTCTCTGATCAAATACGGCCGCTTTGATGCCGCATTGTTCTATGATCTGCGGCAATTGCGGAACATGACTATAGGCATCCCATCCGATAAAAACCGAGGTATGGCCTTCCAACAAGGACGCGTAATGATGTTTACCGAGAATCAAATTTCGGATCAGGGATTCGCCGCTGACCAAGGTTTGCGAGGGGGGGGTAAAGGTGCCGCTGATGCCGCCGCGTTCCTGCTCGATTAACTGCTTTAAGAAGGTTTTGTCTTCGGGATACAAATCCAAATAGGGGCGCAGCAGATCGAGGTTTGGGATGTAGAAGCCTAGATAGGGATCGATGCGGCAGGCTTGAATGTATTGGCGCAGCAGTTGAATGCCCTGTTCAACCGATTCGGCTTGGGTGGATTGGGAGGCGGGATCAAAATGCAGACCGGGAATCAGATAGACGGTCGGCGTTTTGATCTTGCGTTTTTTAAAAAACCGTGGCGTTTGAAACAGTCTCATGAGTTCCGCTCTACATTCCCGTACAGATTGCCCAACGGGCGCGATATACTACTATAACCAACGGAATTCGTTCTTGTTAGTCATGTTGAACAAGTTTCTTTTCAGGGCGTTTTTCGATGATTTTTTCTTACTGAAGTCAATCAGACAAGATTGTGAAATTTGAAGGCGATGTGAGTATCCAAAATTTGTTTTGTTTTTCCGGAATTCCTTTTACCTCAATCATATTGCCGTTTTTATGTGCATCACAAGCTGTACGGTAATCCTCTGTGTTCAAGGAAATTCTTATATTTATTTTTCTTCCGGAATCCATTACACAATGAACCGTAATTTGTTTATCATCTGATTTGCGATCATCGGTCTCATCTATACGTTCTGCTTTTAGTTGAGTTATCCTACCTTTAATTACGGTTTCTATCGACTCTTGTTCCGATCGTAACGTTTTTGCGGCGGATTCATAAAACGGTCGAATAACACTTGGATCAATGCTTATTTTTGGATAAGGCACGAGTTCTTTATTTACATTATATTCTGATGACCAAAACATCGAAAATTCAATATTGAAGTCTTCTAAATAACCGGTTAACTGAGTCATAACTTCGCATAAATTCGCGTTAAAACCTTTATCAAAATTTTTCGTAAGAATATTCACATCCCCTTCATTGGCAGCTTTTTCTGAAAATCGCAATCCTCTTACAATCCGTTCCATAATTCGTCTTTCCATAGGTATAGGAATCATCTCTTTTGATTCCACTGTATGGAATGTATAGGAGTTCGGAGGGATCGGCATCTCTACAGAAAGCCCAAAACTGCCATGAAACGTGTGGCCAAATCTACATTTTTGCGTGAAGCTTTTTCCGATTTTTTTCCCTTTTTCAAAATAGGGCTGAGGGTTTTCTTCCGCACATGCTGCTTGGAAGATTAAATCCCGTAACTTTTGTATAACTTGAGTGGCAGTTTCCAAAGAAAGATTTGTTTTGGATGTATTGTTGTAAAGACGTTGACGAAGGATATCAAAACCACGGTTTCTGATTTTGTAGATCATCTCTGTTGTTGTAAGATGTTCGATAGCGGACAATAATTCAACGGCCGTTTCAATTTTATCTTTCGTATCCGAATACATGTTTTTGCTTGGCAAAACCAATTTTATGTTTTCACCTTGTTCATCTTTTGATTCGTACTGATATACAAGGATTTCATTATTTGGATGTTCTAACTTTTCCCAACCCATCTTTCTTATATAGGCGGTAACATCCTCAAGGCGAAGAACGCTTGTATCACAATATGTACCTGAATTCATATTACGCTCCTCCCCTCTTCAATTTTTTTCATCATTTCCAAAACCGTCACCGGTTTAAGAATATTTTCTTTTGGTATGCTAATTCTTTTACGAACAGAATTGGCGGATTTTTCGCCTGTTAAATGAATCCAATAACAGCATCGCCGCAAAATCAATTCGTCTTCCGTTAAATCCAGCCATTTAACTTCATTTTCCGGCAAAGAAAATACAATCAAAATAGCAGGCGTTGTTCTCACTGCATTGGAACGATCCACCAAATAATTATAGGTTTCTGCATCTAAATCATACTGTACAAATTGGGAATTACCATCTTTGAAACCCAAATTTTTTGTTGCTTTTAGTTGAAAATCCAAACTAAATCCAGACTCATGCCTCCTTCCGTTGACATAATTAATTTGATGAAAGGTACCATCAATCGTGTAATCATGAGAACGGCTGTTTAGGCTTAAGTTTAAACCTGCTCTAGCTGCAACAGCTTGCACATAAGCCTTGCTTAAGTCTTCTTCTACATGTTGTTTTGTGAGCATTTTTAGATAGGATTGAAATGTTTTTTATTTTTATATTGCAACACCTTTATGGTATCATTCACTCTCACAATACGCCAGTCCCTAATTTTATCCTTCATTTACCGGTATTTGAATTATTTCTTTTTATCTCCAATTTGCCGGTCTATTTCGACACCGATTTCATTCGCAATCTGTAGAATCGCTTCTTTTGCCGGGCGTGTTTTCCCTTCTTTGATGTCTTCCATACTCTTATCAAGTTCAATCAGACTTGCGGATAACTGTTCGGCTTTGTTGGAATTGTTTTGATGGTGTGGATTCATGGTTTCTCCATTCAAACCGGGATTGTCTTTCAGAAGAGTAAAGAATTGAATCCACTCATTGTCAAATTAAAAAAAGCGACTATCTATATCGGGAGAATATATTTTCTGAGTAGAAAATGGAATGATGACTACCCAACCCAAAATCGCGATTACGATGGGAGACCCGGCGGGGATCGGGCCGGAGATTATTGCCAAGGCGCTGAGCAAACCGGACGTATTGCAAGCGTGTTCGCCCATTATTGTTGGATCAAACCGTGCGCTGCGGCGGGCGTTTTCGTTTACCGGCAAGCAGTTTCCGGTACAAACTCTCATGACCGAAAAAGAGGTGGGCGCGTTTCAAGACGGCACCGGCCTTTGGAACGAAGAACGGCATCTGCCGGACGAGATCCCCCTGGCACGGATAGACGCATCCTGCGGGGCGTCGGCGTTTGATTGGCTCACCACCGCGATTGCATGGTGCAAGCAGGGCTTGGTTGACGCCATCGTCACCGCGCCGCTGCATAAAGAGGCGCTTCATCTGGCGGGGCACAACTATCCCGGCCATACCGAAATTTTGGCGGAACAGACCGGCGTGACCGACTTCAGCCTTATGCTGATCGCGGACAAATTTCGCGTGACCCATGTCACCTGCCATACGGCTTTAAAAGATGTCCCTTCGCTCTTGTCCAAGCAGCGCATATTGGATGTCATCCGTTTGCTGAACGAGGCGCTGACCCGTTTGGACGGCAAAGCGCCCGCTATCGCGGTGTGCGCGCTCAATCCCCATGCCGGAGAAGGCGGGTTGTTTGGCGATGAAGAGGTTGTACACATCGCCCCCGCGGTTGTGGAAGCGCAGAAGGAAGGAATCCATGCCGAGGGGCCGTTCCCCTGCGATTCTATCTATCCCAAACACATCGGCGGCGTGTATGACGGGGTGGTGGCGATGTATCATGACCAAGGGCACATCGCGTTTAAGTTGACCCACTTCCATTTTGACCCGGATCAAAAAGAGTGGGAAACCGTTGTGGGTGTGAATGTGACGCTGGGGCTGCCGATTATCCGTACATCGGTTGATCACGGCACCGCGTTTGACCTGGCGGGCACGGGAAAAGCGTCCGAGCGGTCTTTGCTGGATGCGATCGATGTGGCGGTTCAGCTGACCAAAACCCGTTTATAATGTTTTGGCTGGTATTCGGTTGAAAACAGGTTATCCTTTCTTTAATTTCACTCAGGCAATTTCAACATGGATTGTCTGTAATCTTGATATATGAATATGACCGGTGGGCTGCCGGAATTGGACGGCTGGAGTAATTGAAGTTGTTGCCCCGCTTTTGATTTGTGAGTGCTCTTGCTTGGAAGAGTGTCGAGCCCACCCTACCGAAACAATCACATCATGGATGAACGCATCATATCAATGCAATCGGCTCCCGATGAACTGACCGGCACGGAAGATTTGCGTCCGCGCAGTTTTGATTTCTTTATCGGGCAGAAGGAAGTAAAATCCAAGCTGAACATCTGTATTGAGGCGGCGAAGCAGCGCGGCGAAGCGCTGGATCATGTGCTGCTGGCCGGGCCGCCGGGATTGGGAAAGACCACTCTCGCGCACATCATTGCGGCTGAAATGGGAGTGAACCTGCGCGTCACTTCCGGCCCGGTGATTGAACGCAAGGCCGACCTGGCGGGGATGCTGACCGAACTGAAAACCGGGGACGTGTTTTTTATCGATGAAATTCACCGTCTCAACCGCGCGGTGGAAGAATGCCTGTACCCCGCGATGGAAGACTTTTTTATCGATGTGATGCTGGGCGAAGGGCCACACGCGCGCTCGATCAATCTTGATCTGCCGCGGTTTACGCTGATCGGCGCCACTACCCGTTCCGGCATGTTGACCGGGCCGATGCGCGACCGTTTTGGCATCCACTGCCGCCTGAACTTTTATGAGCCGCAGGATATCAATAAAATTTTGCACCGTTCCGCCACGATTTTGAATGTCCCGTTTGATGAATCGGGGATCGGTGAATTGGCGAACCGCTCGCGGAGAACCCCGCGGGTTGCCAACCGGCTGCTGCGGCGGGTGCGGGATTATGCCCAGGTGCGCGGCGATGGAACCATCACCAAAGCGCTGGCCGGCGAAGCATTGGAGTTTTTGGAAATCGACCATTTGGGGCTGGATCAGATGGACCGGAGAATTTTATCGACCATCGCGGAAAAATTCGGCGGGGGGCCGGGGGGATTGCGCACCATCGCGGTGGCGTTGGGCGAGGATGAAGGGACGCTGGAAGAGGTGTATGAGCCGTATTTGATTCAAGAAGGCCTGCTCAACCGCACACCGTCCGGCCGGATATTGACCCGCGCCGCGTATGAGCATCTTGGTTTAGAAACGCCGGAATCGCAGATGTTGTTTTGAGGATGTTTTAACCGCGAATGCACGCGAATATTTTAAAAACAGGGATTAGGGATTAGAGACTCGTGTTTCATTAAGGATGAGATGATGGGTGAAAATTGACCCATCCACATGAAATGAGTGGGATCAGTCATTCACAAGCGTTAGCGCGGTGTTAGACCCCCTTACATAAGGGGGTGGAGCCGCAGGCTCCGGGGGATTTCGCGTTGTTGAAAGCGTGCCGCTGGCTCGGCGGGAGCCTCGCCCTCCTAAAAAACATGAAGAAGGTTAGATTTCCTTTTGATTATCATTATAAAGGCAGGGCTTCGGTGATAGAATCACAGAGAATAGAACACTCTACGCTCAACCCCACCCTAACTCTCCCCAGTCTTGGGGAGGGAATGAAATCCTACGAGAATGAAAAGAGACCGGAACATGAATGAAAAGTTAACCCATAAAGAATTGCTGCTATCTCTCGTTTATGTGCTCATCGGGGCGGTGATTATGCTGCTAATTTTAACCGTATGGCAGATGCTGCCCAAGCAGGATGTGTACATCAGTGATTTGGAAGAACTCAACGTATTGCGATTTGAATGGAAAGAGCCTGCCCGTGATCAATCCATCGACGGCAACAGCTTGTTGGTTGGGGATAAATGGTATCAAAAAGGCTTGGGCGTTCATGCCACGACGGAATTTTCCGTTGCCATCCCGCAGGGATATACCCGCTTTGTTGCCGAAGTGGGGATCGATGATGAAGTCGCGCCGGACAGCCCGGCTTCGATGGTGTTTCAATTGTTAGGTGACGGCACCATCCTCGCGCAGTCTCCTATGATGACGGCCGATATGCCCGCCTACCGCATTGACTGCCGCATTGAGGGCATCAGCCAGCTGACCTTTCTCGCCACCGACGGCGGAGATGGGAGCAATTCCGACCACGGTGATTGGGGCGGCGCGCGGTTGATTAAAGACTAAGGTGTAACCGCGAATGCACGCGAATATTCGCGAATAAGGGCTTTGTTTATTATTGTTTAAAGTATTGGATATAGAGCAATTCAGCTTTACGTAAAGGTACAACGTGTAGATACATGTACCGGCTGGAAGCCGATGCTACCCGGCTATTCAACTCTGAAACGCTCTAGTTTCGTCCACTTTTTGATGCGAAAAAGTTCTCCCGGCTCGGCGGGAGCCTCGCCCTCCTGAAACGAACGCGCGAATACCGTTATTCTCTTTTGACTTTTTCCATGGCTTTATTTTCCGGGTTCATCAATAGGGCTGATTGCGGCTCTTGGGGATGCAGGCGGTTTGGGCTGGTTGGGTTGTTGGCTGAATGCATAACGGTGTTAGTGCGGTTTAAATTTTTTTGATTATGCACGGGTTGCCCGGTTTTTGTTTCGCTACGCGCTTGTGATGTTTGATTGGGGTTTGGTTGTTTTGAATTGGGGGGATCTAAATCGATGCATTTGTCTTTAAACTTCATGTAGAGGTTCATGTATTGGGCGTAGACGCGCAGTTGCGGCAGCATGGCGGAGGGCTCGGCTTTTTCGGTATCGTTCAGGGATTCGACGATGCCGGCCGCCAGCCGGTCGATGATGTATTGCAGGTATAAGAATTGGGATTCTTCAAATGAATCGGCGATCTTGGATAACGGGATGATATCGACCGTTTTTTGGGGCGGATGGGTTGATGAATTTTGGGTATGGCGGTTTTGTTTGTGTTTGGATGACGACATGGAGTTGCTCCTCTCAAAAAAATTATTTTTCCCTCTACTTGTAAAGAGGGGATTTTCAGATCTGGGGTTTTATTTGCGGAGCAATAGACATTATTGATATATAAGGCGTTGTAATCATAGCGTTTAGGTGCATAGGTAGAAATTGGAGATTTTTGGGAATGATACGCGGGTGCAGGGTTACGCTGCGATGTGCCCCACGAAATTGCAGGCAGGGTATCTGCACGACAATGAATATACATCTTCACGTTTAAGAACGATATGTTTTGCCGGCTCTGCGGGATGGATGGTCATACACTGTGTTAAAAATACAATCTTTTTTGGAGAATTTTCATACTTTAAAGGCTTGTCTCGATTTTGATGGGGGAGTATACTGTTGGTTCACTTTTGCGGAAAAAATCCGCGAATCACAGAAAAATGATCACGAGAACCCATTCGTGAGGGTGTAGCTCAATTGGTAGAGCATCTCCCTTTTAAGGAGGTGGTTCAGGGTTCAAGTCCCTGCACCCTCATTTTTCTACTTTCCCCCAAACCTATAACGATTCGATCATCAAGGGTTAGAAGATGGGTCATATTGTACTTATCCACCAATACACTGACAGGCAAAAAGTGTCGGGTAAGGAGAAAACCCTGTGGCTCGGCGGGAGCCTCGCCCTCCCAATTCAACTCGACATTAGGAATCTGTCAGACTGTTGGTAAATCGTCACACATGATTTGATGGCAGCCTTGCCTTTGTACCCTTTTGATTAAGCTGAAGTTTACCCACAGTTATTATCAGTGTGTTGCCCTGTGCTATGTCAGAGTGCCCATTTGGGGCTTTTTCGTTATCTTTTTTTCGTTATCAATAGCGGTGTTGCGAAAAATACGTTCGGATTGGAATGAAGCGTACTTCCGGCTCGGCGGGAGCCTCGCCCTC
>CAYVAZ010000122.1:0-14133 GCA_964449065.1 uncultured bacterium
CATGCGGGATTGTAGTTCAGTTGGTTAGAATGCCTGCCTGTCACGCAGGAGGTCGCGGGTTCGAGTCCCGTCAATCCCGCCATAAATTTTTGTTTTACTGGATAATTTTTTCACTGTAAACCTGCTCAATATTCACAAGAAACAGTATTCACGAGAAACAGTTAACATGAACATTGGTGTTTTTGAGCAGAAAGAACATTTAGGAGGATTCCATTGAACATTCGAATCGGGTTTGGGATTCTAATTTTTTACGTTGCCGCCTTAACCATTCAAGCACAAGATAACGAAAAAAACGCCGGCGCCAGGTTTGTGTTGGATTTTCAAACCACCGCAGATGATACGCAAACCTCATCAACCGTTGAAGAAACCCCTGTTTTTGAGCAGGTAGATGTTAACGGAGAGGCCCGTACACGTTTCTCTTGCACGGTTGTGTTGCAAGGAGCGGAAGATTTGACTGGGGTGAATTGTGATTTGGTGTTTGATCCCGGAGTATTAAATGTGGTGAGCATTCATGAAGCGCAGGGTGATACCAATTTTGACGGCCGCTCTAATGTCGCGGATATTTTGGCCTTGGCTCAACGTTTTGGGTTGGCCACCAATACCGGGAACGGGTTTTCATTATTTGACTTTGTTACGGAAGGCGGCAGTCAAAACGTCATTGATTCAGATGATATTAACGAGTTATCTCAATTTATCAACCAATCGCCGATTTATTGGACCAGCAATGATAACAACGATCTTGGTGTGATTCGGGAAAGTGTTGAAATCTTTGAAGATCCTTTCATCAGCAATGCCAACGGAAAGATTGATGATATCGTTGTGACGTTGCTTCGCCGCCCAGAAACTCCAGTGGATGGATTTGGGTTTGACGGTGATGCCCGGATTGCGGATATTACATTTGAAGTGGTGGGAACAATTCCAGCCGATGGAACCGTGATCGAGTTTGACGATCGGCTTGCGATTGATGAAGGCACCGTGATTACAGTCAATTCCATCGAAAACGCGAGTATTCCTCAAGGAAACTCTATTGTAGTTATGCCGTAAATTAAACTGGCAATCACCAAACAAACAGAAAATCAGGAAGTTTGAATAGATTTGTTATTGTTTTGTATCGTTGCAGTTGGTTGTTGAAAAATAAAATTTATGACTAGATTTTTTTTGCCATAGCGTGTATGGTATTAAAGAAACACGCTTATACGGCATTACAGATTTGGAGGCAATTGAATGAGTAAGCATATTTTGCGCTTGGTATTTTGCACAGCATTGGTATTTGGTATTTATGGGTTGGTGACAGAGGTCACTGTTTCGGCGCAAGAATCTCCGGGCGAAACCCCAATTGAGACTCCGACGAACACACCGGTACCACCTACCAACACGCCGGTACCACCAACAAATACACCCACACCGGCCGAATCTCCGGGAGAAACACCCATAGAAACTCCGACCAACACTCCGGTACCGCCGACGAACACGCCCGTTCCTCCGACGAGCACGCCAACTCCAGAGACCGAAATCGAAGCCCCACAATTGATAATCGATGCCGTTTCCGGCCAAGTGGGGGATGAATTGCTTGTTGATATCCAAATCGGAAATGCTGCGGATATTGACGCCTTTGGCTTCGATATCCAGCAATCCAACAACATACTGAGTTTCCTTGCAGTTGAATCTGCAGGAACGTTAACGGAAAACTTCTTCAGCGTTAGCGCTACAGCTTTGGCCAATGGGGATGTGCGAATTGGCGGTGTTGGCGGAAACGCGGATGTTAACGGAGAGGGTGTGTTGCTGAGTGTACGCTTCTCTGCTGTTTCCGATGGTGAAACAACATTAACGTTAACCAACTTGCTGGATGACTTTACCGGCGCGGATATTGTACCAGGAACCGTAACGGTTGCACAAGAAACCCCGGAAGACACGCCAACACCGGTACCGCCAGCAAACACACCGACACCAACAGAAACTCCAGGCGAAACCCCTCCAACAAATACCCCGGTACCGCCGACCAGTACGCCGACGCCGGAAACAGACGTAACACCAACACCGGTACCACCGACCAATACTCCTGGCGGCCCGACACCAACATTGCCACCGCCTTCACCGGTACCGATCGAAACACCGACTCCAACCCCGACTGCGTTGCGTCTTAACCCGAACTTGGGTATTGTAGGTTTGGATGAATTGGGTGCGGCACACCTAAGCGGAAACGCGGTACACAATTTCGATATCGGTATATCAAACTCCGCCGGTAACTTGGCGACCCGAAACGTATTTGACGGCTTGCCGGATCCAGATGCGCTCGGTCCGTTCCTCTTAGTACAAGGCGCGCCGGTACCGATTGCGAAAGACTTGGAATTCAGTGGTGAAATCGCCGCAAACGCGAACGGTTCAGAAGGTGCCTACTTCCTGATTGGTGGCAGCATCGGTTCCTTCCCGCCAGTGAGCGCGCGTTTGGGCGCTGTGGGCGGATCGAACCGCGGCGGTATCGATGTGGATAACAACGCCGCCAACAACCTGAACTTTGGCCAGTTTACTACCGATATTATTCCGGTCTTGTTCCAACAAACACCAACTGGTGGTAACTTTATCGCTCCACTGCGCGACCTTGAACCGGCCGGTAATAACGGATTCTATGTATTGGATGATACAGGCCGTATTTTTGCGGAAGGGGATGCGCTGGAAGACTTAGACAGTTCCGTAACCTTGTCTGATGGCGCTGTTGCCGTTGGATTGAAAATCTTCCGCGGCAGAACAATTAACCTCGCCAACACCATCTTTAGCAATGATTTAATTGGAACCGGCGCTTATGTTTTGGATTCCAACGGTGTGGTTCACAGTGTTGGTGATGTGCCGGAACTAAACACCAATGACGTTGCGGTTTCGCCGTCTCTAACGGTTGAGGTGTTCAAAGACATCGAATTCATGCCGAATCCTGCCGGTACCGAATTTATTGGATTATCCTTGCTTTCGGGTGACGGATCCATTACGTTTGTTCCGTTCAGCGATGTTACAGTGACAGATGCGATTCGTGATCATGTTTCCAATCTTTCACCCTTCGGCAACTTGCAATCCGGCTTTGGATTGGATATCGCCCGCGACCATGAATTGGAAATCAACTCCGATCCAACATTTGGTTTGGATAGTGCCGGCAACACCGATCAAACCAGCGGCATCCGTGTTGGTATGTTTATGTTTGACGGCTTGGGCGGTACCCACACCGGCGGCGCTTCTACCCGCTTTGCTCCTGCGTTTGGAAGAGGGAACCGCGTGATCAACGGTATTTCGGTAGAGCCGTTCCCGGTCAGTGTGCCGTTCTTCGGTGTGGATATCTTAAAAGACGCGGAAATTGCACCACCCGTTAGACGTTAAGTCATTATTCTATAAAAAAATTAGCAGGGGGGACTCTTTACGGGTTCCCCCTTTTGTTTAAACATCATGACTGACGAAGCTCTATTCAAAAAACGCATTCGGCAAATTCAAAGCATCATTGAACAATCGGCAGCGAAATCCGGCCGTAACTCAAGTGAGATTAAAATCGTTGCAGTAAGTAAGACGAAACCGGTTGAAGATATTCGATCAGTCTATGCCTGCGGGCTTAAAATATTTGGAGAAAGCAAAGTTCAAGAAGCCGAAGATAAGATTCAATCCTGTTATGATTTAAATATCGAATGGCACATGGTCGGTCACTTGCAAACCAATAAAGTCAAAAAAGCAGTACGGTTGTTTGATTTGATTCACTCCGTGGATAGCATGAAGTTGATCGGGAAGATTGACGCGGAAGCGGAAAATGCAGGGAAGATTCAAGATATATTGTTGCAGGTGAATGTATCCGGTGAAGAGTCAAAGTTTGGTTGTGACCCCGGACAATTGCAGGAATTGATTGAATGCAGCAACTCGGCTGCCCATGTCCGTTGCAAAGGATTGATGGCTATTCCGCCAGCTGTAGAAAAAATTGACCAAGTCAGGCCGTTTTTTCAACGGCTGCGTGAACTGGCTTATGAGTATGAAAACTCCATGCAAAGCGGGAAAAACAGGATAGAATTATCAATGGGTATGACCAACGATTACCCGGTTGCGGCAGAAGAAGGCGCCACCTATGTACGTATTGGAACGGCGATCTTCGGTGAGCGGCAATACACATAAAATTTATTACCGATAAGAGGATGCAGATGGGTAGACCGTTATTAGTACCTGCCATTTTATTTTTGATCATCTTGGCTGTAGCCGGAATCATTATTTTCATTCCAACAGATACAGATATATCCGTTCCGGAAAACGAAACGGGACTGGCGCAACAAAACACCTCTTCTACAAATGGAAATGGTGAGACAAACACAGACGGTCGTGCGGCGGTGAATGGGGAATACTCGCAAGTCACCTCCCCGCAATCCCAATCTGCGATATCCGGTACTTCAAACACAAAGGATTCCTCCGGACAAGATTCCACTGACCTAAACGGATTGATGAGAGATAAACCTGGTGTTTCGCCAGATGGAGGAATTTCCGGCAAAGAAGAGCCGTCTCAAAACACCGCGCTGCAAACACAAATATCCGGGATGGTAGTGAATTCATTCCAAAAGCCAATTGTGAGTGCATCCGTCATGCTGGATAACGGCGAAACGGTTCAAACCGGGCAAGACGGCCGCTTTGTGTTTCGCGAACTGGATTCAGGGGCTTATAACCTGACTGTGAACGCGGAAGGATACCGTCCGCTTAGCCGTGAGGCTATCGATACCGGAACGAACAATTTCACCTTGGTGCTGGTCAGCGACGGCATGCTGCAAGGCAAAGTGATTGATAACACCGATGCGCCGGTGGCGTTCGCGAACATATCGATTCGGGCGGTGGAAGGAATTTATATTCAAGAGATCCGGTCTGACGCGGAAGGCCGCTTTACACTGAAGAATCCGCCCGCCGAACAACGCTTGAATGTAAGAGCCTCGCAGGAGAATTTTTCGGATGAGGGGGAGGGACACCGGGTGGTCGATCCGCCCTTTAACGAGTTTGTGGTGCTGCGCTTAACCCAGCCGAGTTACTCGATTTCCGGCATGATAATCAATGAAGAGACCGGCCAGGGTATGAGTGACTTTCATTTGATCGCGGTGCAGGAAGATGGCTCCAATCCAGAACCGATGCAAACACAATCCCGCGGCGGCGGATTGTACCGTTTTGATAACCTCAAACCGGGAACCTATATTGTATCCAGCAATCCCACCTTAAATGAGCAATTGAATGTGGTGGTTCCGGTCGATCAGGATTACAAAACCGTCAAAGTATTAGAGCGCGACGCACGGGATGTGAACTTCCCCGTCGAAAGTGGTATAACCGTGAGCGGGGTGGTTGTCAATCAAAACAACCAACCGGTCGGCGGCGCGGAAGTAACCGTTGCCAAGATTCCATCCACCAAAACGTTATCCAACTTTAACGGTGAATTTGTATTAAGAAATGTGCCGTCTATGTCACCCGGCGGGATATCTTCGAGGGGGATATCCGACATCCGCTTGCTTGCGTCTCATCAGCAATACGGCAGCGGAACGAGTGATCCCTTGCCGGTAGGAACCGGGAATCCGGTTAACAACATCACGATAGTGTTGGAAGGCTTTGCGACTCTGAGCGGGACGGTGACGGATCAGAACGGAGCCGCCGTATTTAACGCCCGGTTGGTGCTGGTTGATTTATCTACCGGCGCGCAAAGAGAACAAACCACCGGCCCGGATGGCAGTTTTGTGTTTGATGAAATCTCTGTGGCGTTTGATGAGAGCAATACCTTTACCGGAACACACCGCGTCAGCGTATTTCATGATCAATACGCGCCGCTGCATCAGCAAGTGTCGGTGCAATCCGGCCAGAACAAAAGCCTTCAATTGACCCTGGACAGCGGCAATCAAATCAGCGGGCAGGTAACGGATACGGAAGGAAATCCGGTACCCGGTGTTACTGTGCGCGCGCAATTGCCTCGTGGAGGGATTGCGTCAGCACAATCAGATGAAATTGGGACGTATCAGTTCCCCAATCTCCCGCCAGGACAGTATAACCTGCACTTCCGCTTGGATTCCAATCCGCCCTTAACGACCGTATTGTACGGCATTCATGCAGGAACAACGGGGGCAAACGCGGTACTGAAACCGGGTGAGTGGCGGGTGACGGGTACCGTGCTCGATGCGCAAACCGGTGAGCCGGTTCGGTTTTATCAAATCAACATTCAGGGCAATCCCCATGCTTCGGGAAGCAGATCGTTTATTCGGACGAAAACGGTCAATTCACCAAACGGGACCTATCAACTTACGTTTACGGAACCGGGAGAATACGAAATGCTGTTTACCAGTGAAAATTACCAATCCGAAGTGGGGAAAGTGGATATTCGGCCGGAACATTTATCGCTGCAATACATCAATATTCATATGACTCCGGTGAATCAATTCGGTACCATCAGAGGCATGTTTAATCCGCCGCCCAATACGCAGTTTGCCGGTGTGAACGTAGTGGGCGTAGGGCAGTTTCCCGCTAACGGGAACGCGTTTGAGTTGACCAACCTGCCGGTCGGTCCCAATAATTTGTTATTTTATGTTATGGATGAAGGCGGAGCACCGCGTCCTGTCGGCGGGATTCACGGTGTGATGGTAAAGCCGGACAGCCCGGTAACGCTGGGGACAATTGGGGCGGATATATTAAACCCGATCCACGAATTTTAACTCATCCGCCTGCTGTTCTTTGTTCTGGAGGCGGCAGGGGTTGTGTATCCGCAGACACGGTTCCGGTTGCGGGGGTAATTTCTTCATCCAGAAAGATCGGTTCCGGAGCGGGGATGGGTTTTACATCCAAAAGCGTATCCATATTGGTGGATAAAAAGCGGCTCATGATATCGGTCGCGACCGCGGCGGTTTCATCGTTTTTGGTCATATCGGTGATAAATTCCGTGATTTGCTTTTGCTCCAACCTGTGCATCAGGCGCAGCACGATTTTTTGGTTATCGGTTAGTTTGGGTTTTCCGGTTTCCGGATCCATTTCCGGCTGCGCGCCAACCGCGGCCGGGTCATTAACGGTTGTCCATGTATTGGCTAACAAAGTGGCGGCTTGCTTGGAATCCATCTTTTTTAACGCGTCCGAAAATTTTAACTCGGTTTGGCTTAACTCACTTTGCTTGCGTTCGCGAATTTGGCGTTCAAGATCGCGGCGCACTTCAATTTGTTGTGAAGCGAATTCAATGGCATCGTTGATTTGTTGTTGAGTGCGTGTGTTTAGTTGTTCCCGCAAAACCAGTTCTTCTTCTTTTTCTTTCAGGCGCGCTTGCAGTTCGTTTAAATCTTCAATTTTGTTTTGTATGTTCTGCAATGCTTGCGACATGGTGGTATCGGGTGAGGAACCTAAAACTTCTTCCAAGGTCAGCGTAATGTCCTCTTCGGTAGTGGCCGAAACCACTTGTTGTGTATCGGTAGCGCTTTGAATGTATTGACCTAAATACGGAATGTCTTTGAATACTTCTTTATCAATGGTTTTGGTATAAAGGCCGAGAGCCAGCGCGGCTGCCCCTACAATAAGGGGGACAATTAGGTAAAGCAATACACCCCCGCGGTTTTTCTCCTTGCGCAGATAACTTTGAATTCCGATTTCATCCATTTGTTGACTCTCCTGACGCCGGATTTCGCGCTGCCATTCGGTTTGTTTTTTCTCTTTATATCGTTCTAATATTTTATCTTCTTGATACAAACGAAGCAATTCACTTCTTTTTTGCTGTTTGGTTTCTTCCAACGATTGAATTTGATTGCGTTTTTCGGTTTCCACTTGTTTCATATAATGCTGAAACAGGTCTAACGATTGTTCTTCGCGAAGGTAATTCTCATCGCTAACATCCTCCATCAGGCGGCGGCGCATTTCCAGTACGTGCTGTCTGCCCTCTTCGATTTCCTGCAAGATGCGCTGAATCTCTTGATCGATTTCGGCGATTTCGGCTTCTTTGTGATCGATTTCATATTTTTTGAGCCGAATAACAGGGTCTAAACGAAACCGGAACGATCTCATCTAGTCCCTCCTTGCTGCCCAGGTTGTACGGCTTGCTGTCCAGCGGGCTGCCCTGCTTGTTGTGCCGGTTTTTGTTGAGTACGCTGCGGCGTCGGATTGTTTTGTTTTGTGAGTTGATTGTAACTTTGCTGCGCCAATTCAACCATTTGTTTGACAGATTCTTCCGGTGGTACGGTTTCTTGAATTCCCTGCTGCAAGAATTGATTGATGAAGGGATTCATTTCAATGGCGGTATCGATCTCAGGATTGGAACCGCGCTGATAGGCGCCGATGTTGATGAGGTCTTCGGCATCGCGGTAAATGGATGTGATTTCGCTGATGCGTCTGGCGGCGTTGAATTGTTTTTCCGGCACGATATCGACCATGACCCGGCTGATGCTTTGCAGAATATCGATGGATGGATAATGATTTTTGTGCGCCAACTCACGGGATAACACAATGTGGCCGTCTAAAATACCCCGAACCGCGTCGGCGACCGGTTCGTTCATATCGTCGCCCTCTACCAAAACAGTAAACAATCCGGTGATGGTTCCTTCGCCCGGGGTTGTGCCCGCGCGTTCTAAGAAACTGGGAAGCATGGCGAATACGGATGGGGTATAGCCGCGCGCTGTCGGCGGTTCTCCCGCCGCGAGACCGACCTCGCGCTGGGCCAGCGCCATGCGGGTGACGGAATCCATCATGAAGAGAACAGACTTGCCTTGATCGCGAAAATATTCCGCAACGGTGATAGCGGTAAAGGCTCCTTTTACACGCATTAAGGGCGGGGTATCGCCGGTTGCGACGATCAGTACGCTGCGTTCCAGCCCTTCCGGCCCCAGGTCTTTTTCGATAAATTCACGCACTTCGCGGCCGCGCTCTCCGATCAACGCGATGACGTTGACATCGGCATCAGACGAGCGCGAAATCATGCCCATCAGGGTACTTTTGCCGACACCGCTGCCTGCAAAAATACCGATCCGTTGGCCTTTGCCCCAGGTCATGGTGGCGTCAATTACTTTGACACCGGTGGCAATGGGAGTTTGGATGCGGTTGCGGTGAATGGCATCGGGCGGCTTGTTGTTAATGGAGCGAATTTCTTCTGTGAAGGCGGGGCCTTTGCCGTCGCTTGGAGAACTGAAACCATCCAGCACCCTTCCCAAAAGACTGTTGCCGCATTTTACTTTTAAAGGCCCGCCGGTGGAAATGACTTCGCAGCCCGGCCGGATACCGGTGATTTCACCGAGAGTCATCAGAATAACGCGCCCACTGCGAAAGCCGACGATTTCCGCGGGGATCGGCTGCTGTTGGTCAGATGGGTACATGTAAACCAAATCGCCCACCGCGCCGCCGGGACCGCGGGATAGAATGACGACCCCGACGACTTCATCCACATAGCCTCTCTGGACAATGGATGTGACATACTCCAACGAAGCGCGCATGTTTCCCCAATTGATGCTGTGTGTTTGCAACGTCATGGATTTAGAATCTCATCCTCAAAGTTTTGTAGTTGGGTTTCAATTCTACCATCGATATTGCCCATCCGGGTTTCGATAATAACGCCGCCGTGGTCTACTCTTGGGTCTTCCGCGATGGTAATTTTTTCGATCTCATCGAATTGCCGGGTGAAATCCGGCACCCATTTTTCGACCAGTTCCTTATCATCCGGATGCACCAAAATGTGCAGGTTTTGACGTTCGGAGGCGGTGCGGATACATTCTTTGGTGATACGGACGACGGTTTGATCATCGGTATTGATTTCTTTCTTTACGATGCGCGAAACCACATCGCAGATCAGCTGGCGGATTTCCATCTCTTCTTCGGCGAATTTGGTTTCCAATATAGATTGGCCTTCTTGCAGTAGGGATTTCAGTGTGTTGATGAGTTCGGCGCCTTCCTGCTTAACTTTGTTTAAGCCTTCTTGATATCCTTGGTTATAGCCTTCTTGTTTTCCTTCTTCTCGGCCTTGGGCAGTTTCTTGATTGGCGTTTTCTTTTATTTCTTCCGCCTGCTTTTCGGCGTTTTGCACGATTTCATCCGCTTGTTCGGCGGCGGATTGCAGGATCATTTGTTCTTGTTCCTGCGCGTTGGCAATAATTTCCGCGGCTTCGTCTTCCGCGTGTTTTAAAACTTTATGGCGTTCAACGACATTGTAGGGTTTTTCGTTATTGACATGCGGCGCTTTGATAATTCGTGCCATTGTGGTTACGTCTCCGGTGTTGATACTTCTTTGTATGCAATGTTAGTGTTTGTTAAAATGCCTGATCGGTTAATGATCCGGTGGGGCAAACGGCGTGGCCCATCTTACGATTTCATTTACTCTATCGTGCTTCCGGCCCGGCGGGAGCCACGCCCTCCCAATGGAAATTTTGTTTGAGGCCGTCTTTAGAATATTAGAGCTGAAAGATCATCGGTTGAATGGATGATTTGCCCGCCGCTGCTTTCGATCCAATATTGTACTTGCAGATTGACCGCCACGCCATCGTTTTCTCCGGAACGGCGGAAATCGGTTCGGATGCCGTTGATGATCTTGCTGCCCAATCCATACGCGTAGCCGATTTCGGAGGCTGTGCCGGAATCCACATCGACGCCATCCAGCACGGCTAAGACTGCATCGCTTTTGCGGAGATGTTCGGAATTCCGCTGAGCAATTTTCATAGAAATATCGTGCATCATTAATTTTCTGCTTTCATCATTCTCGATGGCTTTTGCCAGATCCAATTCTTCCACATACTCATCCGATAAGGTCCAGGGATCAATCACTTCATACCCGATTTGGTTGAGAGTTTCTTTCAAGACCAACCGAAAGCCGTCGGTGCTGGCGGCGAAACCCAATGGAGAGGCGATAAATACTGTTTTACTCATCCGTTTATTCTTTCTAGTACAGTTTCAACGATTAAATGACGGGTGTCGATCCCCCCCACCCCCCTTATCAAGGGGGGCAACAACGGATAACCAGCCGTCATTTTTTGATTGACAGACTTCTAGTCTATCATCTCTTCCGAACTGTTGCGGTCAAACTCAATATCGCCGGATTCCTGCATTTTTCGGAGTATGGTAATGATGCGCTGCTGGGATTCTTCCACGTTTTTGATGCGTACGGGACCCATCATATCCATCTCTTCGCGAATGTCTTCAGCCGCCCGGGTGGACAGATTGCCGAAGATTTGATTTTTAATTTCATCGCCGGCGCCTTTTAGCGCGATGGCCAGTTCTTTAAAGTCTATTTCCTTCAATACTTTTCGCAACGATTTATCGTCCAATACGATTAGGTCGTCAAAGGTGTACATGCGTTGTTTGATTTCGGTTGCCAGATCGTTGTTGTTGTCTTCCAGCGACTGCATGATGGATTTGGTGGAATGTTGATCCAAACGGTTGAGTACTTCCGCCAGCGCGTCGATTCCACCGGCGTGGCTGAAGTCTTGGGTTAAGACGGTGCTGAGTTTTTTCTCCAGAATGCGCTCGATCTCGGAGATGATTTCCGGGTTGGTTTGATCCATGGTGGCGATGCGCATGGCAACTTCTTCCTGCACTTCATTCGGCAGTGCCGCCAATATGGAAGCGGCGTTGTCGTAATCCAAATGGGCGAGTACCAAGGCGATGGTTTGCGGGTGTTCATGTTGTACGAATTCGATCAGGTTGCCGGGGTCGATATGGCGAAGAAAATCGAATGGAGTACCGGTTAAGATGCCTTGCAGGCGTTCGACGATTTCCATGGCGCGGCCGGGACCCAGCGCTTTTTCCAGTATATCGCGGGCGGTGCCGATGCCGCCGTGGTTGATGTATTGTTTGGCCATGGCCGTGTGATAGAACTCTTCGATCACCTGGTTGGAGATATCTTGCGAGATTTTGCCCATGTTGGCGATCTCGAAGGTAATTTGCTCAATTTCCTGGTCGGACATATAGCGGTAGACCTGCGACGCGATATCCGGTCCCAGTGAGAGCAGAAGGGTCGCGGCTTTTTTACGGCCGGATAGTTTGGGTTGTTCTTCTCTTGGCGGCATGGTGTATACTCTCTATATTCGTGATTCCCGGTGGGCCGGTACGGCGCGGCCCACGCTGCGTTTGATTTACACTAGTTTTATGTACACTATCAGTGCTTCCGGCTCGGCGGGAGCCTCGCCTTCCCAAGTTTCGCTTGCGCGGGCGGTGGGCTACGCTTCGTTTTTAGCCCTACGGTTACATCTTTTCCTCTATCATAGAACCCTATTCTTTATGTTCTGTTTCCATTATGAGCTGAGCCAGGATTTAATGATCGTTGCCACTTCTTCCGGTTTTTCAGCCGCGTAGTTGATAACGTGTTCCTGCATTTTGATGCGCCGCTGTTCTTCGGCAGGCAGGCTGCCGATGTCCCCAAATTCCGCCAGACCCAATTGCGACAGTGTGAGTTCCTTGGCTTCGGAAACCGGTTCGATCGGGATTTCGTCGGTGACTTCTTCTTCTTCGATTTCCGGCGGAGCGAAGGCGCGTTGGAAGAAGACATACGCGAAGTATCCAAGCGCGAACAAGAGCACGAGTGGAATTAACGATTGCACAATAGATGTTGCGGTTGCGATCATTTGCTCGCGCGCGCGTCTTTCTTCGGCGGTTTGATCAAATTTGTGGCTTTGGATTTCAAATTTAATGGGAGAGTCCGCCGCCGGAAATAGAGGAAGGCCGGAAGCCAAGCGAAGCAGCGATTCGTATTGCTGCAATTGTTCCTCGGTCCGGGGTATCAATTGCCCTTCCTCGTCGTAATAATGATTAACCAGCACCGAAACACCGATATCGGTGATGACGCCTTGTTCTTCTTCGGTTATGGTTTTCATCCAGGGGTGGCGGTTGTTGACAATATCTTCTTCTATGCTGGTGTTGCTGGTTTCTCCTTCGGCGCCGATGCCGTCGTCTTGTACGTTTGATACCACGCCGGGCGGTCCGGATATGCCCTGTGATTCTGTCGTTTCAATGTAGGATTTTTGGCTGACGGTTGCGGGGGCTTCTCCGTCAATGTGGACGTTTTCCACGGATTGCTTTGTCCAGTCCATAAGCACATTGACTTGCACGACATAATTCCCTTCGCCGACCAGTTCTTCCAAATGGGCGGCGACTTTGTTTTCGATCATGGCTTCATGCTGGTGGCGGACTTCCAAGCGTTTGTGGACCTCTTTCACGCCGGGTTCGACGGAAGAATCTTCACTTAACAATTCGTTGTTGCTGCCGGTCACGGTCACGTTTTCCGGCCGCAAGCGTCCGACGGCGGCGGCAACAAGGTGTTGGATTCCCCGGACATCCGGCCGGCCGGATGAGACGACTTTGACGGACGCGGTGGGTTCGACTTCATCTTCTTTAAAAAGCGTTTGCGACGGGGTATCCAGCGTTACGACCGCGCTGTCGATGTTTCGGGCGCCTTCGGTAATGGTTCGGGCCAAGCGGCTTTCGAGGGCGCGCTTTTTATTTAAATTAAACAGATCATCGGTCATGCCGAAGGAGAATTCATCGAAGAGTTCATAGCTTTTGCCGAAATCCGCGCCGATGAGACCCTCACTGGAGAGTTTCAGCAAGGTTTCATTTTTAACGGTTTCATCCACTTCAATTTGTGTAGTGCTGATGACTTTGTGGTCGATGTTGTTTTGTTCAAGATAATCACGGACGTTCGCAATGACATCTTGGTCGGCGGTGATCAGATTGACCATTTGAGGACGGCCGGCAAGATAGACGGCGATCCCCAACGTCACCAGTAGCAAGACAGGTGCGGATACGAACATGATGCGCTGCTGGGGATTGAGTTGTTCCCAGACACGAATCACCTGTTCGCGCAGTTGTTCCCAAAAATCGTTCATGTTGTGCGCCTCATATCAGCCCGCTTAGGCCCGCATCGAAATCAATAAAATAAAAATGTATATCGTTGTTTAACCGCGAATGGACGCGAATTAAACGAAATGATTGTTTGTGTTAGGCGGGATGCCTGCACCACAATCTCTTTCATTAAGTCATTCTGCAAGTCATTCTGCGCTTCCGGCCCGGTGGGAGCCTCGCCCTCCCGGTCCCGCTTGCGCGAGTGGTGGGCTATGCTTTGCTTTTTCCCACCCTACCTTTATTTATATTAATATCTGATGTTACGCATTCGTTACGATATGCTTGTTATTTTAGTCAATCGCTGAAACG
>CAYVAZ010000123.1:0-13926 GCA_964449065.1 uncultured bacterium
ACTGCGTTTGACTGAGAATAGTTGGCTCACAACAAAAACCATTTTTCAAGCAATCTTCAATCATGGATTGCGTAACATCAGTGAATTATTTGTAGTTTTTAAGGGGGAGATCGTATTCGCGTACTTTGCGGTAGAGGGTGGTTTGGCTTACGTGCAGTTTGGATGCGGCTTGGGAAACATGGCCTTTGGTGGCGCGCAGGGCTCGTTCGATGGCTCGTTTTTCCATCACATCCAAGGGGATAATATCGGCATCTTTCGGTTCTTCACCGGATGCCTGAGTGGTATGAATGGGGTGAGAATCCGGAAAAAATTCGGAAACAGTTCCATTGATACGTATGGAATCGGGAAGCATATCCGGCTGTAGTTCGATGCCGTTGTTTAAGATGACGGATTGTTGAATGACATTCTGTAGTTCGCGGATGTTGCCGTTCCATTTGTGATTGATCAGGCACTCATTGGTGAAGGGGGAGATGGTTTCAAAGTTTTTATTGTTTTTGACCGCGTATTGCTGCAAGAAAAACTCGGCCAGCATGGGAATGTCTTGCGTTCTCTCGCGCAATGCGGGCAATTGTATATTGACTACGTTTAAGCGGTAGTACAAATCTTCCCGCAAGGTATTGGATTTCAAGGCGCTCAACGGGTCGCGGTTGGTGGCGGAGATGACCCGGACATCCACTTGCAGTTTATCGGAACCGCCAACGCGGTAGAAGGATTGTTCCTGCAAAAAGCGCAAGAGTTTCGCTTGCAGGTCGATATTCATTTCACTGATTTCATCCAAAAAGAGGGTGGATTGATCCGCTTGTTCGCAGCGGCCCTTGAACATCTTGTTGGCGCCGGTGAAGGCGTGCCGTTCATGGCCGAAGAGTTCGCTTTCCAGCAAATCTTTGGGAATGGCCGCGCAGTTTAGATCGATTAATTCTTTTTCTTTGCGGGGGGATAACTCGTGGATCGCGCGGGCGACCAGTTCTTTGCCGGTGCCGCTTTCACCGGTGATCATAACGCTGGCGTTGGTGGGGGCTACGTTTTCGACCATTTGATAAACGATCTGCATGGCAGGGCTACTGCCGATGATGCCGCAGAAGTTTGTGCGGCTGACACGGTTTAAGTTCGCCAGTTGCTGTTTGAGGCGGTAACTTTCCAACGCGTTTTTGACGGACACATTCAACCGGTTAATATCAATGGGTTTAGAGCAAAAATCATAGGCGCCTTTTTTCATGGCGTTTACGGCCACTTCAATGCTGGATTGCGCGGTGATCATGATGATGGGAAGATTGGGGGAATTGTGATGAATTTCGCAAATGATTTCAATGCCATCGCCATCGGGTAATAGAATATCCAAAATAATCAGATGAAATTCATCTTGCGCGAGAACTTGTCTCATAGAGGAAGCGGAATCGGCTGTCGTAACGTTGTATCCGCTCTTCAGCAGATTCGATTCAATAATACGGCTAACCGTAATTTCATCGTCCACAAGCAGTATGTTTGGTTTCATATTTAATACAATAAAATCTGTTAATTTTAAACTGCCCAGGCAATTCAGGCCTATATTAGCTTGAATCTATTCAATATAAATCAGTCAAATTCGTCGAATCATTATAGCAAATGGCCACATAGTATGCAATCGGTGAATGATTTCCAGGTTTTGCTTTATGGATGGATGGAAATCCAAAGATTGCGTGAGCGCGGTCCGTCATATTCGGCGAAGAAGATTTCTTCCCAGCGCCCCAGTTGCAGTCTTTGGTTTTCAACAAACACTTGTTGGCTGTTGCCCGTCATGATGGCTTTAATATGCGCTGCCGCGTTCCCTTCCATGTGGCGGTAGTTCGCGTTCCAAGGGAACACTTTGTCGAGCATCATTTCGACATCCCGCATGACATCCGGGTCATAGCCTTCATTGATAAACACGGCCGCGGTGGTATGAGGGACATAGAGGGTACATACCCCGCTTTGCATATTCGCGGATTGAATCACGTCTTGCACCTGCCGGGATATGGGGACAAAATGCGTGCGGGAATCGGTTTGAATGGTGATTTTTTCTTGAAACATGATATTCCGGTTTTCTACACTATATTGATCTAGATAACATCATCGTACCTGAAGATCAATCTTTTTAAATTGGTTCATCAATATTTCACGTTATGCAACTTCGGAAAAACCGAGAAACCGCACGGGAAAATTGGGTGATAACGACCGCTGACAATCCCGAAAATGTCCTGTCTGCCATGCTTGCAAATGTAAGCGAATCGGTTCCATTTATTCAAGAAGAGAATTCGAAGATTACCTTCATGAGTATGGATATGCTGGATGAAGAAGGCATCGGTGAGATCATCACCCTGCAAGAAAGGGGCGTATTCAACAGCACACCGGTAATTTTGCTGACGGACGCAGCGGATTATGAATCGGTCATGGCCAGCCGTGATTTGGGCTTAAACGATTATTTGGTAAAACCGGCAATGAGTGAAAGGCTCATCCGTAAAATCGTTGAAGTGTTAACCTCACCAGCCAAAACCAAACCAATCAAAACCAAAGCAATTGCCAACAAAAAATGAAATCAAGCGTTAATGGTGGATGCCTTCCACTCTAGGCGGCTGCCAGGGGACTTTTTTATACCGCTCCAACTGGGCATCCAACGCGGATTTTAATTCTTGAAATTTCTGGGGATGGGATTTTGCCAGGTTGGTGGTTTCATAGGGGTCGCTTTTGAGGTTGTATAGTTCCAGCGCTTCATCCGGCATGGGGCGGAGAAGTTTCCATTCGCCGCGGCGAATGGCGTCGATCCGTTCGCCATTGAAATTGCCGCCTTCTTTGCGTCCCCAGAACAGATCGCGGGTTTCCTCTTTTTCTTCTTGATGCAGAAGGGTATGCAAAAAGCTTTTGCCTTCGATTTGGTGTTCAATCTTGACTCCAGCGGCTTCCAACACGGTCGGCATGATATCCATCGATAGCGCAATGGTGTTGGTGGTTGTTCCCGGCTGGATTTTGTTTTTCCAAGCGGCACACATCGGTACGCGGATGCCGCCTTCGTAGACGGTGCCCTTTCCATTGCGGTAGGGGCCGTTATAAGCATCGACGCGGAGCAGGCCGCCATTATCGCTGGCGAAAATGACTAACGTATTTTCATCCAATCCGGTTTTTTGGAGGGTTTGCATAACCGTGCCGATGCCGTGATCGAGATGTTCGATGAATGCGGCTAATTCCGCCCGTTTATTGTCAGCCAGAGGATTGCGTTTTTTGTATTGTTCCAGCCAATCTTTGGGAGGCTGTACCGGCGTATGAGGAGCGTTGTAGGAGAGATAAAGGAAAAACGGTTGATCTTCGTTGGCCTCGTTTGCTTTTTGCAAGTAATCACAGGCCCATTGGGAGAATAAATCGGTGGCGTGGCCTTCGGGTTCAATCACTTCTTCGTTATGGCGCATGTAGTTTTCTCCATGGCGCAGGTGGGTGTAATAATCATCCATCATGTCGCCTAAAAAGCCGTGGAAGAAATCGAAACCGCGTTCATTGGGTTTGTTGGGTGACTGCAAGCCGAGATGCCATTTGCCGATAATCGCGGTGTGATAGCCGGCCGGTTTGAGGAACTCGGGCAAGAGTTTGCTGTCCGAAGTCAAATGACCCCATGAGTTATTGTAGTGTGTGCGGATCACCCCCGGCACGCCCACGAATTCTTGATACCGTCCGGAAAGCAGGGCCGCGCGCGTGGGTGAACAAACCGGGCAGTTGGCATAGGCATTGGTGAATTTCATTCCGCTATGGCGGAGTTGGTCGATATGGGGAGTGTGCAAGTCATTCGCGCCATAGCAGTTCAGATCACCGAAACCGAGATCATCCACCAGAATCACCAAAATGTTTGGCTTTTTGATATTGCCTTCACCGGACCGGTGCGATGCGGTTAGGCCTGATGGGATACCGGATAAAGCCGCCGCGGTGACTGAGGATTGGATAAAATTTCTTCTGTTGAGTAATGTCATTTTTCACTCCCCCCTAGATTTCGATATAATGAAAGAAACAGTTTTGTAATTCTAGTAAGATTTTTGAATTTGTATAAGAGACTACGGATTGAATGGAATCTGTAGACTCCGTTTATCGGATTATCGGAAAACATCCATTTGGTTTTTCGAATCCAGTGGTTTTGTTTTTTCGTTTGTGCCATAATATAAAAAGTACAATCGTTTTAAAAGGATCATTATGTATTTGGTTTGCAAAGAATGTATGAAGGTTTATGTGGAGGGAAAGTGGGTGAACGCTGTTCCGCCGATCGATCAAGTTCAATACACCGTTTGTGACCGTTGCGGCGGTTTAAGCGAAGGTTCATCCTCTCATGGAATGGTGTACATGGATAAGCAGCGGGAGCAAGCGAAAAAAAAGTAGGAATACAAGAATATAAAACCGCCCGTATTGAAATAACAAGCGCGGTTTTGATTTGATTTTTAGATTTTCATTCACGATATTTTTGACCAAAGATGGTTTTCTTTATCGAAGGCATCAACCCCACCCTGCCTCTCTCCGGTCTTGGGGAGGGATTTTGAAGCATCCTTAAACGAAAATAAGATAATGAGGCCTAAAAGTTTGACTGAAACAATTCTCCGCTGAAGGATTCATCCGCTGAAAGTATTTGCAGTTCTACGTTATCCACCCAAATCGTGACCGTTTCGGAATCAGATATTGATGCCACTTGAATGGCAGGGGTGACGATATCGTTTTGATCCGGTTCATAGATCAAGACCATATTGCGGTTGTTGAGTTGGGCCGCCAAAGCGTTTGCCGGCTGCTGCGTCGCGAGTGATCCGTCCACTTGTCCTGTACTGATATTTCCGCTCACTCCAACCAACGCGGGCGCTGCATTGCTTGAGTCCGCACGGATGGAAGCGCGGATTAACACCGCTTCGCCGTTGGTTAAGAACGGTTCTAAGGCGTAGGCGAATGCCACCTGTCCCGGCGCAACAGTTATCTTTAATCCTCTTAGATCGTTTGAAGTTGGGATTGTCTCAGCGGGCAATGCAATGGTTTCAACCGTTCCGCTTTCCGCCCCGGTAAAGCCGCCCGGCAAGGTGCCCCAGCCGCTGGCTTCCAGTCCATCCCCATCAAATTCATACCGTTGAGTAAGTTGATTGGATGGACGCGGAGTGGGAATTGGTTTTTGGGTATCCTCCGGTGTAGGAGTGGGTTCATCCGGCATGGGTGTAGGCGTGGGCGCGAAGGGTGTCGGTGTGTTGGTTGGCTGTTGTGCCGGCGCGACACCCACACCATTCACATTCACTTCCAAACGGGGGCGGTCAACATCGGATGATAAGATGACGATGGTTGCCGGATTTTCGCCTTCCACGAGGGGATCGAATGTGACTTCAACCGATACTTCCTCTCCCGGAGAGATGAATTGATTGCGGGTATTTGAGGAATAGGCATCCGCAAATTCTCCTTCAACCGTTGTCCCTATCAATTCGACATCGGCATCGCCGGTGTTGGTCACTATAAACTCATTTTGAACGGGAGTATCCAACTGGGTTGATGAAAAAGCCAATTCGTTTGGCGCGGATATTTCTCCGCGTTGCGGCGGGAATTCTCCCAGGCGAAAACCGATGGGAAATGAAACGGGAGCGGAATCGGCAAAACGTGTACGGTCATTGGTTATCGTACTTAGTTTGTCTTCCGACAATTGAGACTGGAATAAGGCATATTGATTAAATGTGCGGTCAAACCGGACATATAAGAACGCGTTATCATCTCCATTCCAGGTGGGGTGGCCTATATTTCCGATATTTTCACGCAAGGGACCAGGATTGTTTTGCCGTAAATCGATGGAAACGATATTGTAAAAGAAGAACCCGGGTTGTTGTTCGGATTCCAGGATCCAATCGGCCAGCAAACTGTTGTCACTGGTATTAGCAAACATTGGATTGCCGAATTGCTCTCCGGGTTTGTTCACCACAAGTTTTTGCACATTCAAGTCCGCAAGCCGGATGGAATACAATCCCCAGGTTTGAATGTTTTCGCCATCGGCCACCGGGATGGTGGTGCGTGCATCGAACACCAGGGTGTCTCCCCGAAAATTGAAGGTGAGCACATCCGGGAAATCGACCGGCGCCAAACTGCCGTCGGAACGGGGGACTTCGATTTCCGCGACCCGCACTTCCCGGGCGGGGTCATCTGTTTCCAGGTCAATGAAGGTGATCAAGTTATCAAATTCATTGGTGGTAAACGCGATAAAACGCTGGTCTTTTGAGAGAGCCACCGTTCTGATATTGCCGTCATCGTCAATGACTGATTCGGTTAAGTCGGATTGAATCAATATGAGATTGTTGGATTCATCGACAAACAAAGCCCACGCTCCATCGCCGGAGAAGGCCGGCCGTGAATTGATGAGGAGGCGGTTGGTGACCAATGTGTTTTGCGAACCGTTGAAGACAAATAAATTGTAAAAGAAATCGTTGGTGTTTGGATTTTCTCCCAATTCCGGCCGGGCCAACAAGAAGGCGTGCAGGTTTTCGCCCGCGCCCAGTTCCCCATCGCTTGAAGTGGTATCATCAGGAATGGAGTCATCTGTGATGCCGACTGCATCGAAAGCGGATTGAACGGCCGCAAACGGTTGCGAGGTTTCTCCATGGATATCCCGGGCAGAAGACTCAAGCGCGCGGCGGTAATCGATTAATTGCGCACGAGGGGTTAAATAGACGGTAAGGGCGCGGTAAATGAGTTCTTCCGTTTGGTCTCTGCCGATGCCTTGCGGCCCCTCAGCCAAGAGAAAAGACATGCGGTTGGGAATGCCGGAATTGATGTGAACACCGCCGAAATCGCCCTGGGGTGTGTTGGGGAGAAACCGAAACTCAGACATGTGGGTGGGTTGTCTGCTTAAAACGTTCGGATTATCGGGGTTTTCCATATCGCGCAGACCATCAAATCCGGGGGTCACGCCGTCGGCCAACAGCCACTCATCGCGGTCAATCATGGCGCCGAAAAAATCGGCGATGTGCTCATTCAAAGCGCCGGACTGATTTTCATAAATGAGGCCGGCGGAAAAATCGATGACGCCATGCGTGAGTTCGTGGCCGGTGACATCCAGGCTTTTGGGGAATTCCGAAAAGGCCTGGTCTCCATCGCCGAATACCACCACTTGCTGCGAGAAGTTCCAGAACGCGTTATCGCTGGTGGTGTTCCCGGAAGGGTCGCGGAATCGTGCGTGGATAACTCCCAGTATATTGGAGCCCTGATCGTCGATCGATTGGCGGCCAAATGTCGTGCGGTAGTATTCTTCCACGATGCCAAAATTGAGCTGCATACTGACAGCAAACGGGTCCCATGAATTGGGATCATTGGATTGCACAATTTCAATATTGGGATTGGTTTCGATAACTTGCTGTTCCGCATCCAGTACAATGAGCGCGCCCTCTGTTTGGCGAATATTCGGGGGATTGGAACCGGGGTTGTATATCGGGCGGGAAGTATCGATCAGGTGGAAGGTCCCGTTGGATTGGTAACTGTTTACCTCGCGCAATAGTCCTTCAATATCCCGGCCGGATCCTTGCGTTGCTTGATAGCAGATGTGATTGTAATTATGAACAATTTGTCCGTTGATTCTGGAGACGAACACAATCCAATGATGGGAGAGGGACGCGAGTTCCACCTTCCAACAATCGATCATAGAACGGTCGATATCCCAATAGATGGCGTGTTCGGTTTTGATGGAGGATGATTCGGACAAATCAAATTTCTCTTGCGCGGCTTGAATGGCTTGTGTTTTGGTGATGGGATTTTGTGCCATCGGCATTTGCCACGGCTTTGGAGCATAGATGCCGGACATTAGATAGGGTTCCTCTTTTTTGTTGAAATGCATTTTGAGTTGGGCGCCCCAGACAGGGATGTCTTTGTATGTTTGGTTCAGGGTTACGTGCGTGAAGCCGAGGTCATCGGTTTTTATTTCATCGGGGGATACATCTTCATCCGGATTATCCAAATTCAGAATGATCCCTAATTCACCGGCGATGAGTTTTGCCATGGCGGCGAAATCGCTTCTTTGTTTTGCGGAGGCATATTGTTCATTGGTTTCCACTATTTTTTCCAGGTTACCATCCAGATGGCGCAAGGTGCCGGAAACGTTATCCATTTGCAGATTGGCATCATCCCCTAAAGTTTGGAGCAGTTGATTGATGGCTTTTTGCTGGGTGGGATTGACCACGCTGGTGCCGCTTGCTCTGGGCATGCCTTGAATCGGCCGGGGGATTGTATTTGTTCTTTGATTCCGTGCTTGGGTAATATGTTGTTTTATGGTTTTGCCTTTTTGGATGAGGCCGGCGATTTTGTTGGAGGCATTCGATGATGATGTTGTTGTTGCTGCTGTTGTTTGAACCCGCGGTGATGTATTTGTTGGGGTAAATTTGCTGTGATTAGGAAAGGATGGATTAGAAGGAGAATGCACAGGGCTTGCAGAGGTTGGTACGCCAGCGGATTGGGTTGCGTTCGGTTTGGCCTGTTGGGTACCGGTTTGGAAACCGGATATTGTTATCCATACAAAAAGAAAAGTTACAACGAAAAGAACTCCAAACAGAACTGAATTTTTTTGGAAAAATTTCATAACATACCCTTTTCTTTAATAATTCATTTATAAAAGAGTGTATCCTTTAAGAATAGAAAGTAGCATACAAAATATAAAAGTGTCAGACCGATTGCAGTCTAGGCCAAACTTGTTTTGATTTAGTTAGAGGGATTCGATAATGGGCAGAAACGTGGAAAAATGATTGGAAGGGGTGCGTAATTAGCGCGGATATTATGCTGGATAAAAAAAGCGAATATTTTGCGATAAATATCGATACAATAAATGCTATTATATATTTCTGAATACAAAAGATGGATTTATATTGAATTACAGATATGAGACAAAATAGACAGATGGAATCTTTTTCTTTAATGGATACTTTTCCCTTTGGGATATTTGTATTGGATAACGGTTTCAAGGTGAAATATTGGAACCGCCAGATGGAAAAATGGACCGGAATTTCGAATGAAGAAATTACCGGTGCGGAGATTGCGGACTTTTATCCCGGGTTTTTAGAGCCGCGTATATCCTCCCGCTTGCAGGATGTGTTTACCCATCAAAGTTCCATTGTGTTTTCTGAAGAGTATGAGCCGCATCTAATTCAGTCTCAAATTACCCCCGATACTCCCCGGTACTTTCATGCCACAGTAACTCCCTACCATCCTTCCGGTCAATCTACTGAACCGCTGGCATTGTTTACCATTAAGGATGTAACGGACACGGTGAAATACCTTCAAAGCAACCAAGAACTCAAGAATAAGCTGGAGACCCTGGAAGCCAGCCGTATTCAGGTGTTGCGGGAACGGGATGTTATCCAACGTTTAAGTCAAAAATTGGCGGGCTTAATCGATGTCAAAGAAACCGGAAAAACGTTGGCAAAGGAATCGTATCAATTGTTTCGGCATGACGCGTTTGTCTTGCTGTATTTCAATGAAAAAGCCAATGAGTTCGAAGTGGTGTATACGGAAGACACCTTACCGGAATCCCCCTTGCCGGTCGAAATCAAGGATGATTCCAGATGGGAAAAAACGCCCATCATGCAGGAGATCATCGATAGTCAATTTAAATTGATCAATCGCCTGAAAGAACCGGAACACTCCGAGTTTTTGATGTTTGGGGATATACAGCGTATGTCCCGGTCACTGATGTATGTCACGATTCGCTGGCAAGGACAGCCGATTGGGATGATTTCCGTTCAGAGTTATACGCCGGGACGGTATGGGATGCATGAAGTGGAACTGCTGCGGACCTTTGCGGATCAATGCGGCGGTGTCTTAGCGCGTTTAAAGTATGAGAGCGCCTTAGAAGAAACCGAACAATCGCTGGAGTTAATGTTTGAAGGGTCGCAAGACGGCATTGCCCATCTGGGACCACGGACAATTTATCATTGCAATCAAAAGTTTGCGGATATGTTTGGTCATAGTGTAGAAGAATGCAAACGTATGGATTTAACCGGGCAGCTCCATCCCGATGACCGTGAAATGATGGTGGATTATAATCGTCGAAGAATGCAAGGCGAAGAGGTTCCAAGGCGGTATGAGTTCCGAATCGTTCATAAAGACGGCCATATAGTGTATGTAGACGGAACATTCGATTTGCTGCAAAAGGGCGAGAAAATTTATGGGATATTAGGATATTTTCGGGATATCTCACAGCATAAATTGATGGAAGACGAGTTGCGGGCTTCGCAAGACCTGTACTATTCGCTGGTGGAATCTCTTCCCCTCGGCATTTTTCGGAAAGATATCGAATACCGCTACACGTTTGTCAACGACAAATTTCAAGACGATTTGGGGATGGATGAGCAGGAGATCATCGGCCGGACGGATTTTCATATTTTACCCGCCAGTATCGCGGAGCGGACATGGCGCAGTGATTATGAAGTGTTGACAACCATAGAGCCCATCGAAAGCATCGAAGAGTTTCAGTATCCCGGGGAAGATCCGTTTTATTATCACACCATTAAAATTCCACTGCGCGACGCGAACGGGAATATACGCGGCTTGCAGGGGATGATATGGGATGTCTCGGACCGGGTGCGCGCGCAAGAGGCCATGACCCGGATTTATAAAGCGATTGACAATTCCAGCGACGCGATCGCGGTGTATGATCATACCCTTCGAAACGTGTATTACAACAAAACCTTTTTGGATTTGTTTGGGTTTACGATTGATGAACTGGATCAAATCGGCGGGGTGGAGCGGCTGTATACCGATCAGGAAAAAAGTTTGGAGATTCACGAGGCATTATCGAAAGGGGAATCTTGGGAGGGAGAAATAGACGCCCGCACCAAAGGGGGAAAGATCCTGCCGCTTGCTCTCCGGGCTGACGCGGTACGGGATGAAGCGGATACGGTGGTCGGCCGCATCGGGATATACCGGGATATGACCAGTTGGAAAAAGTATGAGCAGGAGTTGAAAAAAGCGGTCATTGAAACGCAGGAAGCCAATCGAGCCAAGAGCGAATTTTTGGCCAACATGAGCCACGAAATCCGCACCCCGATCAACGGGATTATCGGTATGACCGAGTTGGCGTTGGATTCGAACTTAACCGCGGAACAGCGGGAGTATATCGAGTTGGTGAAGGATTCTTCGGAATCTCTGTTAGAATTAATCAATGACATTCTCGATTTTTCGAAAGTGGAAGCCGGGAAGTTGGAGATCGTCAGCACCGAATTTTCGTTGCGGGAATGCATCATTAAAATCCTGCATTCGGCCGCGTTGCGGGCGGATCAAAAAGGAATCGAACTTCTGTACTTCGTAGAGCAGGATGTTCCCGACCGGTTGTATGGTGATCCTCACCGGCTGCGGCAGGTGCTGAATAACCTGATTGGGAATTCCATTAAATTCACGCAAGAAGGCGAGGTGTGTTTGTGGGTGAGGATGGATCATTTGGAAGACATGAATGTAACTCTTTATTTTGAAATTTGTGATACCGGAATTGGAATCCCCCCCGACAAACAAAGCAAAATTTTTGAAGCCTTCGAGCAAGGCGATACCTCCACAACGCGGAAATACGGCGGTACGGGATTGGGGCTGGCCATTTCGCTTCGTTTGGTGGAACTGATGCAGGGGAAAATCGGTTTTGAAAGCCCTTACCGTTCCGAAGACCGTGCCGATGGAGGGGAAGGCAGCCGGTTTTGGTTTACTTCAAAATTTCAATTAACTTCCGCTACGCCATTGCCTTATACAGAAGGGAAAGCATCTCTTTCCGGTCAACGGTTATTGCTGGTACACCCGAACCGGAATCAAATCCATATTTTACAAACCTATCTTTCCGCGTGGAATTTGCGGGTGGATCCGGTGCCGGATGTTATTGCCGCTTGGAAGGCCTATAACCAAGCCCAAACGCAAGGAGATGCTTATTCATTTATTCTTATTGATCAAAGTGCTTGCAAAGCGCTGTTGCAGCACTACCAAGATGAGTCAATTGATTTGCCGGTCTTACTACTCTTAAGCCATACCAAGAAAGACGAAACGCTTCAAGCCTTTCATAACAGCATTCCACTTCAATATATCATTAAACCGGTAACCCCATCCGATTTATACAATGCCGTTGGCCATCTCATTCGCGGAGATAAGCGCCAAACAATAAAACCAGCACGTGAGCTTAAGAAGAAAGAGGTAGAACCGCTGCCGGTTGGACATTCCGGCGGGGTCAAGATCTTGCTGGCGGAAGACAACGAGATCAATCAAAAAATTGTGATTCGTACGCTGGAAAAATTGCAGTACTCGATCACAGTCGCCAATGATGGGGCCGAAGCGCTGGAACGCTGGGCGCAGGAAGAGTTTGATTTGATTCTGATGGATGTACAAATGCCCAACATGGACGGGCTGCAAGCCACCCAAGCCATCCGCAAATTGGAGCACGAATGCGGTAAGCATGTGCCCATTATTGCATTGACGGCGCACGCCATGAAAGGCGACCGCGAGCGCTGCTTGGAAGCCGGTATGGATGATTATCTTCACAAACCTGTCAACACAAACGTATTGCGGGAACGGGTGCAGGAATTGCTATCCGCTACTTACTCCATTTGATTCCGCTTGCATGTGTGTTTCCAGGTCGATTTCTTCATGCAGGTATGATTTTTCTTTGTAAAAAATCACCACAATGATGAATAAAAACGCTGTTACGGTTGTGCAGTTGGCAAAGAAGAAGAAATAGCCGACATTGGATAACCAAGAGGTGCCATCCGGGTTTTGGATAAACCAATTGACAGCGGATGTAAATAAGTTCCCCATCGTGACCGATAAGAAGAAGTAGCCCATGATGAAGGATTTCATGGTTCGAGGCGCTTGGGTATAAGAAAATTCAAGAGCGGTAATGGATACGAATACCTCTCCCATGGTGAGGATGGCATACGCCAAGAATTGCCAGTTGATGCTTGGAGTTTCTCCGGCGGCGATGCGCATTTCAATCCACGTGCTGACATAAAACGATATCGCGGTTAAAAACAAACCGATTAGGATTTTGCGCAGCGCGGTAAGGCGGAACAGTTTGTTCAATGCCGGGTAGATTACAAAACTGGTTAACGGAATAAACATCAAGACCATCAGCGGATTGGCGGCTTGAATCTGCGATTCGATCAACTCAACGCCGAAAAAGCTGCGGTCCATCTTTTGTGCTTGAATGACCCAGGAAGAACCGGTTTGGTCAAACAGTGCCCAGAACATCGCAACAAAAATATAAACAACAAACAGCTTGGCGATCGCGGTTAATCCTTCTTTGCTGAAGCATTCTTTCAAGAAGCCTGATCCGGCAGCCGGAATATGGACAAACTTATTGCGCCCCATCCAGAAGAAAATGGTGGCGAGCGTCATCAAAAGTCCCGGCACGCCGAAGGCTACATACGGGCCGAATTTTTCCAACAGCCAGGGAGTCAGTAGGGTTGAAACAAACGAACCGACATTGATGGAAAAGTAAAACCAGCCGAACACTTTTGGCAGCAAATGTTTATTGGATTCACCAAACTGGTCGCCGACGTGTGAGGAGACGCAGGGTTTGATCCCCCCTGCCCCAATGGAAATCAGCGTTAATCCAATCAACAGCCCTATGCGGGTTTCATCCAAAGCCAAGGCAAAATGGCCGAAACAGTAGACGATAGATAGCGTGAGAATGGTTCGGTATTTGCCCCAAAACACATCGGAGATAATCGCCCCCAATATGGGAGTGAAATAAACGGCGGAAACGAACAGGTGAAAGTAAAATTTGGCCTGCTCATCCGTCATGTAATCCGGCTCGCCTTGATGGTTTAACATATACTGCGTCATAAATACGACCAGGATGCAGCGCATGCCGTAGAAACTGAAGCGCTCCGCGGCTTCGTTGGCGATGATATACGGAATGCCTCCCGGCATTTTGGTGGATTTAATAGGGGCGGTGATGTATTTGGATTGGCT
>CAYVAZ010000124.1:0-13876 GCA_964449065.1 uncultured bacterium
TTTAAGAGTGTTGAGCCCATCCTACGAAATACCGGCTGGGAGGCGGTGCTACCCACACAATTGAATCGGACATTCTTCATTGCAAATGGTATTACGCTTTCTTTAATGCTTCGGCGTTGTGTTGGATTTTACGGACGGCGGCGGCGATATCCTCCATCGCCTTGCGGTCGGAGAGGAGCATGAACTGGAAGAACCAGACGGCTTCCTCGCACAACGCGTCGTTTTCCGGGCAGCCGCTTTCCTTGAGCACATGTTCGATGTAAGGAGTATCGTATATCCGCTGATAGGCTTCGGATTTAAGCGCTTTTTCGAAGAAGGGTTCTTTGTTGAGCGGGGAGTAACCGCTCGCGCAGGGGATGCCTTCTTTTCTCAGCGCTTCCAAAAACTTCGCTCTCGGCAGGCCTTGAAACGCATCTGGGTTATAGCGCATCATGTAGAGGTGATAGGCGTTGCGGGTGGTGCCTTTGTACTCGGATGCCGGGGTTAAGCCTTTCACATCGGCCAATAGTTCATCCAGATAGGCTGCGTTTTCTTCGCGGGTGGTGGATTCGGCGTCGAGTTTTTCCATCCCGGCCAAGAGCAGCGCGGCTTGGAATTCGGTCATACGGATGTTGGCTCCATTGTTGATGTAGCTGAAGCCATAGGTGTTTGCGCGTTCACGCCCGTTGGAATGGAAGGAATAGCAGCGGTCCATGACATCCTGCTTGCTGCATAGAATCGCGCCGCCCTCGCCGCTGCTGAGGTTTTTGGTGACTTGAAAGCTGAAGCAACCGGTATCGCCGATAGAACCAACCCTTTTGCCTTTCCATTCGGCCAGGTGCGATTGGCAGGCGTCTTCAATCACAGCCAGATTGTGTTTTTTCGCGACGGCCATGATGGTATCCATATCGGCAACGTTTCCGCCGAGGTGTACCGGCAGAATGCACTTGGTGCGTTTGGTGATTTTGTCTTCCAACTTCCGCGCGTCGATTTGAAAGGTATCGCGGTCGGTATCGACAAACACGGGGATGGCGTGCTGCATCAGGACAACATTGATGGTGGCGACAAAGGTGTATGGAGGTACCAACACTTCATCGCCCGGGCCGACTCCCAGCGCGTTGAGCGAGCAATAGAGTGAACTGGTTCCGCTGTTGACGGCCAGGCATTCCTTGGCGCCATTCAGTTGGGCGTAGGCTTTTTCAAAGCGGGCGGCGAAATCGCCGTCGAGGCGGCACCAGCCTTTTTCTTCAAGCACATCCTTCCACTGCTTGCGGTAGAGGCTGTTGACCTTCGGCCAGCTGGGGAACGAGGTTTCGCGCACCGGTTTTCCACCCAAGAGGGCGGGGGTTCCGGTTTCGGATGCCGAATCAGAGTTGATCAACGGGGCAGTGACCGCCAAAGCGGTTGCGGCTGCGGTTTTTTGGATGAAGGTGCGGCGGGTTGTGGGTATGTTCATGGTATGCCTCCAGCGGATAGCAATATTCTATAATCATTACCATATTTGTTGTTGTGAATCAAGATAGTTGGGAGGTGGTTGTATGCAAAGTGGTTGCCTTCGTCAATCTTGGGAGTTGAGTATTCGTTTCCATTTGTAGTTTTGAATAAATACACACTGCATTCGGCTGAAAACGTGCTTTTTTTTCGGCGGGGGCGACTGGTTTTTTTCAATGCGCTCTGCATACCTTAACATCACACGATCTCTTGCCAAAATATGCGGAACAGAACGTTTTGTTTAATTTCATCTGGATGGAAGAACGGTATGAAGGTTTTGGTTACAGGTGGAGCCGGGTTTATCGGCTCGTTTATTGTGGATGAATTGGTGCGGAGAGGGCATACCGTTCGGATATTTGATAATCTTGATCCGCAGGTTCATCCCGGCCGCCAACAGCCTCCGTATTTAAATTCGGAAGCCGAGTTCGTTGAGGGGGATGTGCGCGATTATGACGCGTTGAAAAAAGCCGTCGATGGACAGGAAGCGGTCTTTCACAAAGCCGCCGCTGTGGGGATGGGGCAATCGCAGTATCAGATCAAGCATTATGTGGATGTTAACACCGGCGGAACGGCGAATCTGCTGGATATCTTAGCCAATCATAAACATAGCATTCAAAAGATGGTGGTGGCGGCATCACAATCCAGCTACGGCGAAGGGATGTGTGCTTGTCCAAAACACGGTCCCATCAAACCGGAATCCCGTGGAGAAGAACAGTTGAACGATTCGCGTTGGGAACACGAATGCCCGGAATGCGGCGCGGTGATGCATCCGGTGCCGACGCCAGAAACGACAGCGATGAACTGCAAAGCGATCTATGCGATCACCAAGCGCGATCAAGAAGATATGGTACTGAATATCGGGGAAACATACGGTATTCCATCGGTGGCGCTGCGCTATTTTAATGTGTACGGTCCGCGGCAGTCGCTTTCGAATCCATACACCGGGGTGCTGGCAATCTTTATGAGCCGCATCGCCAACGGCAATCCCCCCGTGATTTATGAAGACGGCGGCCAAACCCGCGATTTTGTATCCGTGCATGATGTGGTACAGGCAAACATGCTGGCATTGGAAAAAGACGAAGCCAACTATCAAGCCTTGAATGTGGGATATGGCGAACCCACAACCATAAAAGATTCGGCATTGATGCTGGCAAAAGTCTATGGCAAAGACATAGAGCCGGAAATCACCGGCCGGTTTCGCAAAGGCGATACCCGCCACAGCTACGCGGATTTAAGTAAAGTCCAATCAAAACTCGGCTATCATCCCAAGACAACCTTGGAAGCAGGACTCAAAGAGCTGGTTGAGTGGTCGCGCACCACCACAGCTGAGGATCAATTTGAAACAGCCGCGCACGAACTTAAAAAACGGGGGTTGGCTTAATTATTCAATCGTTCCCCGCTCCAAAAAACGCAAGAGTTCGTTGTCGGTGTTTAAGATTAACGAAGTATTTGAATCCAGTCCCGCCTCCAGCGCCTGCAATGAGCGGATGAAATGGTAAAATTCGGGATTGCTTTCAATCCCCAAAATTTGTTCTTGCCCGACACCGGTTACTTCTTTGATAAAACCATTGGCGTAGATATTTGCCGCATCCGCATCCGCCTTTCCTTTTAATGCTTGGGCTTTGCGTTCGGCTTCGGCGATCATGGTTTTGACGATACGGTCGGTTTCGGCTTTGATGAAGGATGCATCCCGCTCTCCCTGGCTGCGGTATTGCTTCGCGATCCGTTCCCGTTCCGACTGCATGTTTTGGAAAATGGATTGCAGGTTTTCGTCAGGGAGGTCGGCGCGTTTGATGCGTACATCCACAATATAGATGCCGAATTTCTCCGCGTCTTCACGGCAGGTTTCGGTGACTTCCTGCATAATATTATCCCGGCCGCCCTGTATGGGGACCAACTTGGCTTCGGGAATTTGGCTGCTTTCGTCTTCAAGCAACGCGTTGGTGCTGCGGATGATGTGGATAAAATTGTGTTCACCCAAAAGGTTGCGCAATGCGGATTTAATGATGCTGTCCAGACGGTTGCTGGCCACGGCTTCGCTACCGATGGCTTGTTTGAATAAAAGCGGATTGCTGATGCGCCAACGCGCGAAACTATCGAGAATCAAACGCTTTTTGTCTTTCGAGGTGATCGGTGCCGGGTCGCTGTCATATTCAAGGAGGCGGTCTTCAAAGATTTCCACATCCTGGATGAAGGGGGTTTTGAAATAGAGCCCCGCGCCAAAATTCAGCCCCACAGTGGTTGTCGATTCTTCGGAATACTCTTGGATTTGCTCTTCGATCTCTTCTTGAAATGTGAACGGCGAGTTCCCCACAACCACATGTACCGGCCGTCCGAATTGCGTGACAACGGCTTGTTCGTACTCGGAGATGATGAATAGCGAGTTTGCCAGAATGATCAAAGCGATGACTGCAATTGCGGGAATTGTATATTTTATCATGGTGTTCATCGTCCCACCCCCTGGAAGGATTGCGTGGCTCCCGGAAGGTTGGGAGGGCTAATGTTCATAAACTTCAGCAAATCCTTTTGTGTATCGGAATTTAAAATCAATTTCGGTTTTCCTGCCAAGACTTTTTCGAGCGTTTCCAAATACAGGCGCGATTTGGTGATATCGGGTGCGAGCCGGTATTCTTTTAAGATGGACGAGAATCGCTCGACTTCTCCCTTGGCGTTGTTTACCCGTTCGGCATAAAAGGCTTCTGCTTCTTGCAGGGTTTTTTGCACAACCCCTTCGGCTTGGGGGATTTGTTCGTTTTTGTAGGCCTCAGCCTGATTGATGAAGCGGTTTTTGTCTTCGCGCGCGTTGACGACATCATTAAACGCGGGTTCGACCGGTCCGGGCGGCTGTGTGGTTAGCAGTTGCACTTCGTCGATCAAGATTCCCATTACATAGCGGTTGGAGATTTTTTGAATGATTTCTTTGATGTTGGTTTGAATTTCATTTCGTCCTTCTGTTAAGGCCGCGTCGATGGCGTTGTCGCCGATGACCTGCCGTTCGGCGGATTCGGCGATGTCTTTCAGTGTGTCTTCGACGCCGACAACGTTAAACAGATAGTTTTCCGGTTGTGCGGGGTCGATCTGATAGCGCACGATCATCTGCGATTCAATGACATTCTCATCGCCGGTTAACATGCGTGCTTCGTCTTGCACCATTCGCTGGGTATTGCTCCCACCGGAGCGGAAGCCGATTTCGATGGAGTACATGCGGGTCACATTGGGAGTGAATACCTCTTCAATGGGATAGGGATAGCGAAAATGGAACCCCGGCCCTGTGGTGCGGTCGTATTTCCCTAAAAACAGCACCACCCCGCGCTGCTGCGGTTGCACCGTAAACCACGGGCGGAACGCGATAAACAAGAGGATTACAAACACAATGATCGCGATCGGAAGAACTTTTTTCCAGTGAATGTTGAGTTGCTGCAAATCGGGTTTCTTTTTGTTGCCCTTGTTTTGCGGATCGATTTCTAAACTTTCAAACCAGTCGGCCATGTTTTCTCCCTTGTTCTACTGTTTATGGGATTGTACCGGAAATTAAGCGGATGTGAATTGTACAAAAGGAGGAATTCTAATAATTCTTGCTTAGCAAATTCAATCTCATGTTTGCAGGGTGAATTGCGCGTCTTTTTCAATGACTAAAAGCCGGTTGTATTTGGCGAGGCGTTCGGATTGGGTGATCGAGCCGACTTTAATTTGGTTGCCGCTCCATCCGACGGCTAAATCGGCCAGCCAGTCGTCTTCGGTTTCGCCGCTGCGGGCGCTGATGGTGACCTGCCATCCCGCGCGTTTGGCGAGTTGCAGCGCTTGGGCGGCTTCCGTCAATGTGCCGATTTGATTCACTTTTAACAGTAACGCATTGGCGGCTTGCGTGTCGATGGCGTGTTGAATTCGGTTGGGATTGGTGCAGAGCAGATCATCGCCCAGAACAAGAACCTTTTCTCCGATGCGTTCATTTAATATCGGCCAATGCTCCCAGTCTTCTTCCGCCAGTCCGTCTTCGATGCTTACGATGGGGAAGTGTTTTGTCCAACCATCCAGGTAGGCGATCATATCGGTGCTGTTTAAGATTTCTTTGCCGATTTTGTAATAGCCATCGCTATAGAAGTGGCTGGAAGCGACATCGACTGCCAACGCGACATCGGTACCTGGTTCGTAGCCGGCTTTTTCGATGGCCTCCACGGCATCTTGCAGCATTTGACCGGCAGAGAGGAATCGCGGGGCCAAACCGCCTTCATCGGCGGTAAGCAAGCGCATATCGTATTTCTTCAAACACAAATCCGCAGCGGTGTGATAGATTCCATAGGTGACGGCTAAACACTCCTCAATGGTAGGGGCGGAAAGAGGCACCACCAACACGTCTTGAATCGGGACTTGAAAACCGGCATGTTTGCCCCCACTGAACAGGTTGATCGTCGGGCGGGGAAGGGTTTCGGCCTTTGCGTCAATCATGGCGGCAAAATGTTGATATAAGGGGGTATTATCTTGAACCGAGGCGGCACGGGCAAAGGCGAGTGAAACAGATAATATCGCGTTGGCGCCCAGGCGGGATTTGTGTTCCGTTCCATCCAATTCAAGTAATAAATGGTCGAGTTCGTGTTGATGGGATAACGGTTTGTTGACGATGGCTTGTTGGATTGCCGTGTTGACGTTTTCCACCGCTTGGAGACAGCCTTTGCCGCGGTAGCGTGAATGATCGCCGTCGCGGAGTTCATGGGCCTCAGATAATCCCGTCGAAGCGCCGGAGGGGACCGATGCCTGCGCCACCGCTCCGCTTCGCAATTCGCAGCGTGTTAGAAGTGTGGGTCTGCCGCGGCTGTCTAGGATTTCGTAGGCTTGGATAGTTTTTATCTTACATGTCATGATTCAGTCCATTCACAAATTGGTTGATCAACTCATGCATTTCCGCAGGCGGGTTTTGCATGAATGAGACGCTTAGATTTTTTTGTGTATCTTTATGCTTGGGTGTGAAATAATTCATCGTCGATCTGCCTGCCGCACGGGCCAATAAGCATCCCAAAGTGTGCCGTACACAACGCGCTTCCATGTGAGCATCCCAAATTCGGTTTACCAATTCGAGATAGGTTTTCCAATACATTACCGCGGCATTGCCGAACCGGGTTCGGTGCGGCGGCAGAGCGTGCGCTTTGCTCAGCAAGTGTGCCATCGAGAATCCAATATCAAAGGCGGGGTCGCCGAAATGGATGACCTCATGATCGAGCAAGATCAATTGATTCTGGTGAACCAAGATGTTTTTCGGGCTGTAGTCGCCGTGGACGAGGGTTTTGTGGAGCGAGCGGGTTTCTTGGATTAATGACATTAAAAAGGGTTGGGCGCTTTCAATATAGGATGCCGGGTATTCATAAAATGGTTCTAAGCGCAATTGCTCAAAAAAGGTTTTGTCATCGAAGATTCGGGAAAGTTCATCTCGTTTTTGGAAGGATTGTATGTGTATATTGGCAAGAAGACGAGCGAATTGCACAAAATGATCGGGGATAATTTCTCCGTTCAGCAGCATCTCTTTCCAATTTTGATGGGGTTGGGGTACCGCTTTCATGGCGATGATGTGGTGGTCATGGTCTTCAAATATCAGAGGTACGGTTGAGCCTTTTGGCGCGAGTTCTTGCAGCCAACGTATCCCCAGCGCTTCGCGGTGCACGCGTTTGGGACTGCAAAACCAATCGACTTGTACCCGAAGTTTTTCCAGCGCTTGTTTGAGCACCCAGTCGTCGCCGTTGGGAAAGTTCAAGAGAACCGTGCGGTTGGAAACCCCGCCTTCCAACACATGAAATTTGATAGGTTCATTTGCCGAAATGCGGTTATTTTCTATCAAATAAGCGCGAAGGAGTTCTTGATTTTCGATGTCAAACATGGTTAATTTTCTGTTTAAATTAGAGTTCATTTGTAAGACGTTATATCGAAAGTGCAGGAAAATCTAGCGCTGAAATGACCGGAGATATTTGTGGAAGACAGCGTGTAAGATCAATTAAATGAATGGGTAAGAAAAATTATACGACAGCACTTGTTTTGCCGGTAAAATTTTACTCGCATAGAAAAGATGTTGGAGTTACAATAGAAAAAGATGGGCGAGGATGAAAAGGATATAGACAATTCAATCGAATCTGTGGTAGAGTGAATGGATTTCAAAACGGTTGGATTGTTGAATCCATTATTTGATCATGAACAAGATTACTTCTACATACCATAAGCGGTCAACCCGAAGCGGATTTTCTTTGGTCGAATTAATCGTGACCATTGGGATCATCGGTATATTGGCTGTGATTGCGATTCCCAACTTTAAGAATGCCAAAGTGCGGACGGATATAGTTAAAACCTACTCAAACTTTCGGGCGCTTTCGTATTCCATCTCGCATTATCAAATCGACCAAGGCAAACTGATTCCATACAACCCCATCCGGGGGAGAAGTTTTTTGTATTTAACCAGCCCGATCATTTATTTATCGGACTTAGAAGTGGCGAGCGACCCCTTTTCAAAGACGGTGGTGAACCAAGAGGGTGCGGTTGTGAAGAATCCCAACGCGTATTTTGATTATATTCCATTTCGCAACCATTATTTATCCGCGTTTTTTGAACAGGACCGGGCTAAGCATCGAAGCGATCCTCTCCTGGTAAACATTGCCGGAAAACAATTGCGCAATCCCGGATTCGCGCTACAGTCGATCGGGCCTTCCAAGCACTTCGGACCACGAACCTTTTTGATCGATAAAACCTACCAAATTCCCAACGTGTATTCACCATCCAACGGCTTGTATTCGACCGGTTCATTGATCGCCATTGACGGCGCGATTTACAACTAATCTCACAATCCTTCATTGCTATTCTTATCTTCTTCAAGGCATGGGGAAATCCACTTTGGGCCGTCCGGGGACATAGCGCCGGATCACACCGATGCTATATACACCATTAGATAAATCGTAGGGATGCCAGTCCAATGTGCTTTGCCCTTTGTAGGATGTGGTGGGGCCGTGGCCAAAAATCAGGCCGATGGATTGTTGCCGCGGGCCGAAATCGGGATTGATGGAAGAATCGAAATAGCGGGGAGTGAGTCCGCCGTGATAGCGCAGGTCCCATGGGTCCCAGTGGTATTGCCTTTTGGAAAAGCCGATGCGCGAGTTGTCGCCGAAAAGGCTTTTGGCTTCGGCAATATCTTGAAACGGGTCATATAAAAAGCCGTTGAGGTATGCGACCGGCGTGGTGAGCCACCAGTTTTGATTGAGGTCGTGAGAATGCGGCGGGTTGTCGTTGGCATCGAACATATATTGCAGGATGGCTTGTTCCAGCGTTTTTAAATCCGCCTGAGACCGGGCGACTTTCGCCCGTACCTGCGCGCTTAAAAAGTTCGGTACCGCAATGGCTGCCAGAATCCCGATAATGGCGACGACAATCAGCAATTCAATTAAAGTAAACCCCTTCATGGTTATGCCTCCCCTATTGTAAACGTATTGTAATTGTAAAAAGAGTTAATCATGTTATAACATATTTTCGATAGTTTGGATAATGTTTTTGTAATAGGTCAGCCGTTTGAAGAGAGATTTCCCCTCCCAAGCCTGCTAAGGTTTACCCACAACTATTAACAGTGTGTGGCCCTGTGTTATGTCAGAGTGCCCATTTGGGGCGTTTTCGTTATTTATAGCGGTGTTGCCAACAATACGTTCGGATTGGAATGAAGCGTACTTCCGGCTCGGCGGGAGCCTTGCCCTCCCAAGGGCTCGTGCTTGATTAAGGATTGAATGTATTCATCCGCTTTTTTAAACCGCGAATAAACGCGAATGCACGCCAATAAAGGCTCGGTTTATTTTTTCTCAAAGCGTAGGGATAGTTTGGCTCTTAATTTTATGTGAATCCGTACTTCTGGCTCGGCGGGAGCCTCGCCCTCCCAAAAAACATTGTTTGGACAACTTTTTTCGAGTACAGTATCAACGATTAAATGACGTGGGTCGATCCCCCCTAGCCCCCCTTAACAAGGGGGGAAACAACGAATAGCCAGCCGTCATTTTTTGACTGACAGAGTACTAGACCGGCGAATCGTAAAAAATCTTCTGTCAGAGAAACTTTCAGCATAACTTGTCATTTGTTTATCCGTTGGGTATACATCTTTGTGAAACATACCGAAATAACACAGTATGGAGAAAATCATGGGCTTTAAAGAGGGGAAGAGCAGTCTGAAAATCCTGGCGATTGCTTTATTAGCACTGCTTATTGCATGGTGTCTGCTGCAACTGCCAGCGTGGAAAGATCAATGGCTGCATGGTTTTTATACCAATCAGCAGGTCTTGAAAGCGGTACAGACGGCGAATGATATCAATCCGTTTGTAACGGAAGACCACAGTTTAGGCAGCCATATCCGGTTTCAAAATCTACTGCGGCAAGCCGGCGCCGAACAGCGGCTTTTGGAACACTATCAACAAACCGCCGAAAATTATCCCCAAGATGCCAATGTGCAGGCCTATTATGCCCGTGTATTAGAAGATGAAGAAAAGAAAGTCAACATATTAGAAAAAGCGCGGGAACTGAATCCGAATGATCCGGCGGTCTTATTTGTTTTGGCGGAACATCAATTACAAAACGGTCAAGCTAAAGAAACCCTAAAACTCATCCGGAATATGGACAGCGGTACATGGTATATTCATGCGCTACGTGCAAAGGCTTATTCTCAAACCGGAGAGATTGAACAAGCGCGGAGTGAATATAGGAAAGCCATTCAGGCAGAGAATTCCCCTGCATCTGTTTTATTGTCTTACGCGGAATTTTTGCTGGAGAGTGGGCAGGAAGAAGCGGAAAGCCCCTTTAAAAAGTGGAGCGAAGACGAGCGAATCGAAGAGCCATTGGCTTATGCCTATCATGCCTATTTTAGCGGGCAGGATATCCAGACTTTCGCGGAGGATCTGCCGAGCGGGGTGGGCTACGATCCCAAGGCGCTGCTGATCTTAGCCAAGGCCGCCTTGCGCCGGGATGAAGTGAATACGGCGGAACGGCTGCTGCTGCGGGCAGAGCAATTTGCCCCGGAAAACCCCATGATTCGCTTTTACCGCGGTTTGGCGGCATTGCGGCAAGGAAACGAAGTGATGGCGGATACATTGCTGCATCCAAAAGAAAACTTGTCGGAGAAAGAACACGCGGAACTCGGTACGGCTTTATGGAAAGAAGGCCAAAAAGAGTTTGCCGTGAAGCATTTTCAACACGCGGGTGTTCATACACCGCCGAATCCGGAAGTAACAGTGGAACTGGTGAAGTATTATTTGGATCAAAATAAGTGTGAACATGCGGGGACCATTGTAGACAGAAATTTGAATCTATTTTTGAATCAGGGTGAAACCTCTTTGGCAATCGGTCAGCAGCTCGAGGCATGTGGAGAATTCGAAAACGCGGCTGAATTATATGGCAGTGTATTAGATCATGATTTTCACAACAAAGAGGCCCGTGATTTACTTGCCAATGTGTATGTACAGCTGGGGGAAAAGAACCGCGCGATTCTCTTGTATGATGTTTATTTAAAAAATAACGCGAATGATGCCCATAGTTTTGCAAAAGTCGCCAAGATTCACAGGCATTTTGGGGATCATAAAAACGCCCGCGAGATTTTGGATTATGTGTTGAACAATCCGGATAAGTTTGAAGATATTTCCCTGGCAAAACGGCTGGACAAAGAGTGGAAAGAGAAAAGCTAAAGAAACTTCGTTTTATCTCAAAGATGCTCCTATTATTGTGTTTATACGGATTCAAATAAATTCTGTGTGATTCCTCCATAAAAGGGGAGCATCGGCTTCCAGCCGGTACCGCACACCGCATATTATTTCATTGAAGCGGTTTTACATGCCCAAGACATTTTCGGGCAAAGGCCGGATCATTATGGCGTTGACAAAAGCTTATTCCCCGTAATAATCAAACAGTATATATGATGCAAATGTATGAATTGTTGTAACTCATTCAAATCGTATGGGTTAGATGTCTTTGCAGTTGGATGATCCTAAAAAAACTCTTTGTGAACCTATCAAAACAATATGGCCGAATTTTTCTTAAAACTAACTCCACGCAATCCCGCCACACTCGTATTGGAAGACGGAACACTCTATCACGGACAATCGTTCGGGGCTGCCGGCGAAACGGGAGGAGAAGTGGTTTTTAACACTTCCATGACCGGATATCAGGAAATCCTGACAGATCCCTCGTATTCCGGACAGCTGGTGACGATGACTTATCCCCTTATCGGAAACTATGGCGTCAATGATGAAGATATGGAATCGACCCGGATACAAGCGGCGGGATTCATCATCAAAGAATTATCGCTGATCCCCAGCAACTGGCGCTGCAAGACTTCGTTGGAAGAGTGGATGAAGATACAAGGTGTGGTCGGCATTTTGGGTATTGATACCCGTGCTTTGGTACGCAAACTGCGGAACGTTGGGGTTATGCGTGGTGTGATTACCACCGCCGATTGCAGTGAAGCGGAACTGAAAGAAAAGGTGGAAAAGATTCCGTCGATGGCCGGTCTGGATTTGGTGAAGACAAACACCTGCGAGAAGGTTTACGGGTGGGATGACCGGCTGCATGTATATCATCAATCACCCAAGTTTAAACGAAACAACGATGAACCGCTTAAGGTTACCGCGTTTGATTATGGGGTAAAACATAATATTTTGAGGCATTTAACCGAACGCGGCTGCCAAGTCAAGATTGTCCCCGCCGGTACCAGCGCGGAAGAAATTCTGGCGGATGATCCCGACGGTATTTTTATGTCAAACGGGCCGGGCGACCCGGAACCGGTTGATTACGCGGTAGAGACGGTCAAAAAATTATTGGGGAAAAAGCCGATCTTTGGCATCTGCTTAGGGCATCAAATTTTGGGGTTAGCCCTTGGGGGCAAAACATACAAATTGAAGTTTGGACACCGGGGCGCGAATCAACCCGTAAAAGAATTGGCGACCGGAAAAGTCGATATTACCTCACAGAATCACGGGTTCGCGATTGATTCAAAAAGTTTACCCGGCAATGTGAAAGAATCCTACATCAACCTGAATGATAACACATGCCAGGGGCTGGAATGCGAAGAGATGAAATGCTTTTCGGTGCAGTATCACCCGGAAGCATCGCCGGGGCCGCACGACGCCGCGCATCACTTTGACCGCTTCTTGGACCTGATGCTGGCGAATCGAAAAAAGAATTAATGCAACCGCGAATGAACGCCAATACACGCGAATAAAGACAAGGCGTTCCGTTGATGAAAAGAAAGAGTATTTCATAAGCCGGTAGGTTTGATAAGAAGAACAGCGCGAGACAACCAAATATTCGCGTTCATTCGCGTGAATTCGCGGTTAATTTTTTATGGTGAGCACTACGAATGCAAAGATCTTATAACAATCTTGATAGAGAGTTGTTGTTAAAAGAGGATGATCATCGGCGCAGCAATGAAGGTATCCAATGTTTTAGGGTGATGCTGGCGAATCGAAAAAAGAATTAATGCAACCGCGAATGAACGCCAATACACGCGAATAAAGACAAGGCGTTCCGTTGATGAAAAGAAAGAGTATTTCATAAGCCGGTAGGTTTGATAAGAAGAACAGCGCGAGACAACCAAATATTCGCGTTCATTCGCGTGAATTCGCGGTTAATTTTTTTTGGTGAGCACTACGAATGCGAAGATCTTATAACAATCTTGATAGAGAGTTGTTGTTAAAAGAGGAAGTGTTTTTGATTATCGGTGCTGCAATGGAGGTATCCAATATTTTAGGGTGTGGCTTTCTAGAAGCGGTTTATCAAGAAGCACTGGCTGTGGAATTTAGAGAAAGAGATATACCATTTGAGGAACAGAAACATATACAAATCCATTACAAAGGAAAAGAATTACAAAAAGAATATATTGCTGATTTCGTTTGCTTTCAACAAATTATTCTTGAAATTAAAGCAATCAGAAGGATATCGGAGATAGAAGAGGCTCAAATATTGAATTACTTAAAGGCGACAAAAATGCCTGTTGGATTAATCATCAATTTTGGGGATAGCCATTTAGAATGGCAGAGATTTGTTTGTACAAAATAAATGCAACCGCGAATGAACGCCAATACACGCGAATAAAGACAAGGCGTTTCGTTGATGAAAAAGAAGAGTATTTCATAAGCCGGTAGGATTGATAAGAAGAACAGCGTGAGACAACCAAATATTCGCGTTCATTCGCGTGAATTCGCGGTTAAATTTATTTGGTGAGCACTACGAATGCAAAGATATTATAACAATCTTGATAGGAAGTTATTGTTAAAAGAGGAAGTGTTTTTGATTATCGGTGTTGCAATGGAGGTATCCAATGCTTTAGGGTAATGCTGGAGAATCGTAAACAGAATTAATGCAACCGCGAATGAACGCCAATACACGCGAATAAAGACAAGGCGTTTCGTTG
>CAYVAZ010000125.1:0-13867 GCA_964449065.1 uncultured bacterium
CTTTCCTCTTCGTTTTTTGCCATCCTATAATACGTTCTGAAATACCGTTACACTGATAGCATCAAATCAAAGGGCTTTTATTCTAATTATTGGAGGAAAAAATGAAAACGCTTTTTATTTCTGTCATTTCAATTTGTCTCTTCTCTCTTTCACTTTATGCCGAAACCTACAGTGTCAGCGTTGACGCGGGTCAATATGAAAGGATGAATACGCCGGTCTCCGTACAGATATCCGGAACCCGTGCCAACGAAAATACCAGTGTCAGCGTCAAAGGCCCTACCGGCAACTGGCAGCCCGCTCAAGTAGAAGCCATGCAGGACGGCAGCATCCGCGTATGGTGGATTGTCGATCACCTAAACAAGGGGCAATCGGCTGAGTATCAAATTCAACTGGATAAAGACAGCAGCAACGGAATGTTTCTTTGGAAAGATGTCGATAACACGCCTTTGGATATGATGGATTTACTGTTTGATGGGCAACCCGTTTTAACATATATGCATACGCCATACGACACGACGAATGTGGAAGAAACCAAAAAGCCCTTCCATCATGTGTATGACCCCGACGGGCGTAGACCAATCACCAAAGGCGCGGGCGGAAGATACTCACACCACCGCGGTATATATGCCGGTTACAGCAAATGCCGGGTCGGCGGCGAAGTGTATGACATTTGGCACGCCAGCAATGGAGAGCATTCCGAGCACAACCGCGTGGCGAAAGAATTTTGGGGACCGGTCATGGGCGGACACACAGTCCTTATCGACTGGAACGATAGAGAAGGCGAAACATTCCTGCGCGAACGCCGCACGCTGCGTGTCTTTGCGCAACCGCATGATCAACGGTTGATCCAACTGACCACAAGGCTCCATTCGTTGCGGGGTCGAATTGAATTGGATGGAGACCGGCAGCATGCCGGTGTGCAATTCCGCGCTTCGCAATATGTGGCGGAAAACGAAAAAGCGACCCGCTATCTGCGGCCGGAACAATACAAAGACTTGCCCGCGGATCAACAGTTTAACGGCGATGATTATAAAGATTTACCCTGGAACTGTTTGCAATTCCCAATTCAAGAGCGCCAATATAATGTCGCGTACCTAACCGATCCTGCCAACCCCGATGATGCCCGGTTTTCGGAACGCTTATACGGGCGCTTCGGCGAGTTTATCCCATTCACCCTCAACAAGAATAACGATTTGGTATTACGCTACCGCTGGTGGATTACAGCCGATCATGAAATTTCACGTTCCGATGTGGATCAAAAGTATCAAGAGTTGGCTTCGCCCATCAAAGTGAAGTTGGAATAAATATTCGTAGAATAAATGATGGGCAAGTCCGTATCTTGCCCATCGGTATGAAATGAACAATGGGTTTATAGAATTGTTTGTTGTAATACCATTTACAATTAGGATTGTCACATTAGCGCGGCAATAAGCCTCAACGAAAGAAAGACTTAGCGCCTTTCTTTCCCGATAATCCTAAATAGCATTGGTATAAAGAAAGTCAACACAAAGTAAAATTGATTAGAGGATTTTCTGATTCGTTGAATACACTGTTGAAGCATAAATTGAGAAATTCTACATGAAAACTTTAACCATCAATTTACCATCCAATACAGATATAGATGACCAGGAAGCCAAAATGGCTCTTGCTTCGAAATTGTATGAGAGGGGAAAATTGTCTCTCGGACAAGCAGCGGAATTGGCGGAACACACCAAGGAATCATTTATGGATTTGCTTGCTGATTATAACGTTCCACTAATCAATCATTCCCCGGATGAGCTGGATGAAGATATAAAAAATGCCGAAAGTCACAGTCTCTGATGCTAGTTGCCTGATCCTGTTTGCAAAAATCGGCGAACTGGAACTTCTAAGAAAGGTGTATGGAAACATCCTCATAACGAATTCGGTTGCAAAGGAATTCAATCGACCGGTACCAAAATGGATCAAAATCATCAATCCAAAGGCAAAAAGTCATGCAGAACTATACAGCCTTCTTGATATGGGAGAGGCGTCGAGTATTGCATTGGCTACTGAATACAGCGATTCTCTTTTGATCGTTGATGAAACAAAAGGAAGAAAAATCGCCAGAGAATTGGGGCTTCGCATAACAGGATCACTTGGTGTGTTGGTCACTGCCAAAAATCTTGGCTATCTTCAATCGATCAAGTCCATCCTGAAAAAGATAGAACAAACAAACTTCCGAATTTCAAAAACTTTGATTCATAAGATATTGCAAACAGCAAACGAGATCTGATTGTTAATTACCCCCCCACCTAACTTCCACCAACATATTTGTTGCTCTCCGTACATATTCCATAATAGGAGAAAAAGAAATCATGCACGGGGAGAATCGGCTTCCAGCCGGTGCGTCAATTCTTTTGATTTTCTTCGTACCAAAATGGATACTCCTCCACAGCTTCAGCCCATCCGTTCTTTACCGTATTCGTTCGAATATCATTCCAAATTTTTCCCACATTTTACCCTCCAGATTTGTGCACGGAGAATAGATTATATTGAGGGAGATTGTGGATGCATCATTTTTTGAGACCGTATTTTTTAAAAAAAGGTTCCCGATCGCTGGGAACCTTTTTTCATGTTTGATTGAATTCCGTTTACTTCTCGAAGTAGGATTCTTTGAAGTCGCCAACCAATTCACGCAATTTATCCACATTTTCGGTATCGGTGGTTTGCTTGCATTTCATGGCGGTAACAATCATGTGGTGCAGCATTTCCAACTGGCTCAAATACTTTTCTTTGCCGTCGCCTTCGGTGGGCTTAATGCGTTGTGCCAAGAAGTAGAAGGTAACAATATGTGTTAACTCATCGGCATGCTGTTCTTTGTTGGTGACCCAGCGTACAACCTGGTTAGCGTTCGGCTGTTCGTTTTCCATGAGTTCCTCGATTTGGTTCATGGATTTTTCGATGGTGTCGCAATGCTCCAACATCATCGTAAAACGGGTTTCATCGCCGTAAATTCCGCAGGGAATTTGACAATGGGTGTAAGACTGCATGGCAAACACCCCCGAAAGAACCAACAAAACGCCCAATCCAATATACATACTGATTTTTTGCATCGATATACCCCTTTCCATTCTTTGAAATTAATCGTGTGTTTATTCAATATAGCAAACTTTGACTGCCAGAAAAGCGTAAATAAGCAAACAAGAACGAATTGCCAACTGAATATCTCTCACCCTAGCGGATTTTTGTTTACGGTTGATTAAACGGATTGTTTTTTTATTTCATCTCTATGGTGATGAATGCATTCCAACGCTTCGCAAACAATGGAGGCTTCGCTTTCTGTCATATCCGAATAGAGAGGCAATGTGAGGATACGCTCTTCCAGCCAGAGCGTATTGGGCAAGCGTTCGTGTATATTCGGTTCGGCATAATGTTTATAGGCGGTCATTTTGTGCAGGGTTGGTGAAAAATACACGCGGGTCGATATTCCTTCTTCTTCAAGAGCTCGTTTTACCACATCCCGCGGCAGCCCGAATTCATCGTCAATTACAATCGAAAAATCTTTATAGGAACACCGGTCATTTGGATTGACCTTTTGAAATTTAATTCCCGGCAAATTGGATAAGCGTTCTTTGATAGAATCCACAATCCGGTTTCGCCGCGCGGCTGCTTCTTCAAGCATATTCAGCGACTCTAGCGCGCAGATTGCATGAAACTCGCTCATGCGGGCATTCATCCCGCAAAACAGCGAATCGTAGTTTCCGGGATTGCCGTAATTCCTTCCCCACCGAACATGCCGCGCCACTTCATCATGATTCGTCGCCACAATTCCGCCCTCTCCCGCAATCAGCAATTTTGTGGGAGACAGGCTAAACACTTCGGCCTCGCCGTTGCCGCCAATTGGCACTCCATTTTGCAGCGTTCCAAAACCATGTGCGGAATCGAACAACATTTTTAAATTCTGCCGCTCCGCAATCATTTTTAGCTCAGGTATGGCTACCGGATTGCCGAAAATAGGTACAGCTACAATGGCGGCTGTTTGAGGCGTTAGGGTCTGCTCAACAGACGAGGGTGAAATGGTAAACATTTCTTTGTCTATATCGGCGAATTGAATCCGGTGCCCGTTCCAAACCGGGGCAATGGCAGATGCCATAAAGGTAAAACTGGGCAAAATTACTTCCGCCTCTTTGGGCAAAGACAGCGATTGCATGGCCAGCACCAGCCCAGTGGTACAACTGGATACGGCAACTGCGTGTTTCACCTGTAAATGAGTTTGAATGCATTGTTCGAATTGTTCTAAATAAGTACCGTTGGTCACCATGCCGCGGGAAAGAATTTCTGCATAGCGTGTTTCCATGGCTTTTATAGATGGCAACACAGGGCGGGCAAATGGTAACGCGGGGCTAGCCAATGGGTTTCCGCCTAAAATAGAAGGTTGTCTTAAATTCACAGTGAACTTCTTTCGATGTAAAGAAATGTATAGCTGCTTTTATACGGTAAAATATTTTATGTTCAAAAGCAGATAACTTTCTTCTGATTAGCTATAAAAACATACAAAACAGTTAGACTTCAAAAAATGGTGTAGTTGAAACTCTATGAGTTTATATACTTTCTAATATAATTTAAGATTTGAAGTCTCCAATAATTTTATTATTATGAACTGGGTTGAGTATCAAATATTAAGAGGCTTGATACTTTAATGAAGAACAACGATGCCAACAAAAATCTCAAAGCGGAACTCGAAAAGCGTATCGCTGTTCGGGAGAATTTAAAAGACGCGGATAAAATCAAACGCGAACTGCGTAAGGCAGGCGATATTGACTCTTTAGCCGGTGGTTCCACTGATTACGAAATAGAAAGCCTCGGCACGATTGGCAAAAGCGACAATGAATTGGTCAATAGCTTGACCGAAGCCCTGAATGAATTTTTAGAGAAAGTAGGTGAATACGCATTCGGCAGCCATCAACTGAAACGCTACTTTCCCGGTAATAAATTATTGGCGCTGGTTAAAGCCATGAAATCCGCCGGTTTGGATTTGGAATCCCGCTATGTGATGGACATCTTCAAAACCCGCGTGAAAGAACGAAGCGGCGGGAAAGTTCCGACCATCAAAGAACGGAAGGGCATGTTTGGCGGATCATCGGAACGGCAAATGAAATCAGAAGAAATCGTGCAAAAATATGAAGTGGAAGTGGACATTCCCAAAGATGGCAAAGAAGTCGCTCCCCTAACCGCGGTCGGAACGCAAAAGGGAATTATGAAACACTTAAACGATTCTCTTCTGCATAATGAAGAAATCGAAGACCCCTTTAAAAAAGGACCCCGCAAGACTGTCGCCAAATTTATGCAGGCCGTTAAGTTGCTGAACCCTTCCGCGAATGATCCCAACGAAAAAATGTTTATCGCGGCCCTGTTAACGCCGGATTCCGTCCAGCCAAAATCGGGCGGAGACAAAGAACTGATCGAAAAATTGACCACCATCTTTAAACGCGGATCCAAGTGGCTTGATACCAAAATTCAAGCCTCCGAAAATCAACAATCCAATGAAAACCCCCAACAAAAAGAAGCGTGATCCAAGCCAAAATGGCTTTTCCGGTAAAAGAACTTTCTTTCGGTTTCTATTTTCCATATACATTGTTTTCAGTATACATTGTCTTCAGTATACATTTAAATTCGTTTATGGCATAATTTACTTTGTGGAAGGCATAAATATTCATTTCTTGGGAAAAACAAATGGCTCATTATAACCGTAGAACCTTTCTAAAACAAAGCGCGATTACAGCCGGTTTGGCTGCCGGTGGTTCATCCGTTGTTGCGGCCCCGGTTCAAAAGCGTTACGCTACCGATTGGGTAACCCTGGGCCGTTCCGGGATAAACGTAACCCGCTTGGGATTCGGAACCGGCAGCAATGGCGGCAGAGTGCAGCGTGAGTTAGGGCAAAAGCGTTTTACGTATTTGGTTCGCTATGCCTATGACCGGGGGATTCGCTTTTTTGATACCGCCGATAATTACGGCGGTATGCATGAGATGCTGCGCGAAGCCTTAAACGGCATAGACCGGGATACGTATGTTTTGCAAACCAAAATAAAAATTGATCCCTCTCAGAATGTTTCCCAAACCATCGACCGGTTTCGCAAAGAATGCAATAGCGATTATTTCGATACCTTCTTGCTTCATTGCGCCCGCACCAAAACCTGGCCCAAGGATTTAGAGCGCCTTTGTGATGGACTTTCTGAAGCGAAAAGCAAAGAGATTTTGCGTGCGCAAGGGGCCTCGGTTCACGGACTCGACCCCCTCGCTGCTATGCCCGGCTGCGATTGGCTGGATACATCTCAGCTGCGCATCAATCACAACGGAACCAAAATGGACGGACCAACCGGTGATTGGATGGAAGATGGCACTCCCTATCACAACCAAGCGGCAGCCGGCGTAAAAAAAGTTCATGATGCGGGCATCGGTGTTGTGGGGATGAAAATTATCGGCAACGGCGACTTTACTTCTCCGCAGGCACGTGAAGCATCCTTTAAGTATGTCATGGGGTTGGATTTTGTGGACGCGGTAGTAATTGGATTTAAAACCCCCAAAGAAATTGATGAAGCCATCGATCGAATGAACCGCCACCTCAACGCATAAAGTATGGACGAATTGAAATCGAAAATCGGTACAACTCAAAACCACACAAACGGAATGCGGCCTCAATTTAAAACACGCTGGAAACGGCGTGTTTTTCTCTGTGTCTCATTGCTGATTCTGATACTCGCGCTTTATAGCTTCCGCTACCCCATTATGCAGGGCATGGCATCCTATTTGGTGCACCGGGATCAACCGGTGAATTGCGATGTGATTATTGTTCTGGGCGGCGGCGGAGCCATACGCGCGGCTAAAGCGGTTGAATTGGTACAGCAAGGTTATGCGGGCCAAATCATGATCACCCTCCCGAAAGAAGCCGAAGAAGAGGTTATGGACCGCGATTTAATCAACATGGAAAGCCTGGAATGCCAATCGGTATTTTATATGGATGGGATCGATGAAGAAAAGATATATTGGAGCGAGGAGCCTTTTTACAGCACATACGAAGAAGCCCGCTATATCCGCGAATGGCTGCTGGAACGGGATTACAACAAAGCGATTGTTGTGCCCGGCTTGTTTCAATCCCGCCGTGCCAAATGGACCTTAGACCACTTTACGCAAAATACCGGTATATCGGTTTTGATCGTCCCCGCGGAGGGAAGGCATGTTACTCCGAAAGATTGGTGGACGGATATTGAAGGAATCATTACAGTGGAAAATGAAATACTGAAAAACGTGTACTATACCTTTAAAATCCTGTTCAGCTAATTAAAAAAATACGGATGAGGGGCAAATTCCTCACCGCTCGAATAAACGGCAACTTCGAAGTCTTTAAATTCAAGGTAATAAGTCAGCCGCTCGAAGAGAAATTTCCCCTCCCAAAGGTGGGAGGGGTTCGGGGAGGGTTTGAAGCACTGAGCGTTTAACCCCCACCTAACCTCCCCCATTTCATTGGGGGAGGAATGAGAAAATCGATTCGATTTTTTGATAATGCACTTCATATCGCTGACCTGTTACAATTCAAGCTGATCAATCAAGTTTTCCCGCGGTTCAATCTCGTCTTCAACAACAACCCCTTTTGGATTCGCCATCGTATTTACTCCACCCCAAACAGAATCAATGCCATTGACTTAAGGAATTAGCCTGAAAAAGCAACGCCTTTTCTCCCCCAAGTTTGGGGGAGACACAGAGGGGTTGTGACCACGTATTACAAAAACAAATACGTTTAAGAGTGCTAAGTCAATGACATTGCAAACAGAATACAGGAATTCTCTATCAAAGGTGAGCGTAAAAAAATCATTCTTTTTTCAAAAATACCAAGATAATTATTTCACGAATCTCAAGGGAATGATACGAATGAGATTTGATCTGATTCATTCGTCCAAGGTTAAAAGTTTCGCTGTATGCCGCGGGAATCGTTTATATCTCTATCATAAGCAGCGGGTGTTTCGGAATTTCGCTTGGAGTAAAAAATAGCCAACCGCGGCATAAAAAATTACAGTGAGCGCTGCCGAATTTGGTTTTTACTCAAGCATTCCATAAACTTAAATTATATTCAAATATCGAGGAGTCTGACATGCAAAACTCTATCCCAACAAAACCATTGCGCCTCGCATATACCGGATTATCGGAGCAAGAAACGCTCATCCTTGACTCCATTCTTTCCGGTCAAGATATTACCCTACACAAGGCAAAAAGCGATATACGCTTTTGGAAGATGGTATCAGAAGAGCCGTTTGACTTGTATTTAATCGCTCAAAATGAAACCATTAAAAACCCGGGGCATTTGGTATGGTTATTACAAGATAAAATTTCTCCGTCAAAACTGATCACCCTGCACACAAAAATAGATGAAGAAGAATCCCAACGGTTGCAGCAATATCATGTGTCTCATTCGATCATGCGTCCATTGGAACAACCTTCTGTTTTATCCATCATAGAAGATATACGAACTCAATCCGTCAATTCAGCCAAGGGGCTTAAACAGGGAATTCAACGTTTGTCTAATTGGGCCTCGTTGATTAAGCGTTTGATTCTGCCGCACCCAAAACCCTCTTTTGCCAAATAGGCAATCACGGAAACATGAACGGTCCCATTGTAAAGATGATGGGACCGGTAACGGCTCTTGAAAGCAAATAATCAGAATCCATTCCGGTTCGGTCACAGGGGTTTTGTATGAAATTGATTATTGGGTCTTCTTCTATAGAATTACAAAGAAATTTGTCCAAGCAATTCAGCTTGCTGAAAGATTTGGTGGATATTGTATTTTGCTCTACGCATACGGAAATCATGCAGCAAACACAAGCGCTTAATCCTCCTATCGTAATCGTAGATTATGATTTGCAGGACGGTAAAGGAAGTGCCACCATCCAACAATTGCGGAATACGGGCGTGTCGCTATTAATCATTTGTTTCTACCAGCGAAATGAAATTTCCCCGCACAGTCATCATATTGGCAGCTGCGCTGATTTTATGATTAATATACAAAAGGAATTTGATTTGTTAATCAAGTTAGTGGAGAGCATATTGCGCCATCAGCACAGCAAACTGATTGTCAAATAACCTCCGCGCTTTTGTTGGATACGGTTGATCTGGATGTGATGGTTGGATGGTATACCGAATGAAAATAGGATGGCAGAGTATGCATAGCTGTGTAATGGAATATAAGGCTGGGTTGGTGGAGGAAAATATGCCGGAGGAGGGAATCGAACCCTCACTCCCCGAAGGGAACCGGATTTTGAATCCGGCGCGTCTACCAATTCCACCACTCCGGCATGAAAAACCTTGTTTTATGAACAACGGTATATGATAGTAAGAAATATCCAGACCGCAAGATATGAAATCCCATACTCTTATGAAAAAAAGATAATCTCCTACCGGTACTTTGGATTGTATTCTCCCCGCTCATGAAAGCCACCCAAATAGGGGCGGGTTGGGCTAAAGCGCGGGTAACTGTCAAAAATCTCGCTGCCCACGATACGCGGGTCATTCTGCTCCCGCAATGTCCGGCGCAGTTGAGAGTATAATTCCGTTTTGATGTGGGAATAATCCGGATCGTTGGCAAGATTGTTTATGCAGCCGGGGTCTTGATTAACGTTGTATAGTTCCTCTTGCGGATGCTTTCCAACCGCCAGTTCAAAAAACGGTCCGATTTTCGGATCGTGCTGATTCTCAAGCAAAAACGTTTTAGATGGGCATTCGTCAATATCATGGTAGTTGGGTGGGTCCCCGGCGGGCCAGCGGTTGGGCTTTAGATTGCGGATATAGGCGTACTCTTGATTGTAGATCGCGCGGGCGGGATATCCCAAATTATCATAGCGGGCATCGGTGTGGCGTTCTCTGCCGCTATAGGCATATTGGCGCTCTGTATCCACCCACCCTTCCTGATTGGACTGCAACACATCCAATAAACTCTTCCCCGACATGCTTGCCGGGATATCCACTCCGGCGGCTTCTAAATAGGTCGGGGCAAAATCTATGGACGAAATCAAATCGTCAATTACCCGTCCGCCTTTTACTTGGTCTCCCCAACGGACGGCGAGCGGCATGTGCGTCCCGAAATCGTACAGGTTCGCTTTCGCGCGGGGGAAGGGCATTCCATTATCGCTGGTGGCAATGATCAGCGTATTATCCAACTCTCCCGCTTCTTCCAAAGCTGTGAGAATACGCTGCAAGTGCTGATCGTACCACTCGACCTCAACGTAATAGTCTAATATATCGCTGCGGATTTCCGGCGTATCCGGCAAGAAAGACGGCACCTGAGCGTCCTCTAATTTTTTGCCCATTTCCAGGCCGATCCCTTTTTTGTATGACCGGTGCGGTTCGCTGGAACCGTACCAGAAAAAGAAGGGCTGATCATCCGGCCGACGGGTTAAAAAGTGCTCGAAATTCGCCGCATAATCCGTGTTGCGAATGCCTTCCGGTGTGCCGCCTTCAATTTTTTTCTCGTTATAATCCGGTCCGGCAGGATTTCGTTCCCAACCGGCCCCTCTCCAATTCCCCGGCCCCCATGGTTTACCCGTTGTGCCGATAACGTATCCATTGTTCTCAAGTTGGCCGGTAAAAACCGGGAATTTTTTGGGGAAATAGCTCGCATGGGTTCCGGCTTCTTCATTTTGCCATATATTCCGCCCGGTTAGGATAGAAGCTCGATTGGGCGAACACTGCGGCGCCGCGGCATACGCGTGAGTAAACAAACATCCCTCATTGGCAATACGGTCAAACGCGGGCGTGTTGATTCCTGAGGTGCCATAAATGGAAGCATGGGGAAAAGACCAATCATCCGCAATGGCAAATAGCAAATTGGGCGTGGAATCCGCGCGGCTTGTTTTGGATGTGTGAATCATCAACGATCCGGCACAAAGCGCTGATCCTGCTGTTTTTACAAACTGTCTTCTGGATAAGTGTGTTGGGCTGTTGGTCATGTTTGTATCCTTCAATCTTTTAGGCATGTTGATTTATTCCAATTTTTTGTTACGTTATTCCTATGAATCAACCTCGATTTCTTTTGTAGTGTTGACTCTTTGATACGTTCATTGATCCACTCAGTAAGGCGCTTGGTTTTTCTCACAATTTAATTTCAAAAGGAGATCAATATTATGTTTTTGTCTCGCATGTTCCTGTCAGTTTTTATCTTAACAAGTTTTATCTTAACAAGTATTGCGCTGGTTTGGCAATCCCCTGCCGCTGCACAAGAAGAAAACGCCGGCGGCGACCCGGTTGTAATTACTGTAGAAGGCCAATCCTACACGGTAAGTGATGTATTGGAGGAAATCAACAAAGTGGCGCAACAGTTTAGAGGCCAACTCAACCCACAGCAGATGGCTCAAAAAGAAGTTGCATTGTTTCAGCCCGCGGTAGACAATATTATTAATCGTGCCGCACTTCAAAAGATTGCGGAAGAAGAAAATATCGAAGTTCAAAAAGACCAAATCGATCAGCAAATAGCGCAACTTAAACAAAATTTTCCCAACGAAGAAGCGTTTAACAATGCCCTTTCTCAGCAAGGATTATCGGAAGAAAAATTGCGCGATATGCTTAGCAGCCAACTGCAAATGCAAGTGGTCATCGATGCGAAAACGGAGGACCCCGCTCCTCCTACCGAAGAAGAAATGAAAGCGTTTTATGAACAAAACAAAGCCCAGATGCAACAGCCGGAACAAGTTCGAGCCAGCCATATTCTCTTAAAATCCGGTGAAGAAGCCACGGATGAAGAAAAAGTTCAGGTGAAAGCCAAATTGAATGGCATCGCCAAAGAAATTGAAGATGAAGAAATTACGTTTTCCGATGCCGCGAAAAAATATTCCGAAGGCCCCTCCGGCGAACGCGGCGGTGATTTGAACTTTTTCGGCAAAGGCCAAATGGTTCCACCGTTTGAAAAAGTAGCATTTACAATGCCGGTAGGCGAAGTTAGTGATATTGTTGAGACTCAATTCGGCTATCACCTTATCAAAGTGACGGATAAAAAAGTAGCATCGACCGTGCCGTTTGAAGAAATCAAACCCAAAATTAAAGAACACCTAATGCAGCAAAAAGAACAGCAATCCGTACAAGAATTCTTGCAAAAGGCCCGCGAAGATGCCGAAGTCGAGATAAAAATCACCGAAGCCGAGTGGAAGAAAATGCAGAGTGACTCTCCCGTCGGCGGCAATAAATTGCCTGTGCCATTGGAGCCATAACCTTTGAAGATATGCGGAAAAAAATCGCGAGTACTTTATAGACAAAAAGCCTGGAGACCTTCTTCAGGCTTTTTTCTAAAATTGACAAATTGATAAAAACAAGCATTATTAAGAATCGATTATCATTAAAGTTTTGTTATGAAAGAGGAGAACCATGAAAACGATTCCGGGATTTCACATCTTAGTTGCGATTTTTTCTTCCGTATTTATTCTTGGTTGTGGAATGGAGACGGAACAAGTCACTGAAGATGAGGTGGTATGGGCCAAATTGCGCGTTTTGGATGAATATTCTGAAACCGCTTTACAATTTGCTAACAATAACGATGTAGAGTCTTTGAAAGAAAAAGCCGTGGAACTGATGAGTGCGGCCAAACTGGTCGCGGAAGGCGCACCGCCGGACAATGTGAAGCAGCCGGAACAAGTAAAAGTGCTGCAACAGGATTTAACCGATTTGATTGTCGATGATCCGGGAAATTTACCTCCGGAAGAATTGGCCGACCGCGTTCATGCGATTCACTCGGTCGTGGTGAAATTGATGGAAGCGGCGGGGATGCCTCATGTGCACGACCATGATGATCACGAAGGCGATGATCATGGCGATCATGAAGGGCACGATCATGATGATCATGAAGACGGTGAAGGACACAATCACTAAATCAATATGAATACAGAAAACGCTAGAGTCATCCATTTTCAAGACTGCCGCTTGGATGTCGGAATCAGCGGCAAAGACCGCGTTGTTTTTACCTTGCAGGATTTTCACGCCTCCAAAGGCGACCTTTGGGCGTTGACCGGCCCGAGCGGTTGCGGCAAATCCACGCTGTTGAATTTGGCGTCGGGTTTATTGCTGCCCTCGCAAGGCAAGGTGGAAGTTCTCGGCCAAGATATCGCGTCCATGTCAAATTACAAACGCGACCTCTTTCGGGGAAAGAACACCGGATTCATTTATCAAAGTTTTAATCTGCTGGAAGGTTTTTCTGCTATCGAAAATGTGCTCATCGGAATGCGCTTCGGCAGAGGGATATCCAGTAAAGAACGCAAAGAGCGTGCGGAGACCGTGTTAAACGAAGTCGGGCTGGAGCACCGCATCCATCAAAAGCCTTCACGCTTATCCGTTGGAGAGCGCCAGCGGGTTGCCATCGCCCGTGCTATCGCCAACCGCCCCGCAATTCTTTTGGCGGATGAACCCACCGGCGCGCTTGACCCGCGCACCGGCAGCGATATTTTTGAATTGCTGCTCACCATCTGCCGCGAGGAAAACTGCACCCTGCTTATGGTCACTCACGACTTGGAACTGGCCGCCAAACTGCCCCATCAGTTTGATTGCCGCCATTTGGTTAGCCATCAGCCATTGAAGGAGGCCGCCGCATGAGTCTGTTGCGTATCGCTTGGCGGTATTTGTGGCAGCGCTTTTTGGTGACGGTTCTAACCATCGCGGGTGTGATGCTGGGCAGCGCGTTAATCTGTACCGTCCTCACTTTGCACCGTGAGACAGAAGAAGCCTTTACCTCCGAAAGCACCTTATTTGATATGGTGGTAGGGGCAAAAGGCAGCCCGCTGCAACTGGTGCTATCCAGCATCTATCATTTGGATGTTCCTACCGGGAACATACCCTATACGCAATATGAGGATCTAAAGAAAGACCGCCGCGTGAAAAC
>CAYVAZ010000126.1:0-13334 GCA_964449065.1 uncultured bacterium
GCAGAGATGGTCATGGTGGGCTACGCTTCGCTTTGAGCCCACCCTACAGTTTCATGATCCCGTATGATTGCGTGAAAGATCACTCACTTTTTACTTACATCTTGGTATTATAAACGAAGGGATTGCGTTCTTCACAACCCCCTCTGTGTCTCCCCCAAACTTGGAGGATAAGATATCGCGTATCTAAGTGCAGGGCAGCTACGTGGGGGAAGGTCGCGCTTCGCTATGTGCCCAGCATACCCAACTGAACTATTTTCATTCTCGAAGGCGACCATGTCAGGCGCGGATATATTTCTTGGTTCATTGAAACATTTAAGCATTATTGTTCGTTTTTATACCCAAGCAATTTGAGATTGGTTGCATATTGAATACTTAACATCCCCCTTTCGCTGGGCTTACGCCGCGCTTATCAGTCATTATTTATTTGAAGTGGTATTATTTCTCACAAACAAAATACGGTCATCGACTTCAAACGCGCCTTTTTCGGGTTTGTGGCCCACGCTGGGATAGGGATGCGAGCCGCCAATGGCATAGACGTGGAACCAGTAGTCTTTTCCCAATTCCGGCCCGTTTTGAAAGCGTTCGTTGAGAAGCGGGTTTCCTTCTTTCCATTCCAATGTATGGGTATCGTTGTTTTTGGTCCCGGCCAGGAAAAACGATTCGTTCGATCCCGCCTCACGAAAATATACGTGGTATTCGTTGGTGTTGGGGATATGCAGCCCCCATTTTAAGCGGATTTGCCGAACCGGTTTCCACGATTGATCATACAGCCGTATCGGTTCCGGCACGATTTCCCCTTGCTCATTCAACACTTCAGAGTATCCGCGCAATTGATCGCGAATGATGGTGGAAAACAGCATTGAATTTGTGTAAATGCCAGGCAGCCGCAAATGTACTTTGTCGGCAAACCATTCCAACTTGTCTTGAAATAGCGACCTTGTATCGATAACAGGGAGTTGGTGCTCCTCAGCGTATTCCAATAAAAAACGGCTATGCTGCTTAAGCATGTTGGTTTCCATTTCCGACATCCATTCGGGATGATAACTGATGGGCGCCAAAATCACCGAAGCCCCGCCGGCTTGCGCCAAGGTCACCATTGAATCGATGTTGCGTTGAAACACATGCAGGGTTGAATCGGGCGGATTGACATTTACTTCCGTGACAGGCAATTGTTTACTCACGTAGTTTTGAATATCGAACGGGGTCGTGCCTTTCATATACAAAATGCTGTTGACGGTGAAACTGTAGCAGGCGAAAAAACGCAGAATGAACCCGGTTTGATCTTTCCATGCGGTGCGGAAGTGAGAGTAATCCACAAAATAATCTTGGTAAATTCGGGGACGGATATCATTTACACCGTGATGGATCAGGACAAAGTCGGGTTGAAAATCCTGAACGCGAAGGGTGTAGTTGATGAGCGATTCCTGCGAGGTCCAACTGGCACAGCCGAAATCGAGCACTTCATACTGTTGGCCGTTGAAATCGCGTTCTAAATATTCGTCCATTAAGCGGGGGTGCGTGTTGTGAGTCGTTGAACCACCAATGCAGGCGATCCGTATGGTGTTTTTGGGTTTGTTAAAGGTAAAATGCTTGTCGAATATATGGATTCCTTTATCCCCATAATGAGTATCGCTGCGTGTAAAGGCCATATAAGGATGCGGTTGAAAGATCATGCCGGATTCATCCAAGCGCACTTTTTCCAAATAGGTTGAGATTTCCGCATACAGCTGTGGATAGGCAATGCGGACATACAAGCGCACACCGATTTCGATCACAACTACCGTCAGCAGTGTGGAAAATAGTGCCAAAGCAACATTGACCAGGATAGGGTGGTTTTTCACCAGTTTTGGATTTTGTTTACCGGTTGTCATGACTTGAACATATACACCTAATCGAGACTTGGCGCTTCCTGAAATACGATTCTGTCGTGGATTTCAAATACCCCTTTTTCAATCGTAGGGCCGACGGTTGGATACGGTTGTTCACCCCCAATGGCGAATACTTGAAAGCGGTAATCTGTGCCGAGTTTCGGCCCTGTTTGGAAATCCGAAGATATTGTGGGATTGTTTTGATACCAATCAACCGTTTGATGTTTTGTATTCCTCACGTTTGCCAAAAAGCGGGGTTCATTTGAGTCAACTTCTTTCACATAAATATGATATTCCGAGGGTTTTGCAGAATCCATCGCCCATGTCAATTGGATTCGCCGCTTTGGAATCCAGCGTTCGTTATAGAGTTGAATCCGCTTTTGCTGAATGGAGCCATCGATTAATACAACGTCCGAGTATCCGCGCAGTAAATCGCGAACGGCTGCGGTAAACAATTGAGTATTCATGAATATGCCGGGTGGATTCAAGTGTACGGAATCCAGAAACCAATCCCGGTTTTCCATCAATATCCACTTGGTATCCACACAGGCCAGATTGTTCTTGGCGGCGTATTGCAGAAGGAATTGGCGGTGTTCATCCATGATTCCCGCTTCCATTTTGTTGATTTGTTCGGGGTGGTAATTCACCGGGGCAAGGATCACCCGCGTTCCACTTGCTTGCGCCAAGGACACCAGCGTGTCGATGTTGCGTTTGAAGGTTTGGATGGATTGCGGCGCGGCTTGCTTTCGTTTCTCGTAGGGAGGGAGGGGGCGAATGATATAATTCTGATCGGCGAAAGGTAAATTTCCTTTGAAGAATAAAATTCCATTGACCAGCAAGTTGTAACGGGAAAGCCCTTGCAGCAGCCATCCGGTTTGATTGTGCCATGTAGTGCGGAAGTTGGTGTAATCGGGTTTAAATTCGCCCCAGAGTCTCGGGGGGACATCGTTCACGCTGTGATGCAAGAGGATGACATCCGGTGAAAAGGATTTCACCCGCACCAGATAATTGATGAGCGATTCCTGGGAAGTCCAACTGTCGCAGCCGAAATCCATTGATTCATAATTTGTGTTTCCAAAGTCATATTCCAAAAAGCGTTTGAGATGAATGGGATGCTGGTTCATTGTGGTTGAACCGCCAAGACTTGCAATGCGAATCGTGTTGTTTGGTTTTTGAAAGGTGAATTTGTTTTCTCCGATGTGAATTCCTTGTTTATCAAATCGCGTATCGGCACGGGTAAAAGAGGTGTACGGGTGCGGCTGAAAACGCAAAGCGGAATGATCAGACCGGGCGATTTGTTGATAGGCAATCAATTCCGAGTAGAGTCGCGGTTTGATCAACCAAAGGCACCAGCGAAACGAAAACTCCAAAAGCAGAGAGGTAATCAAAAGGGAAAACACAGCAAGGGCGGTGTTGACCAGGACGGGATGCTTTTGAAAAAATAGACGGGTTGAAGATGCCATGGATCGCCGGATTGTGTGCTGAAGCGGCATAGATCAACCTACGCTTTTGCTTGGGATTCTTCGCTAGAATATAGCCTGAAAATGAAACGGAAGAAGGACGCGAAGAGCCACACGATATCATCAATAATCATATAAAGCGACGGGACGATGAACAGAATGATAAACGTTCCGAATAAGATTCCGTAACCGAGTGAAAGGGCCATTGGGATTAAGAAGCGGGCTTGTGTTGAGGTTTCGAAGATCATCGGCGCCAACCCGGCGAAGGTGGTGATGGAGGTGAGGATGATGGGGCGGAAACGGCGGGTGCTGGCCAAGATGATGGATTGGAGGGTGCTTTCGCCTTTCTCCCGGGCTGTGTTTGCGGTCACGACCATCACGAGAGAATCGTTCACAATCACCCCGGTCAGGGCGACCAATCCCATTACACTGATGAGACTGAGGTCATAGCCCATAATCATGTGTCCCCAAACCGCGCCGACCATGCCGAAGGGGATGGCGCTCATCACCACCAGCGGCTGGATGTAGCTCTTAAACGGAATCGCCAGCATGGCGAAAATAACAATCAGCACAAAAAGAAAGCCGGTGATCATGCTCGCGGTGGATTCCTGCCGCTCGCGCTGCTGGCCTTCATAAGAGACGCCGAGATTTTGATAGCGCTGCTGCAAATCCGGGATAATGTTTTCTTTTATGGAAGCCATAATTTCTTCAGCATTGGCGACTTTATCGTCAACATCCGCCGTAACGGTAACAACCCGTCTGCCGTCGGTGCGCTGAATTTCGGTATAGGCTCTACCGCGTTTGACTTCGGCGGCTTCCATGAGGGGGATTTCTTTGCCATCCGGCGTGCGAATGAGGAGGTCTTCGATGTCATGCTCGGAGGTACGTTCTTGTTCGGGCAGTTTGACCATGACCCATACTTCATCGCGGCCGCGCTGCTGGCGGAAGGCGCGCGCGCCATAAAACGAGTTGCGAACTTGTGCGGCCAAATCGGCGGCAGTGATCCCCATGCTGCGGGCTTCTTCTTTGAGGGTGAGGTCGAATTGCGGTTTTCCTTCTTCGTAGCCGTCGTCGATGTCTTCCACCCCGGCAAAGGCCTCGATTTCGTTGGCTAAATCCGCGCCGGCTTGTTTGAGGATATTGATGTTGTTGTGGCTGAGCTGAACTTCAATGGGTGAACCGGTACCCGGCCCGGTGCTGTAACTGAAGGTTAGCGATTCCAGATTGGACATGTTCCCCATGCGTTCGCGCCATTCGTTCGCGAATTGTGAGGCGGTAAAATCACGTTCTCCAGAAGGGATGAAATACACTTCGGCAGTAGCCAGATGGCTGTTGGAGGAACCGTCCCCACCTCTGCCGGTTGGGCTCCGGTTACCGATTAAGAAGCCGGTCGCGGATAGAGTTCCTCGTGTGACAGAGTTTCCACCGTACTCTTCGACGATAGCATTGGCGGTTTGCAAGAGTTTTTCTTTCACCTTTCGGGTTTCTTCTATCGGGCTGCCGAAGGGAAGCACCGCATCGGCGGTGACGTTGTCGCTATCGACTTTGGGGAAGAAGGTGAATTTTACCAAGCCGCCCGCAACCAAACCGCCGGTGAATACCACAGTCGCCAATCCCAATGCCAAAGTGGAGTAGCGGTTTTTGATGGCATAAGCCACCATCGGCTGATAGATTTTGGCGATAATCCAATCCAAGATCCGGCTGATTTTTTGCTGATTCTGATCAATGATCGCGATGAAACCTTTTTTTCTGGGCATGCCCATGCTGGCCATGTGCGAGGGCAGGATAAATAAAGACTCGACCCAAGAAATAATAAACACGACGATGACGGTTAAAGGAATAACGCTCCAAAACTTGCCGGAGACACCGGGGATAAACAACAACGGCATAAACGCAACGATGTTGGTTAAGATAGAAAAGGTGATGGGCATGGCGATTTCCTGTGCGCCTTTAATCGCGGCCGCCAGCGGAGTAAAGCCTTGTTTGCGGTATTCGTAAATATTTTCGCCCACGACGATGGCGTCATCGACGATGATGCCCAGTGTTACGATAAAGGCGAATAGGGAAATCATGTTAATGGAGACGCCGAGTCCCGGAAGAAACATGAACGTCCCGATGATGGAGATTGGGATACCCAGGGTGACCCAAAAGGCCAGGCGAATTTCCAAGAACAACCCCAGAAGAAGCAGAACCAGCGCCAAACCGATAGAGAGGTTGCGCACCAGCAAATCGATCCGGTCGTTGTACATTTCCGAGGCATCGAACCAGTAGCCGACTTCCACATTGGCGGGAAGTTTTTGCTGTAGTTCTTTCATGTGTTGTTTTACCGCATTGGAAATGGCAATTGGTTTCTCATCGCCCATGCGAAACACATCAATAGAAACAGCGGGTTTTCCGTTGTAAAACAAGGCGACATCCGACTCGCGAAATCCATCGGTAATGGTTGCAATGTCTTCCAGGCGCACATCGGTGCCGTCCGGCAGGGTTTTGACCGGGATGTTTTGGAACTCGCTGCCGTAATCTCTGCGTTCGGCGGTACGCAGCAGCACTTCACCCGATTTGGTTTTCACGCCTCCGGCGGGGAGTTCAATCGCGGTTCGGTTGATTTCGTGGGCGATATCGCCCAAACGCAGGTTGTAGGCGCGCAGATTTTCTTGAGGCACTTCCACGCTGATTTCCAAATCGCGGATGCCGTTGATTTCGACAAATGTGATTTCCGGTTTGTTGAGCAATTCATCACGGACTTGATTGCCCAGTTGCCGTAAGACGTATTCCGGCAGGTCACCGGCAAGCACCAACGAGATGACCCGAAAGCGGTTGGTGAGCAAGCTGACGATGGGGCGTTCCGCATCTTCCGGGAAGGATTGAATGCTGTCGATATTGTTTTTGACATCTTGCAGCAATTTGTTGGGGTCGGCGGAATTGAGCAGTTCGATATTAACGGAACCAGCGCCTTCAAAGGCGGTGGAATTGACTTGTTTGATGCCATCGAGGCCGCGAACTTCTTCTTCGATCGCGAGTAAGATTCCTTGTTCCACTTCGGCGGGGCCGGCACCGGGGTATGGAACGGCGACGTTGATGATATCGAGTTCCACTTCCGGGAAGACTTCTTGGCGGACCTGGTTGATCATGATACAGCCGCCGATGATGAAGATCAGCATGAGCAGGTTGGCGGCGACATGGTTTTTCGCCATCCAGGCGATCGGCCCTTTTTCGGTTATGGTTGCCCGCATTGCATGTCTCCTAATTGGCGTCGACCACTTCGACAGAACCTAAACCGCTCTCTTCGGATTCTTCGACCGCCAGTTTGATACCCGGCAGCGGGGTTGCTAAGATGCTGGTGACGATTTGCTGCCCTTCTTTCATGCCGCTGGAAACCAAGACATCCTCTTTGCGTTTACGGATGATTTCCACTTCTTGGATTTCCAAGCGGCCTTCCTGGTTGCGAATCCAAACGCGGTTGCCTTCACGAATGGCCACTCTTGGGATTAAAAATACATCTTGAAGCGTTTTGCCTTTGATATGGGTATTCACAAACGAGTTTAAGAACATGGGTACGTTTTCTTCGTTGTGATTTTTTTTCATCCCCAAAGGATCTTCGACTTCAATCAAAACGCGTACCATACGGCCGGCGTTGCTCATATCACCTAACAAACGAACCGTTGTTCCTGTGTATTCATAGCGCAACGGGCCGGCATCGTAGATGACCTCGACTTCAGAGGACTCATCGCCGTTCAGTCCCGGCACAAAGACATAAGGCAAATCTTCGGATTCGATTTTGGTATCCACCCAGTACTTGTCAGTACCGACTAGAGTGGCGATTTGGGTTTGCGGATTGACAACCTGGCCGACATCGACGTTTTCGTTCAATACCCAGCAGTTGAAGGGGGCTGTGATTTCGGTGCGCTCTAAGTCCAACTTGGCGTCTTTCAGCGCACTGTGGGCGGATTTTAATGCCGCTTTGGCGGACCGGATGTGCGGTTCCCGCAATGCGAGAGAGCGTCCGGCTTTTGTGGTTTCGAGTTCCTTGCCAAGCAGTTCCCATTCGCGTTTGGCGACGGTTTGTCTTCCTTCTTCTTCTTCCAAACGCATTTGGGCTAGTTCGACCCGTTCGTTCAATTGGTCAACAATATATTGAAAATCCCGGGGATCGATCCGCAGCAGAACCTCTCCTTTTTGAAAGATGCCGCCCGGGATTAAATTGGGATGGATATCGATCACTTCACCGCTGACTTGCGCTTGCAGCATAATCTGTTTTGCGGGACGAACTTCACCGCTGCCTTCGATTACCACTTCATAATCGCCTCGTTCGGCGGAGATAACCTGCACGGGGATTTCCGGTTCGGAGATGTTTTCTTTGGCGGGCACCGGGCGGTTGATGACCATATACCATGCGGCGAAACCGGCGCCGCTCAGCACCGCGACCGGGAACAGGATTTTCAACAAGAGTTTGACAAATTTCATACGGATTCATCCTTTTGGGTAATCTGCATTGGATCATCGGAGTGCTTTAATTGGCTCATCCATGTCCCGCCCAGGGCTTCGTATAAGTCTACCCGAAATATCAGTAAATCCCGCCGGTCGCTTAGCAATTGGCGTTCCAAACGCTGCGTTTCAATTAGCGCCGTTAAAACCGGTAAAAAATCACTTAACCCGTTTAAAAAACGGGATTGCGATTCGGTTAGTGTTTGCCGGGCGACATTCAATTGATTTTGAATAGCATCCACCCGTTCTTTTTGTTTGCGCTCTTGAATGATGGCGTTTTCGATTTCGTGCAGCGCGGTTAAGACGGTTTCTTGGTATTGGAAGAGTCGTTCCCGCCAAATGGCTTTGTTCCGTTCGATTTCGGCTTTACGGCGTTCGCCGTCGATGATGGGGGTTACGATTCCGGCGGCGATGTTCCATAGCGTGTCATCAAAAACGTCTTCGATACGGCCGGTTTGAAAGCCCGCCTGGCCGGTCAGCCGAAGGGTAGGGTAACGGTCGGCGATGGCTGAGGCGACGCGGTAATCGGCCGCGACGATTTGGTGGTGTAAAGACCGCACATCCGGGCGCTGCATCAACACGTCTCCCGGAACACCTGTTTGAGGAATTGGCGGCATATCGGGCAATTGGGAGGGGATGTTTTCTATGTTGTATTCCGGAGTTTCACCGAGAAGAAGCGAGAGTTGGTTTTCAAAGACTTCGATATTGGATTCAATGATGGGGAATTGTGATTCTACGGATGCCAACTGGCCGCGCTGCTGGTAGACATCAACGGCGGTTGCCCTGCCCTGGCTAAAGCGCAGTTCGTTGAGCTCGAGAAAGGTTTGGCTGGATTTCAGTTGTTCGTTCAGTAGAGCGAGTTGGGCTTTTTGTTCAACGATAAACAACCAGCGTTCGGTCACCAAAGCGGATAGGGCCAATGCGGTGGATTCGAGGGTTTCGCGGTTGGCATGATAATCAAACACGGCGGCCTGCTGCTGCGATTCGATGCGCTTCCATAAATCGACTTCATAGGCGGCGGATAGATTGAGGGCAAAGCGGTCGGTGTTGGAGGAAAAGCGGCCTTGGTCGGATTCGGTGCGGCTGATTTCTTCGTTGAGATTGACTTGCGGGTAGAGTTCGGCGCCGGAGATTTTGAGGAGAGCGGCGAATTGTCCTAGACGCGCCCAAGCGGTTTTTAGGTCGTAGTTGTTTTGTAACGCAATGTTGACAACGCGGGAGAGTTCACCGCTTTCGAAGGATTCCCACCAGCGGTCAATGCGTTCTTCTTCGCCGGATTCGGAGAAGAACGCGGGGACGAATTCGGGGAGTTTCACTTCTTCGCGCACCGGATGCACCGCGCAGGAAATAAGGCCGATACTAATTAGGATACCTGTTAGGCCGTTCTTAATGTTATTCATTTTATCCATTGTTCTGTTGCTGATGTTACTTTTGCTCCAAACCATTCAAGCCGATTTCAATCCTTGATCTTCAACTTCATCATCGACATTAAACCAGCCGATTTGTCCCTGTATTTTATATAGCATTTTAATAAAGCGGCCGCGTTCACGTACAGATAAATCGCTCATCAGGCCGGAAATGCAGCGAAAATGACCGGGGATAATTTCATTCAAGAACTCTCTCCCTTTTTGGGTGAGATAGGTTAGCACTTCGCGGCGGTTGACGGCATCCATCTCGCGGCGGACATAGCCTTCTTGTTCAAGCCCTGTGATTAAGCCGGTCATGGTGGCGCGCGATACGCCTGCCCGTTCGGAGAGGAAAGAAGGTTTTTGCCCCTGCTCTGGATCCATGTTCAGCAGCATTAATACCATGAAGCGCGCGGGTGAGATGCCGTGGCGGTTTAGCCGGGCGGTCGCGGCGTTCAGTATATCCGCCGATACCCTGAGAAGTATTAAGTATGCCTCCACGGCGGAAGGGTCAACTTCCGCGTAGCGTTCCACCATCGCTTTGAGGGTTTCGTGTTTGGGAATGTCTTGCAGCGTAAATTCTGTCATGGGGTTTTTCTTTGGTTAGACTGCAAATAGTTAGGATCCGAACTATTTTATATCTTTTCATTTTTGATGCAAGAAGAATCCAATATAAAGTTGTATGATCTGTGAAATGAATGGCGAATTTATCGTATAGTAGGTTTAGAGGGGAATATTGAGGATGAAATGAAATTACAACCATATAAGCCTATTCCAAAGCATAAGACCGATTTTTTGACGTATGCCGTGCGGTTTGTGTGCGGGTTTATTTTCGGCTGTTTGGCCGGGGCGATGTGTGTATCCCGGCATGTCATGCGGGGATGGCCTGCATTGACTGCTGACAGAGATATTGATGTCAATATTTATTTCATTCTGCTTGTCGTGAGTGTTGGCTTTTTTATTGGGATGTTATCTGCTATTTTTGGCGACCGGTTTTGGAAGGTGTTTGAACGAAGGTAGCGGATTAGCGGTTTGATGTAGTATATAGATCGTTTTATTTCCCAATGCAATGGGGATGTTAAGAGAGAGTTAAGTTATTTTTTACATTATCCAATCCACCCTCCCCTAACCCCAATGTCGGGACGTTAAGGAATACACTCCTCACCCAGCCTTTAAAGGCTGGGCTATTCGAAACTCTCCCAAAAGGGACATCTGTAATAGCCCAGGGTTTTAACCCTGGGACTTAGGCTTATCTTAATGACATTGCATCTAACCCTACCAGGCTAAAGAAGGGGAAGTTCTCTTCAAACATTGGATCTATTATAGCGATTGTCAATAATACGATCTGATCACAAATTACATTATCACGCACCGGCTCGAAGCCGATGCTCCCCGGCTATTCAACTCTGAAACGCTCTAATAAACTTGATTATGAGTTCAAACTGCAAGGAAAATCACCGAAGTATAATTATCTTCTTGCCGGAACACCAGACGAATATCTCCACCAGCGGCTATCGCACGTTTGCCTTTTTGACCGCCGTGCAGGGCATGGTTTCTAAGTTGGGGGTGGTGAGAGTTCTGTTCAAATAATCGTAAGGCATCTGCTATTCGATTTTTTGTTTGGGTGTTAATTTGACGAGTTGTTTGCGAAATTCTTTGTGGAATTCTATTAACATTCCCTACCCGCTTTAGGTTAACTTCAACGATTTAATCGCTTCTTCCATCGACGAAAACTTTTCAACATTGATTCCCTGTTTTGCCTCTTCATACCGCCGGTCGAGCTTCGCGAGATCGTCTTCAGAATATTGGGTGGCTTTGAATTCCTCTTCTTCGATAGAGTACACGAAGTCTATCACAGCCTGTTTTTCTTCCGGAGGGAGTTTTTTGAAGGCCTCTATACAGTCTTTTGCTGTATTCATATTAACTTTCACATTCGGAGAGTTGGCTTATTATTTTTAATTGTACAGAATAATAGGCAAATTCAAAGTCTATCTACCATTGTGAATGGGTAAGGGGTCAGCGGGATGAAGTAAAAAACCGACAGATCGTCTTTATTTATTTCATTCTACTTGTAGTTTGCATTGGCTTTTTATTGGGATTTTGCCTACTATTTTCGGCGGCCGGTTTTGGAAGGTGTTTGAACGTCGATGGCCATAATTTTTTTTGAGGGTATCCTATACAATTAGTAACTCACGTTACGCTATTATTGATTGACAACTTCTTGCAAAATGGTTTTTGTTTTAGGCCAAATACTCTAAGTTAAACGCAAGGTCTATCGTCTTCTCCCTTTGGTAGAAGATAAGAGATGAGGGCGATAAGAGCGATTGCTCCCTACTACTCAGTCGTGTACAAAAAAAGTATTGTCTTCATAAACCCTCACCCCAACCCTCTCCCAGTGTGCGAGGGCGATAGACGCAGCGAATGATTAGAATTAGAGTGCATAGAGTAGTGAATACGTAAAATCAGTTCGAAAGAAACCCATGTACCTAAAACCGTATAGACCTCTTAAAAAACCCAAGACAGACCTGCTCACGTATATCATCCGGTTTGTGTTTGGCTGTGTGTTTGGACTCATCATGCTTGCAGTGGTGGGGTTTTCGCGGCGGATTAACCCGTTAGGGGCGCAATACGGCGATGAACTGCGCGGGCTGCTATTAAAAGGAACCATTCCGGAAAGCCCGGAGTTGTTTTTGTATATGCTGGGCATCGTATGCTTTTTCGGCGTGATTTCTTCGTTGTTTGGCGATAAGTTTTGGGGCATGTTTGGGCAGAATTTTCCGTAATGACTTTTCCCTAAACTATTAATACGATCAGCAAATATGTTTTGATTGAAACGGATTGTATTTCCGGCTCGGCGGGAGTCTCGCCCTCCCAAGGCTCGCTTCGCGAGTGGTGGGCTACGCTTCGCTTTGAGCCCACCCTACCCATTGAAATACCGGCTGGAAGTTGTTGCCCGCCGGCTATTCAATTGGGAAACGCTGTAAATAATCTTGTACCACTTCAAGCGAATGAGCGTAGAAATTTCGCTTGCCGTTCTTGCTTTCTTTATCCGCTCTCGCTGCGATTCCTATTACTTCTCCTTTTTCGTTTAAAACAGGTGAACCGGAATATCCCGGTTTGGCGACTCCATAAAAAGTATGTTCTACAAAATCCCCTGCATCCTTTGAATCAACATATTCGACACGGCTAACCTTAATTTGTATTTTGGTGGTATCCATGATATGCCATCCCGCTAACCATGCGGGAGAAACCTCACCGGTATTGAATGAAGCCATTTGGATTGGGGTGTTAGAAATGATGGTATCACCGGCGGGTTTCAAAATCGCAATATCGTGTTTTTTATAGGTTTTGACTGTAGATAACGGGATGTTTTCTATGTGGTATTTTCCCATGAGAGATTTTTCATTGAAGTTAGAAATTTGTGTAAAAATCATCCCGGTGCAGTCATCCACAACGTGAGCGCATGTTACAACAACCGTTGGGGGGCCTACAATAAATCCTGTTCCTACAACCAAACGGTCTGACGCCCTTGCCAACACACCAACACTGCCGGGATGATATGTTAATTCATGCTCCGGCCAAAACAGGTATAGGATGAGCGCAAAAATCGCGGTTCCGATGCCGATGAAATACGCAAGAAGTTTAAGCAGGGTTCTAAGAATACTCATGATAACTCAGACAAACTAACTTTCCTCCTCTCCGGTGGCGAATAACGCTTTGGTGAAAGCATCGGCGTTGAATGGTTCTAAATCTTCTATCCCCTCTCCAACGCCGATAAATTTCACCGGGAGTTTTAATTGCTTGTGGAGCGCCATGACTACACCGCCTTTGGCGGTGCCGTCCAGTTTGGTGAGAATAAGGCCGGAGATTGGGCAAGATTCCATAAAGGTTTGCGCTTGCTTCAGGGCGTTTTGGCCGGTGGAGGCATCGAGCACCAGCAAGGTTTCATGGGGGGCACCGGGGAACTCGCGGTCAATCACACGGACCATCTTGGCGAGTTCCTGCATCAAATTGGATTTGGTGTGCAGGCGCCCGGCGGTGTCGATGATTACGCAATCGGGTTTGGTTTCTTTGGCTTTGGTCATTGCTTTAAACACAACGGAGGAAGGATCAGC
>CAYVAZ010000126.1:13344-13857 GCA_964449065.1 uncultured bacterium
CCCCTTCTTTGCCTGGAACGATATCGACCCCGGCGCGGTCTGCCCATATATTTAACTGGTTAATTGCGGCGGCACGGAAGGTATCGGCCGCGACCATCAGGACCGACCTGCCCTGCCCTTTGAGACGGTGCGCCAGTTTGCCGATGGCGGTGGTTTTGCCGACACCGTTGACTCCGATAATGAGATAGATGCTGGGCGGGGTAGCGGCGGTTTTGAGATCGCGGTCTCCCCACTCGATCATCTCACTGGCGATGTTTTGGAGTGTAGAAGTAAGCCATTGGAGATCAGAGGATTCGGCTTTCTTTTCGCGGCGGATGCGTTCGCGCAGTTCGCCGATGAGTGCCATCGAGGTTTCGTAGCCTACATCGGCGGAGATGAGCATTTCTTCGAGTTCATCCATCAACTCATCATCGATTTTGCCGCGCAAGCGAAACAGATTAACGGTTTTTTGGACAATGGATTCGCGGGTTTTGCTGAGGCGTTCGCGCAGTTTGGCGAAGAGACCTTTTTTCT
>CAYVAZ010000127.1:0-13816 GCA_964449065.1 uncultured bacterium
GAGCCGTAGGCTCCGGGGGATTTTGCGTAGTTGAAAGCGTGCTTCGATCCCCCCCCCTTAATAAGGGGGGATAACAACGACAGTCTCTTCGTTGCGTACCATCAGTTTATAATTCTTTAATGTGCTCGCGGGCTTCGTCCAATTCTTCTTGCACACTTGTGGGGATGGTTTCCCACTGTTCAACGGCATCGATATATTTTTGGAAATATTCTTTTGCCGATTTCTTATCGTCTTGCTCTTCATACACGATAGCCATGTTGAAGAACAACTCCGGACGGTCGCAGCCGCCTTTGAGCGCCTTTTCAAACTCTTTCAATCCGGCCTTTAAGTCGCCTTGTTCACACAAGATGGTGCCGGCATTATAATAATCAAGCGGGGTGGTGGTTTTCCACCCTAACTCTTTCTTCATTTCAAATAATTTATTGGGAGGCAAACTATACAACAACGTGCAGCCATAGCGTTGAAACGCGTATGTGCGATCCGCTTCCAACAACTCTTGAAAGCGTTCGATCTCAAAGCCATACATATCTACAGATTCAATCGTTTGCGATTCCATAATTCATTCTTCCTTTACTTTATCACGGGCAAACGGATATTATAGAATTAAAGATTTCTTTCACAAGGCTTCAGACCGTTCTTACTTTACCCTGTATATATTCTATATAGAATGTATAATATAAGGGACGACTTTATAAGGAATATCCCTACAAGAAAAAGTAAAAAATTATTACATTGGTGGCGAAAACGAGTTAGAGTATGATTAACGATATCAATGCAGTAAACCAAGAGTTGAATGGCAAATCGGCTCAAGAGATCATACAATGGGCGTATAAAGCGTTTGGAACGAAATTGGGTATGCTTTCCAGCATGCAGCGCACCGCGTCGGTATTGATGCATATGCTGTATGGTAAGGGGTTAACCGATGTTGAAATTATGTTTGTGGATACCCAATATCACTTTCAAGAAACCTTGGATTTGCGGGACCGCTTTATTGAAGAATACGGCTTAAATATTCATACATATTATCCGGAAAAAACGCCGGAAGAGCAATTTTTGGAGTTTGGCAGAGAACTGTATTTGCGGGATGGCGATTATCAGCAATGCTGCCGGCTGCGGAAAGAAGTTCCTTACTTAAAGGCGTCCAAAAAATTTGATGCGCTGCTTTCTGGATTGATGCGTTCTGAAGGCGGAGCTAGAAAGAATGTGGAACCGGTGTTGTATGATTCGCGCAACGATGTATACAAAATTCATCCGATCCTGGAATGGACGATGGATGATGTAAATGAATACAACCGCAAACATGATGTTCCTGTACACCCGCTGCACGAACAGGGGTATCCTAGCATCGGGTGTTGGACGTGCACGACCCCGGTGCGAATCGGAGAAGATCAGCGCGCGGGGCGTTGGCGCCACATTCGCGATTCCAACCCGGATATGGGGCAAAAATTGTATTGCGGGATCAACTTAGTGGATTTGCAAAAGAAAAAGAATTAAAAACGAAAAGGTCATTTCATGCGGTTTCAGCACGATTGCATAGCGTGTTCCAAAAAACAAGGACAGCGGATTTTTCAGGTGGGATTGGAGTCAAGATTGCAGTCAAGCCAATCCGCCAATGAAAACGGCTGCCTGGATGCCTTAAACCGCGAATTGAATGACCTATTAGATCATGCCGCCCCCAATCTATCACCTGCCGATTTATCCTTTCTGGCGATCCGCGCCGGTGAAAAACACAGCGGCAACAGCGAGCCTTTTGCGGAGATCAAAAGCAAACACAACCGGTTGGCGCTGGATTTGTATGATGATTTAAAGGCTAAAATCAATGCGAGCGAAGATCCCCTTCATACCGCCTGTTTGCTTTCCGCCTGTGGAAACATTATCGATATGGGAACCCAAGAGAATTTTGATATTCATCAAACCATCGACAAGGTGTTGGGCGACGGCTTTAAGGTTGATCAATTTGAACGCTTTATGCAAATGCTGGAAGCTGCGTGGGACAAAGAAGAAATGGTCAACATTGCTTACCTTTGCGATAACGCCGGAGAGATTGTTTTCGACAAGATATTCATTGAGCAGTTGATCTGCAGCTATCCGCATTTGGAAATCACCGCCGTTGTGAACCGGGGGCCGATCCTTAACGACGCCACCATGACCGACGCGCTGGAGACCGGCCTGGATAAAGTGGTTCCCGTGATTGATAACGGAACCAGTGATTTGGGGACCGTGCTTGCCAACACCAGCCACGAATTTGCGTTGGTGTATGACAACGCCGACGTCATCATCTCCAAAGGGCAAGCGAATTATGAAACGCTCTCCGGCCGCGATGAAACGATCTTCTTTATCTTAAAAGCCAAGTGCAATGTCATCGCCCAATCGCTGGGTGTGGATTATTTGGACGCCGTCATGGCCCACCAAGAGTATGTCAAAGAATCGCAAAAAGCCGCCTTCGGGGAATGAAAAAAGGCGGATCGCTTGAAGTAATACTCCAAGGTAATCGCTATGAATTAAGCGTTTTAGTCAAGCAGCATCCATTCCATTATACCATTTTCAATAGGATTGTTCACACAAATCAAATCGGAAAATCAAATCGGCTAACCATGAATCCTTCGTTTGAATGCCTAGAGCGTTTCAGCGAGTCATCCACATTTACCGTGATATTGTCAACCCAATCATCCAACCCTTGTTTAGCCACAGTGAAAAAGCCGTACTCGAAATGAGTACGGCTTTTCGGCGCTTTTGCCCCGTCAGCACCTTAGAATCCCTCAAACCATTTGAAATCAAACATCCTGAATCCAGGATGGATCATCCGGTTTGGCGTTCGCTTACTGCGAATTGAACGAATCGGCCAGTTGCTGAATCTTGCTGCGCAATTTGGGGTCCTGCTCGATCTCTTTTTGGATTTTATTGCAGGCAAACAACACAGTGGTATGGTCTTTATTGCCAAAAAACGTGCCGATTTCCGGGAAAGAATGGCGCGTTAACGTCCGGCTCAAATACATGGCTACCTGGCGCGGCAGCGCGATGGAGCGGGAGCGGTTTTTCCCAATGATATCCGAAGGTTTGATGTTGAATGCTTCCGCCACTTTCCGTTGAATTTTTTCGATGGAGATTTCTTTCACTTCACGGTCATACAACTCGCCCAACACTTCTTTTGCCATTTCTGCATTAATGGCTTCATGAGAAAAGGTGGCATGTGCTATCACTTTTTGTAACGCTCCTTCCAATTCACGGATGGATGTACTAATTTTCTTCGCGACAAATTCAATCACTTCATCATCGATTTCAATTTTGATATTTTCACATTTTTTCCGTAAAATCGCCATCCGCAGTTCGATATCCGGCGGTCCGATATCCACGATGAGTCCCCATTCAAACCGCGAACGCAGACGGTCTTCGATGGTGGGAATGTCTTTGGGGGGCCGGTCGCTGGAGATAACAATTTGTTTTTTGCGGTTATGCAACGCGTTGAAGGTATGGAAGAACTCTTCTTGCGTGGACTCTTTTCCGGCCAAAAATTGAATGTCATCAATCAGCAATACATCAACATTGCGGAACAAGGCTTGAAACGTTAACCGTTCATTGCGCTTAATGGCATCGATGAACATGTTTACAAATTGTTCTGCCGATAGATAGGCTACGGTTTTATTCGGCTGCTTTTTAAGAACCGCATTGCCGATGGCCTGCATTAAGTGTGTTTTTCCTAACCCAACACCGCCGTATACAAATAACGGGTTGTAGGATTCGGCCGGTGATTCGGCGACCGCTTCCGCCGCGGCGTTGGCCATTTTATTGCTGGAACCGATCACAAACGTTTCAAACGTATAGTTTTCGTTCAACGGATCCAATTGCAGGGGTGTTTGAGTGAATTTAAGTTTCTGCGGTTTGGTTACAACCAAATTCGGAGTTTCCCGTTCAACAACATGTTGTGAGACGCCATTGCTTCTTTCCGGAATTTCATGTTCTTGTACCTGCAACGCAATTTTCCGTTGCAACAACGAAGAAAAAATTTCGGTTAAAAGGGATTGGTAATTCTCATTGATATACCGTTTTCGTTCGGCAGAAGGAACCCCGACTTTTACGGTTCCATTGTTGACAGATAGAACTTGGACCATACGAAATTGGTTTTCCACTTCTTCTTCGGATATTATCCTGCGTAATTCCGCTTCTGCGCATTTCCATAGCGTTTCTTTGTTTGAAACTTCAACAACAGAAGGAATAGGAATCATAGTATGAATCTCCTCCTTTTTTTTCTTCGTGCACAACACAATCCCATAACAATCTTACCCATTACCATCATACCCATTAAAATCATATCAAAATTGCAAGACAAGACTGTTCTTCTCTTTCGTGAGAAAGAACAACCAACCCCTTAGGCTTAAAAGGGTTTCTTCATGTATGTATACGTCTAGAAATTCAACACAGAAATGAAGAACAATGTAATAAAAAATATAATTTTATGACTGGATTGAAAAAATAGAAATTTGAAAATAACAATCTTAGCTTGGTTTGGATAATGAAATTGGTCATTCTGCAAGTAATCCTATCGAAATATTTAACCATTCTGGTTTATCCACACTCTTATCCACAGCATACTAACAAGTTGATTTTTTTTATCTTAGATCAATCAATGAGTAAGTTTTACCACTCTATCCTGATAAAAGCAATAGCTGAATCTTCCAGTGACTTTGAAAAAGCAAATTTAAACTCATCTAAGGTAAAAAAGTTAAAGGCGTTAGCGTCTTCAAAAAAATTCAAGAAAATTTATTCAAGAAATCCAGTCATTTTGTTTCATTCTTATAATCGCATTAAATCCAGATAGTTATATTCTATTCAAAAACACAGGGTAATTCTAATCGTTCTAAAATAATAATTTTCAAATAGTTAGTTATCCTCAATTCCTGTGCTATTGTTCAAAATGTTTACGTAATCCTAACATTTTCAAAGGATTACAAACATTGAATTATTCTAGGGTATTCCCCTATGTGATTTTCCGTGAATATTTTCTTCACCGTCAATCTAAAAAAAAATATAAATAACTGAAACATATAGATTTATTATTTATCAATAAATTGAACTGAGCCAATTTTCAATGTTTTTGATTACAAAATCGTCATCGCATAAATGGGGATAAGATGCATAGATTCTATCGATTTCTTGCAATTGGCCTGTGGATAAACCTTCATTCGGGTCAATGCACCATCTGCCAGACATCATACCTTGACGGAAAAGTACCTCATGGAGACCGGCGATGCAGCCGGTAAAACCGTTTGCGGCATCAAAGAAAGCGGCATTGCTATCGGTAACCTGAATGGCGCGGGTCAACATCGCTTTTGGGATCGTGTTTCCTGAGGCCTTGATTTGATGGATTTCGTTTAATAAGTCAACTGCTTTTTTGGTCCAAACCGCCCAATGTCCCAACAGACCTCCAACGATATGAATTGAAACCGGCTTTTTCTCTCTGTAAAAAACGTGTTCGGTGAGTAAATCCATCACGATGTTGTCATCATTTCCGGTATAAAGAGCAATGTCATTCTCACGGTTTACATCCACAAGCGCCCGCAGCACATCAATCGTTTGATAGCGGTTAAAGGGTGCTATCTTGACAGAACAAACATTGGGAATCTCCAAAAATTTCGTCCAAAAACGATAGTTTAATATGCGGCCGCCAACGGAGGGCTGCAAGTAAAATCCCATGACAGGGATATGATCCGCAATTGCTTTAGCATGGTCGATCATCGTTTGATTGGTGGATTCTTGAAAGGCACTTAGGCTAAGCAGTCCAATATGATAACCATGTTTTACCGCCAATTTGGATTCTTGGACGGCTTGTTTGGTATCACCACAAATACCGGCGACTCGAATGATTTTTTTTTCGGTGTGTTTTTGTTCCCATGCGTCAATCGTGGATTGTGCCAGTTCTAATACCGGTTGATGCAGTCCGATTTTTGGGTCACGGATCGCGAATTGGGTGGTATGTACCCCAACGGCTACCCCTCCTGCGCCGGCGTCAAGGTAATACCTTGTCAGCGCCCGCTGTGATTTTTCATCCAGTTTTCGTTCTGATGTTAGGGAAAGCGGATGGGCTGGAATGACACATCCTTGTTTGAGATTTTTATAGAGTTGGGTGTCTATCATAAGAGGAAAAAACTCTGTAGGGTTTATTTTGTATTATCATCATCACGTATGGATGATTATACAAGAATGCGTGAAGAAGATAAACCACTGATTTGGCTGTATGAAGAAATCAAAAAATAAATACTTTCAAGCCATCATTCCAAGACGATGATACCCGGTTTTTGTCATGCATGGTTGCAACCCATCTGTCCTACGGGCATCTACTTGTCTAATCTTCGTACATGAATAACCGCGAATACACGCCAATTCACGCGAATAATAACGGCGGCATTTCCAGTTCTTATTGTTTCATATCGATGTTCTTCCGGATTATCGTAAAAGAAAAGCGTCCTTCTGGCTTGGCGGGAGCCTCGCCCTCCCAGATATTGCTTCAAGAGTGGTATCCATTTACCGGAAAGCGGTGCTCTTCGGTTGTGTTAAGAGTGTAGAGGATTTGGTGGGGTATCCTGTAATCATGGGACAATTGATCAAGCGTTACATGAATCCGCTCAACAAATGAGTTTATATGGAAATGTTTACCCACCCAACCGGTAGTTAGGTGCTTCTTTGGTTACAATCACATCGTGCGCGTGGCTTTCCTGCAAACTGGCTTGCGTGATTTGTGTAAAGCGGGCTTGTTTTTTAAACTCAATCAAATTCCGTACACCGCAATAGCCCATCCCTGCCCGGAGGCCGCCCGAAAGTTGCAGAATGAAACCAGCGACATTGCCCCGGTATGGCACCCGGCCTTCAATGCCTTCTGGTACCAGTTTGCCTTCGTCCACCACTTCGGCTTGTCCATAGCGGTCTTTGCTGCCTTTTTGCATCGCCCCCAGCGAGCCCATCCCACGGTATACCTTAAAGGTTCTCCCTTCAAAGATAATGGTTTCACCGGGCGCCTCATCCGTCCCGGCAAACAAATTGCCGATCATGACCGAATCCGCCCCGGCCGCCAGCGCTTTGGCCACGTCGCCGGAACTTTTTATGCCGCCATCGGCAATGATTTTTACATCATATCCTTGCGCCGCCGCAACACAGTCATACACCGCGGTAATCTGTGGAACCCCCGACCCACTGATGACACGTGTAGTGCATATTGACCCAGGCCCCATCCCCACTTTGACGGCATCGACACCCAAATCGCACAGAAATTTCGTGCCGTCACCGGTTGCAACATTGCCAGCCACGATCGGCTTGTTTGGATATTGCTTCTTAAACCGTTTCACCGCTTCACCCACCCGCGAGGTATGCCCGTGGGCCGTATCGATAACTATCACATCGCATCCCGCATCCAGCAGTTTTCCGGCCCGTTCGGTGACTTCAAATGCGCTGACACCAATAGCAGCGGCCACACGAAGCCTGCCATGATCGTCTTTTGCGGCATTGGGGTATTTGCGTTTTTTCTCGATATCCTTTACGGTAATTAATCCACACAAATAGCCCCGATCATCCACCACCGGAAGTTTTTCAATGCGGTTTTTATGCAGCACATATTCCGCGTCTTCCAGCGTGGTTCCTTCGGATGTGGTCACCAGTCCTTCGCTGGTCATATATTCTTTGGTTAACGCGTTTTCATCTCTGGCAAAGCGAAGATCGCGGTTGGTTAAAATTCCCAAAAGTTTTCCGTCTTCTTCTGTAATTGGAACACCGGAGATTCGAAATTCCGCCATCAATTCGTTGGCGCGCGCGATGGTGTCGTTGGGACCGAGGGTTATGGGTTTTAAGATCATCCCGCTTTCCGAACGTTTAACTTTATCGACATGTTCCGCCTGAACATCCACCGGCATGTTCTTGTGGATGACACCAATTCCGCCTTCTTGCGCGAGGGCGATTGCCAGCCGGGCTTCTGTCACCGTATCCATCGCGGCAGAACAGATCGGCACATTAAGAGGAATGCCATTAACCAATTCTGTAGAAATATCCACCTCAGCGGGAATCACTTCGGAATATCCTGGCAGCAGCAACACATCGTCAAAGGTTAACGACAATTTCCCAAATTTTTGTTCCCAACTCAGCATGGTTTTCACTACTTTTCCTCTCTTGATCCAATCGATGGAAACCGCTTCTTTGCGGTTTTCTATTGTTTATATCAGAGTTGCTTGATTTCAAAAGGGTGGGTAGTAAAAAAGCCGGCACATTTTTCTGTGCCGGCTTTAAAAGATGTCTTACTCAATCAGATGTTATTGGTCAACGGAAGGGGCTGTGATCAGGCCTCTGTAAGGAGACAATTCTAAATCATGCGCGAAACCGCCGCGGAAGTACAATACGTCTCCAGGGAGTCTTGGAACTTCTCCGACGCGGTGAATGGTTCCAAACCGGTCAACCACATACATGCCGATAATTTTTCCTTCATCATTGGCAACCAATTCCAAGTCGCGGGCTGCGTCAAAACCAAAGATAGGAAGGTTTTCTTCAATTCCCACAATGGCGAAATTGTCTTCCGCCGAGGTTCCAACGGCGTTCACGACAAAGACCTCACCCAACCGGGTTAAGAGACAGTAGCCTTGGCCGTTCGGCATCAATTCAATATCGATTGCGATGTTGAAGTCATTGCCATCGTCGAATGGCGGATTGGCAAAGTAAGGCGCGTCGACACTGGGGTCGGCGCCGCCGGTTTCAACATTTTCCCACGGGGCGGGAATTGGATTTCCGTCTTCATCTTCAACCATGGCGTGAACCGCACCGAAGCCGTCCAAAATAGCATAACCGGAGGTGACGGCGACGCTGGTAGTAAAGTTGAATTTCGAAGGATCCAAGCGGTCTTCACTGATTTCAATGCCTTGGAACAAGGAAGCCTCATCAAGATTGTTGCTGGCAGCCAAGGCGGCACGGGATTGTGAATCGGCCACCATTGGTGTGGTCACTTCTTCAAAGCGTGACATAACTTCTAAATCTTTGGCAATTGGCAATCCCGTACCGCCACTGAATTGGAAGAAAGGCGCGGCTTTGGTTTGCACATTTCCATCGCTGTCTACACCGGCGTAATCGGAATTGTATAAGGGACGGAACCCGAAAATGCTGCGGAACAGATCGTTTCCGGCTTGACCGGTATTTTGATTTAAGAAGTCCAGAACTTCCGCGTTGTTTACGTAATGAACACCCGCAAAGGCATCCAACAAATAAAACCCTTGGAACGCGTTGGTTGCTTGACGCCAATCCACCGCCAATTCGATATCGCGGGCGATGCCGTCGTTTTCCGTTTCAATGGGGATTTCAAATGGGAAGTAAGGAAGCGTGATAAGATTATCCGGGTTGTTTTGATTAAACACGGCCACATCGGCTTGATAATCAAATTGAGGATTGGTGGAATTGGGAGATGTAACGGTTAATCCAGGGCCGGTTGGGATAAGACCGGGGGCGATATTGACGCGAAAGTTGTGAACACCGCCGAATTTGTCTAAGCCGATGACTCCGGTTACATTGCTGTCGTTATTGCCTACCGTAACCAAATCGCGGTAGACATCAAACCCAAAAAAGAAAATATTAAATTGAGCCGGCACACCGTTTTCATCCACGGCAAACAACTCATTTTCGGTTGCCGCCAGTGTCGCGTTCAAAACCGTGCGGATGGCGCCTTTCGTATCCAAGCTGACCGCACCGTTTACAAATTCCGCATTTGAAAACTGCCGAACATTCGCTGCATTGTCTTGTGCGTTTACCGGCATCAAAGGCAAAGCCCACAATGTTAAAACCAATAAAACCCATACACTTATTTTGTTCATGAGACCGTTAGCTCCTCTCCCGAACGCTGCAAAATTTCCCGTTTTTAACCGTACCAGAATTGAACCCATATGAACGAAAGGTTTCTGTACGACCGTTTTGTGATCTCTCATCCGTAAGCCCCCTTGAATTGGGTCATAAGTAGCCTATTTATTTTTACATAAGTATCGTTTAGAAACAAGTGTGCCGTCACTGAAAATATACTTTCAATGAAATCAATCCACACACACAAACCAACCGAAATCAATGGTATCTACTGCATTCAACTTTCCAAAACGCCAATATAGCCGCATAATACCAACACAACTTTTATTGGTAGAGTACTACGTACGTTTTCAATTATAAGTAAAAAGCCACTCTTAATCAATCAAAAAATAGCATTTTTGACCTATAATTTTTTCTTTACCGCATCTTTGCTGAGAAATTGCTTTAGGTCATTTTCGTAAACATACGGTATTGTAGCAACTTGTTTGCATTTCTCATATAGCATTTTTTCAAATCGTGTAATTTAATAGATCCATTTCATCTAACCGAATTCGCGGTTTTGTAATACTATCGTCTGAAATCAAGAAAAAATAAGTGTTAGAATGCGGTCCATAGATTTTTTTCATCTCAAATTCAATCAAAACAGGACTATCTATGAATACAATCAATAGCACCCCAGCAGATCCGATGCCAACCAAAACGGGAGACGTGATCAAGCGGATTGATGAAACGGTAACGGACAAGACAAACGGTACAAGCAAATTAACAAATGAAGAAGCCATCCCCCCCGGCCATACCGGGGATTCTCAACGTCAAAGTATGGGATCAATCCCCATAATGCAAATGATCATATTTGGACTCATTATTTTGTTGTATATGGTCATTGCCATATTGCGGATTGATGGGAAATATGTTGATTTCGGTGACGGAAATTATCTCTACCTCTCATGGCGTATGACTGAGGGAGATATTCTCTACAAGGATTTACCCAGTCCTCAACCTCCCCTGCTGTTATTTTTAGGCAGTTTTCTCCTGTCTTTATCGGGGGGCGAAGCCGGATTGGTGCGTCTTTGGCAAATCATCCAACATCTGTTGGTGGGATGCTGCGTTTTCGGCATTGCACACCGTCTGTTTCAAATCAACTGGCTGCCAACTCTTGCCGGAACGATTTACATCTTTCTGCCGGAAGGGGTGTGGTGGTCGATGGGTTATCAATCGGAACCGCTGCTTATTTTGGTGCAGGCGTTCAATGTGCTATTGTTTCTCAACGCCATCCAAAACCCAAACTCACGCTTGTATGTTTATGCCGCCGCGTTCACGTCGATGCTCACGTGTTACATCAATATGACCGCGGCACCCTATGTGCTATTGCAGTGGTTTTTTGTCTGGTTGCGGCACCGGGAGATATTTCTTCGCTATACGCTGGCATTGGTCATCCCCGGAATTCTCTTTTTCATTTCCATGTTGTGGTATAGCAATGGACAATACATCGAACACGTCTTTATGCGGCAAATCGGTACCTATCCCTCCGAATCGCTTGAGGGCGCCTTGATGTATTTTTTGCAGAAATTTATGTCGGAAGGGGGAGACATTCTCTTTTATGAGGGCGGATTCGTGTTCGCCTCGATGGCGGGTATCTGGCTGCTTGCCAATCATCCCGAAGATTTTTCGGGCAAGGATTATATTGTTTGGTGGGGGCTCTTTTCGCTCGGCTCGATTATCTTTGTCACCAAAGGGGGAACGGTGGAATATATCTTCACCATCGGCGAACCGGCGGTGGCGGTTTTTTCGGCCTATTTTTTCCTTACCATATTGATGACAGGTGATTTTCCTGAATCCAACAGGGCGTTGGTGAAAAATCCACTGCATCTCGGCAAGGTTGTTTTGCTGGCAACTTTGGTCATCCCCGCTTTGATTTTACAACCCAGTTCGCTGCTATCGCGCACTCTCTTTGATTATTCCTATTATTACGAACAGCAGGGCAGGCCGCAGGCCAAAGTCTACGAACTCTCACATGAAGAGATGCAAAATGTTACCAAACTTGCACAACTGTTATGCCCGCCGCCCAAAATGATGATCGCCCCGCCCTATTATGCCTTTGCCGCCAAACGCAAGCTTTCTCAAAATTCTTCCTCGCTCTTTATTCTGTTCCATGCCTATTACGCCGATTGGAAACGCTTTCAGCAAGAAGAGGATTATAAAATCGACCTGCCCGGCTTACACGAGATAAGAAACCCATTTGCCGCGCCGGGTGAGAATCCTGTCTATGATCCGGATCAAGTATTTGAGCTTGCCCGTGTGTTTAACCTCAAGCCTGAATTCCGCGAGAAATACCCCACGATTGCGCTGTTTTTGGATATGCGCGACGACATCCGCAATAAGAGAGTTGGATTGGTGTTGGCGAATATCAGCCACATGTTCTTTTGGGTGCCGCCGCTGCACAATGCCATCGAAGAACATTGCAAACCCTTCGAACCTCCGCTGCGGTTACCGACCCGCGAGGAGAACATTGTTGCCTTTGTGCCGAAATAATTTTAACATGACCAAATTGCCTTTTGATTAAATCAATAGTAACATAAAAATTGATAAGAGGATCAAACAAAGGTATATCACTATGACGCTTAATGTTTCATTGCCGCCGAAATTAGAAAACATGGTTCATGAAAAAGTGAATGCGGGTTTATATCAAAATCCAAGCGAATTGGTGCATGAAGCATTGAAGGACTTTTTCTCCAAGCCAACTGAAGGCCAGGTTCTTGCCTATATTGTGGAAAAACGCCTGAAAGAAATCGAAGAAAATGGAGAAGTACTTGAGGAAGTCAATCTTTCCAAACTCCAGCAACTTCGACAAGAAAGCAACGAAAAACGTAAACAGGAAAATGAAAAGCAATTATAAAGTCATTTGGACGGAATCGTTTCGGCAAGACTACTCTCATGAATATGAATATTCCATTGAGCATTGGGGACAAGATCACGCAGATGGATTTTTTGACGAATTAGACCAAAAAATCATTGCACTTTCAGAACTTCCTCATTCTAATCTTCACAAACCGGAAATGCCTCAAAATTCACGCTGCGCTTCCATCATGTCATAGGCGTTTTGCAGCCGAAGCCAATAGCCTTCCGACAATCCAAAATAACGCGCCAAACGCAAACCAGTATCCGCTGTAATCCCACAGCGTCTCCGCACGATATCATTGATTCTGTTGGAAAGAACTCCAATTGCATGTGCCAACGCATTTTGTGACAATCCCAATGGTTCTAGAAATTCTTCTTTTAAAATTTCACCCGGATGTGGATTGTGCAGTAATTTATCCATGATTTATTTTAACAGCGGATGTTACGTATTCGTTACGATATGCTTGTTATTTTTGTCAATCGCTGAAACGATCGCCCTCGCCCACTGGGAGAGGGTCGGGGTGAGGGGTTATGGAGACAGAAGCCTCTCAGTACGCTATTGCATCACAGGGAGCAATCACTCTCTTCGCCCTCATCTCTTATCTTCTCCCAAAGGGAGAAGACGATAGACCTTGCGTTTGATTGAGAAAATTCGGTCTTTAACAACCCCTTTTTTCAGCAATATTAGATCATCAATTGCGTAACATCAGTTAACAATTTTACGATATAGATACAACAGATAATCCAGCCATAATGTTTCATGAAATTTCTTCTTCCTAATCTGATTCTTACGGTGTACAATACAGTCACCTCAGGTACATAGGCGCTTGGTTGATCTGTTCGGAATCTAGATACCTAGAGGAGCCCCGGAAGGTCACCAAGCGCCCCTGCATCTGAGGTTTCACGTCCGCTCAGTTAGTACGAAATCCAAAATACCCTGTTATGAATGGAACTGTACTTCTGGCTCGGCAGGAGCCTCGCCCTCCCATGACCATCACATTCAAGAAAACTATTCCATATCTAATACCATTTCAATTTAATTTTGATTGTGTCTCCCTTTAAGGAACAAGGGTCATTCAAGTTGAAAACTCCAACCATTTAA
>CAYVAZ010000128.1:0-13815 GCA_964449065.1 uncultured bacterium
GATGCAGCGAACGATTAGAAAAATGGGCATATCATAATGTAGTGCGTAACGTGAGATATTAAGATGCTGAGGAGTGTATCATGCAGGATTATCCTACTATTTCATTTACGGATTTTCAAAATAATATGAAAGAGCACATTGAACGGATGAAAAGATCGGGTGAACCTGAGTTGTTATCTATCGAAGATGATAATGTTGTGATTATCCAAGATGCTGAATCCTATCAAGCATTAATTGACAAGATAGATTTTGCTGAATCCGTTGTGGGGATACGCAGCGGATTAGAAGATGTTAAGAATGGTTTGGAAACCGATGCGAATGAATTTTTTGATTCATTCCAACAAAAACACCAGATACCTAAAAAGATATGAAGTACGTTGTTCGAATAACAAAACAAGCAACTCAAGAAATAGAAGATCAATATCAATGGCTGTTGCAGCACACAACTATTCATGCCTATGAATGGTATTATAATATTCGGGAAGCGATTTTTACTTTAGAAGATATGCCACAACGTTGTGCGATTGCACCAGAAGACCCCTACTTTGAAGATGAAATAAGGCACTTGTTATTTGGTAAATCAAAGGGGCAATTTCGTATATTATTCACAATTCAAGCAAATATAGTGAGAGTATTGCATGTACGCCATTCTTCTATGAAAACTCTCATGTTAAGAAAATAAATCCGACCTTTCTTTTTCCTATTTTGTCTGAAACGAAACCATCTGCTTTCTCGACAAAATTGAGAAAAATTGATACTATCTATGTGATTGATACTCCATTAGAGCAATTCAGGTTCGCGTCGATAGAAAGAGATCGTCTTTGATCCCCCCTACCCCTCTTAATAAGGGGGAAAAAAATCGACAGATTCTGTCTATCCAACTCTGAAACGGGCTAGGAATCCATTCATGATCCGAGTTCTACAACCGTGGTTTTTGGTGTTGCTGGTGTTTTTGCCGCTGCTATGGTATACAGCCCGCAACATTCGTGTATTGGGGTATGGGCGAAAAACCCTAACGCTCGTGCTGCGTACCTTGGTTTTTGTCTTGTTGATCTTGGCGCTGGCGGATGTTGTGTATCAAGATCAAGGCGACCGTCTGACCACGTATTTTTTGATTGACCGCTCCGAAAGTATTCCCCCCGATGAGCAGCATTTCAGTTTGAACTATGTTCAGCAGCGCCTGGGTGAAATGCCGGAAGACGACAAAGCCGGATTGATCTTTTTTGGAAAAGAAGCGTCGATACAAGATTTGCCGGACCGCAACGCGGATATACAACTGCTGGAATATCAGCCCCTTATTGACACCAGAGGAACGGATATCGAAGCCGCTGTCGGGCTGGCGATGGCCGCTTTTCCGGAAGATACGCAGAAGCGCATCGTGTTGATCACGGACGGCAACCAAACACAAGGTGAAGCGCAATCGGCGGTGCAACGTGCAATTGCCAATCATATTGATGTGCGTGTTTTGCCTCTGCAATATAGTTACACGCAAGACGCATTGGTTGAAGATGTGATGATTCCACAGTACATCCAAGAGAATGAACCCTTTGACGTAAAAGTGGTTGTGAACGCGCAAGAAGACGGCCAAGGCGTGCTGCGTTTGATGGAAAACGGTCAAGTCGTCGCCGAGGAGACGGTTGAATTAAAGCAGGGGAAAAACGCCTTTTCGATTCCGCGCAGTATTGATCAGGGCGGGTTTTATTCTTTCGATGCCGTGATTGAGGCGGAAAACGACACCCGGCCTTCCAACAACCGGGCGCAGAACTTTTCGATCATTCAAGGCACCCCCCGTGTGCTGCTTTTGGATACGGAAACGCAGGAAGGGCAAAACCTGGCCGCCGCCTTGATCGCGGAAGGGATTGAAGTGGATTACCATACCCCGGAATATTTGCCCGGTATTCTGCACGAATTTCAAATTTATGACAGTATTATTCTTTCGAATGTTCCGGCTTCGGATATGTCTCCCTCGCAACAGGAAATGCTGGAACTGGCCGTGAAAGATTTGGGGGTAGGATTGGTAATGATCGGCGGGCCGGACAGCTTTGGGGCGGGCGGGTATTTGAACACGCCGGTGGAACGTGCCTTGCCTGTCACGATGGATGTGAAGCAGCAGCGAATGATCCCCAGCGGGGCGTTGGCGCTGATTATGCACTCGATGGAGATTCCCCAAGGAAACCATTGGGCGAAGGAAATTTCGTTAGAAGCGTTGAACGTGTTATCCCGCAACGATTCTATGGGATTTTTGTTCTTTAATTCCATGAGGGGTGATGATTGGTTGTTTGAAATGCAGAAAGTCGGCGACCGGTCCATGATGCGGAACCGGTTGTTAAATATGCCCTCAAACGCGATCGGGGATATGCCGTCATTTTTGCCAACCATGAATTTGGCGTTCGCTTCTCTGCAAAACGTCGAAGCCAACAAAAAGCATATTGTTATCCTATCCGATGGGGATCCGCAACGTCCCACACCCGCGCGGCTGCAAGAGTTTGTGGACGCGGGCATTACAATTTCAACGGTCTGTATCTCACCTCACAACCAGCAGAACATTGATGTCATGCGTGCGATTGCGGAACTGGGCAACGGGAATTTTTATCATGTACAAAACAATACCAATTTGCCGAAAATATTTATCAAAGAAGCCTCCATCGTTCGCAAAAGTTTGCTGGTAGAAGAACCGTTCACGCCGGTGGTGGTTAACCATAGCGGGATCATTGAAGGATTTTCCGCAGGATTTCCGCAATTGGATGGATTTGTGGTGACATCGCGGCGGCCGGAAGCGGAAACCATTTTGCTGACGCACCGCGATGATCCGTTGTTGGCACAATGGCGGTATGGATTGGGCAAGACTGTTGCGTTTACCTCGGATGCCAAGAGCCGCTGGGCGGGACAATGGCTGAATTGGAGCAATTACGCCAAGTTTTGGGCGCAACTGGTGCGGTGGACGATTCGCAACGCGCAGGAAGATCAGTTCCAGGTGATGACATCGGTCGAAGGCGGCCGGATTAAGGTTCTAGTCGATGCGGTAACGGAAGAAGGCAGTTTTATGAATCAACTTTCGTTCCGCGCGAACGCGATTGATCCGGATGTGAAGAGCCAGGAATTTGATGTGGTGCAAACACAGCCGGGACGGTATGAGGGCACGTTTCCGGTTTCTTCTGCCGGCAGTTATGTCATCAGCATGGTGTATGAGGGCGAAGACGGGGATGACGGGAACCTGACAACCGGGGTTTCGGTACCGTTTTCACCGGAGCACAGCACGACGCAGGAAAACGCGACCCTCTTACAGCGGCTATCGGATATCAGCGGCCAACCGTTTTTATCGGTAGACGATAATGTGTTTTTGCATGATATGTCTGCCGTGGGAGAGGTGAAGCATTTGTGGCCGTTTTTGTTGGGATTGGCGGTCTTTTTCTTCTTTTTGGATATTGCCGTACGGCGTTTGTATTTTGAATTGACGCAGGTGCAAAAAACCTGGCAGCGGGTTGTGGATATGGTTATGACACCGTTTCGAAGACGTACAGCCCCGGTTGGACCCGCGACCGGGCAAATGGGGGCATTGATGCAGGCCAAAGCGCGGGTGCATCAGCCCGGCGAACGCAGTGCGGAAGAACGGAAGTCGTTCGCGGAAAAATTGGACGCTGTCAAAGATGAGGATCTTGCAGATATGGATACGGACACACCGGAGAAACAATCGGCATGGCATGAAGTGAAACCGGGAGAAGAAGCCCCATCTTTTGAAGACGAAGAGCGGGATTCATATACCAGCGCTCTATTTAAAGCCAAAGAAAGGGCATCGAAGAAACAAAATGATTAGTGTATAATCACGCGTATGGACATTTACAAATGCTATGAAATTTTGGAACTGAATCCCGGGGCTTCGAAAGCGGAAATTAAGGAAGCCTACCGGGATTTAATGAAAATCTGGCATCCCGACCGCTATGCCGAAAATGAACGTCTGCAAACCAAAGCCGGCAAGAAAACCCAACAGATTAACCTAGCCTATCAAACCTTGATGAATATGGTGGAGGATCAAGCGCCGCCGTTTCATCAGCCTTCCGCTAAGGGAAATGTTCACCATCCTCCGTTTCATCCACCACATGATGTTTATGAAGCAGAGGGACAGGCCGCTGGATTCAAGCGTTTTATTTTGCCGGCGAGCGCGATTGCGGCTGTATTGATTGTGTTTGCGGTTACGTACTTTCGAGATGAAGAGAGAAAACCAAAGCAAGAAATCACAGATGCGAAGCGAATGGAATGGCACGAAAATGAAGCCGTCCCTTCGAATGATTTTGAAGTAGCGGCTGAGCCAACCAACCAAACCAAATGGGATGCGATGCCCAACTCTTCCCAAAAGAAATTGCAGGATGAGATGGCGCTGCACATCTTGCAGGCATTCGTGGATACCGAGATGCTGCCTTCCTCAGGGTTCACACCCTCGTTAATTGAACCCTACACCGTCTCCCGAATCGCGAAACAGATGATGCAGCCAGAGATTATTGGAAAACGGAAAAAAGAAGAATAATACCAAGTTGCAATAAGAATGTTGGTTCAAAACGAGTGAGCAGAGATGGTCATGGTGGGCTATGCTTCGCTTTGAGCCACCCTACAGTTTCACCTTACAGTTTCATTATCCCGTATGGTTGCGTGAAAGATAATACCGTTTGCAATTTGGATTTCTGAGAAAGCGGCAAACGCAGGCGGGACGCCTGCACTACAATACAGCCTTAGAATCGTTGTAGTGTAGGCATCTTGCCTGCACACATATTGGCTTTTTTTTACTTGGTTTTTCTATTTGCAATCGGTATAACCCACTTTTTATATAATCCTAAAAACGGTGATTAGTGACAAGCACCGAACCCTCAGATAAAGCGTTGAGGGATATAGCGAAAGGCTAACACGATAAGGCCTGGTAATGCTGATTTCCAACTTGATTATGCCATTTCCAATTTGGATTGTTCACGAAAATCAAAACGGCTTAACAGATTGCTTCGTTTGATTGCCCAGGAAAAAACTTCTTTAAACCCGGTTGAATCTTTCTGGTATATGGCTCTCTTCGCACCCCCTCTGTCCTCCTAGCGTCGGACATCTCCCCCAAAATGATTGGGGGAGACAAAGGCTTTTGCAGGCAAGATGCCTGCACTATTACGAATACTATTTCCCGTTCCGTCATTCATCGTGAACTTTTCTATTGAAAATGGAATTAGTTGGCATTCTTTGAAGATACCGTTCCCCCAAAAATTGAATATAGAACCGGAAGAATCAGCAGCGTTAAAATAGTTGAAGTGATGACACCGCCAACAACTACGGTTGCCAGAGGGCGTTGAACTTCCGCCCCAACTCCGGTCGAAATAGCCATCGGGATAAAGCCAACCGCATCGGTAATGGCGGTTGCCAAAACAGGACGCAGCCGCTGTTGCGCGGCATGAAAAACAGCGTCCTTCAATTTTGTCCCCTCTTTTAGATTGGACTGAATTGCCGCAACCAACACTTGTCCATTCAAGACCGCAATACCACTTAGCGCTATAAACCCAATCGCCGCGCTAACACTGAACGGGATGTCACGTATCCATAGCGCAAAAACACCTCCAATAGCAGCCAGTGGAATGCCTGTATAAATAATCAACACATCCCGTAACCGGTTGAGACTGAAGTAGAGCAAGACGAAAATAAGGAACAGAGTTAACGGAACCACAATCAGAAACCGTTGTTTGGAGCGTTCCAGATTTTCAAACTGACCCCCCCAATTGATGACATATCCTTCCGGCAGAGTGATTCGGTTATTGATTGCTTGTTGTGCTTCCGTAACAAACGAAGCCACATCACGCCCGCGTACATTGCACTGCACCCGAATCAAACGCCGCCCCCATTCCCGATTGATTTGGGCAGGTCCCGCCACTTCTTCAAACTCCGCTACTGATTTTAACGGTACGATTGGTCCTGTATCCGTAGGGATTAACGTGTTTTCCAATGCGCCAACATCCGTTCGTTGAGCGTCCGGCAGCCGCATGACCAATGGGAAATCACGCTGTCCTTCATAAATCACGCCGGCTTGACGGTATCCAACGGATTCAATGACATCCAATACATTTTTCGCGGGGATGCCGTACCGGGCAATTTGATCTTGATTGACACGGATTTTTAAATTGGGCTGGCCGGTTATTTGATCGCCTGAAACATCTGCTGCTCCTTCGATTCCCAACAAGATTCCCTGCACCTCATCACTCAAGCGCACCAGTTCGTCCAAGTCATCTCCGAATATCTTGATGCCGATATCGGTACGGATGCCGGTAATCATTTCATTGAACCGCATTTCAATAGGCTGTGTATATGCCGGACTTATCCCAGGGTAATTCGCAATCACGGCTTGCATTGCTTCTACCAATTCGCTTTGCGTGCCGGCTTTCGTCCACTCCTCCCGGGGATGCAAGTCGAAAAAGATATCCGTCAATTCAATCCCCATTGGATCCGTCGCTGTTTCCGCTGACCCCACCCGGCTCCATACATAGCGGATTTCATCCGGGAAATTCTCCAAGAGGATTTTTTCAAGACGCGAATTCGATTCCATGACTTCATCAATATCAATGCCCGACAAACGAACAAGATTGATGACGATCGTTCCTTCACTCAATCGGGGAATAAACTCACCACCCAACTGAAAAGCCAAATATAGGGTAATGGCCAATAATAAAGCCACGGCGTAAAGCAATACCGCTTTTACACTCATTGCCGTTTGAAGAATTGCGCCGTACATCCCATGCAGAAGCCGGTCAAACCACCCTTGCTTTTCTGAATACCGTTTCGGTAAAAAATAATAAGAAAGAACAGGAGAAAGAAATATGGCGGTCAGCAATCCACCGATTAAAGCAAATATAAAAGTCCAAGCCATCGGGCGGAACATCTTTCCTTCTATTCCTTCCAAAGTCAGGATGGGCAAGAAAACCAAAATGATGATTCCCATCCCAAAAAGGATGGGGCGCACAACGTCTTGTGTAGATTGAATAATCGAACCGATACGCTCTGCAGGAGTTAACACACGCCCCAATTTTCTTTGGCTTTCTGCAAGTTTGTGCATGTTGCGTTCGGTTACAACAACAGAACCATCCACCAGAATCCCAAAATCAATTGCTCCAAGGCTTAACAGGCTTGCCGCTATGGACAGCTGATACATTCCCAATACGGCGAAGATCATGGAAATGGGGATGGCAATGGCAACCAAAATACCCGCCCTTGCTTTGCCTAATAGCACAAACAAAACCACAATAACCAGGATGGCTCCCGTGGTCAGGTTGTGTTGGACGGTTTCGATCACCGCTTCCACCAAATCGGTGCGGTCATAGACGATGTTAACCTTTACGTCATCCGGCAAAACCGGCTTGATGTCTAACAATCGTTCCCGTAAATCCACGGTAACAGTTTGGCTGTTTTCTCCCAACAGCATGAATCCCAAGCCGAGAACCACTTGTCCTTCGCCTTGTGCTGTTACTCCACCCCGGCGTATTTCATGGCCAATCGCGACTGTGGCGACATCATTAATATAAACCGGGGAACCGTTGTATGATGTCAATACTATGTTCCCAATTTCTTCCAGGGTATCGACCCGGCCTAAACCATGCACCAATTGCGCTTCGCCGGATACGACAACTTTCCCACCGCCCACGTTCTGATTGTTTTTTTGCAAGGCTACAAAGACATCGTCAAACGTTAGGTTAAACTTCACCAAATCTTCGGGAGAAACGATTACATGGTACTGCCGCTCCAACCCGCCCCACGAATTGATTTCCGCCACACCGGATACTTTGCTGAGTTCCGGTTTAATTACCCAATCCTGTATAACACGGAGTTCATCCAATCTTCGGTTGGGGTCGGTCGTTTCCAGTGTGTAGTGGAATACTTCCCCCAATCCGGTTGAGATGGGTCCCAACGTGGGCTTGTTTATACCCTCCGGCAATTCAATACCGGTTAAACGTTCCATGATGAATTGCCGGGCATCGTAGATGGATGTGTCATCAGTAAACGTGGCAACGATTTGCGATAAGCCGAATTTGGAAATGGAGCGGACTTCTTCCAGACCGGGAATTCCGGCAATGGCCAGTTCAACTTTAACCGTTACTTGTTGTTCAATTTCTAACGGGTTTAACGCCGGCGCGGTCGTATTGACTTGAACTTGAACCGGTGTCGTATCAGGGAAGGCATCAATGGATAACTGGGTTAGAACCCATAGACCGGTTCCAATGATTAAACCGAATATCAACAAAACAACCAAGCGGTTTGCTAGTGTGAATTCGACAAGTTTATGAAGCATATTGTTCATTTCCTTATAGAAGACTGGCGGTATTCCAAATGAACGTTACAGAAGTATGCAGATTCAATTCAATCCATGCTGCAATGGAAGCAATTGTGCTGCCCGTGGTTCTTATTTACTGATGCACACATCCGGCTCCCATTCGCGACTTTAACAGTTCGGATTTCAACACAAAACTATTGTCGATGACAATTTCTTCTTCTGTGGATAAACCTTGAACGATCTCTACCATCTGATTGGTTCGGCTGCCCAAAGCCACACGGCGCAGTTCATACAAATCGTTGTCTTGCCGCGCGAATACAAACGGATTGCCATCCACCCTTTGCACCGCTTCATTGGGAACCAACAGCCGATGCCTTTCATCTCCGCTCAACAACCTTGCTTGTCCAAAAAGCCCTTGCTTTAAAACGCGGTTTGGGTTGTCCACTTCCGCGCGAATTTTCAGCATACGGGACTGTGCGTCAATTTGGGGAGATATCCATGTCACGTTCCCAACAATTTGGTTATCAGGCAAGGATGGAAACTCGGCTTGCATCGGGCTTCCTATTCGAACATGGGAGATGTGAGATTCCGGAATAGAGAGATCAATCCACATGCTGGATAGGTCCACCAGTTCAAACACGGCCTGCCCGGCCGCGACGGACTCTCCCAACACCGCTTCTTTTTCGACAACGGTTCCATCAAAGGGCGCCCGTACTTTTAACGTGGAAGAGGTGGAGCGCTGGGTTCGCACTTGCTCAATGTCTTCTTCGGTTAAACCATAATTCAACAGTTGCTGCCGTGCGGTTAACGTCTCTGTTTTTGCTACTTGATATTCCGCCTCTGCTTGTTCGAACTCCTGCTTGGCCGTGATGTTTTTTTCATGGAGATTCTTCTCGCGCTCGTAGGTTAATTTTTTCAGATGTTCTTGATCAATCGCTTTTAGGTATTCACTTTTGGCTTTGGCGATCTGATTGGATGCCACTTCCACCAAAAGCTGGCCTTCCGTGACGGTATCTCCTAATTCAACATGAACACGCCGGATGACACCATCCGCCAGTGGGGAAATATGGGCGACCTGATTTTGGTTAAAACGCACTTCACACGGGAACCCCAGTTCTTGCAGGGCCGATCCCATCTGAGGCTTTCCGGTTCGCACGCCGGCCATACGGCTGGATTCTGCCGATGCGAAACGGATTTTCATCCCTTTGCCGGGCTGTAACTTTGCGGCCAGTTCCGGCTGACAGATTCCACATTCAATTTCCGGCAATTGATGTTCATTGCAAAATAATCCCGCAAGAGCAGATTGCGATTGTGCTTCAAGCATTTCTTTTTCCGGCTGCATTAGTTTAATGATTTCCGGGTGGCAAATGGTGCATTCATCTTCATAGAGATTATGTTCTTTACACCACAACCGGTTCGGATCACGGGAATCTATCATGGATGTTTTTTTGCTGTTCTCTAATTCAGGATGACAAATTGTGCATTCATCCTCATAAACGCTATGTTCATTGCACCACAGGCGGTTTGGGTCGCGTTCTTGGCTTGTTTGTTCCTCTTTCTGATTCGCCAGTTCCGGGTGGCAGATCAAACATTCATCTTCATAGACACTGTGCTCATTGCACCAAAGCCGATTTGGATCACGCTCTTGGTTTGCTGCTGGAACTTTCTTGTTCGCTAATTCCGGGTGACAAATGAAGCACTCATCCTCATAGACACTGTGCTCATTGCACCAAAGGCGGTTCGGGTCGCGATCCGGTGACGTTGCCTGAGTCTGTTTGTTAGCCAGTTCCGGGTGACAGATCAGGCATTCATCTTCGTATAACCCATGCGCTTTACACCAAAGCCTATTCGGGTCACGTTCCTCAGGAGGGATTACTTTTTTTACCGGTTGAACAACCGTTGAATCGTTATTGGTGCTTGTATCACTTTGCAATTGATAAAACGCGGCTAAAGCAATTGCCGTAATGAGTAGGAAGCTAAATAAATTGATTAGGATTTTCTTCATGATTCCATCTCCTTTTATTTTGTCTGCAATGGTTCATAACCAGCAGTCAGTTTGTTGATTTCATTAAAATGTTTATGGGCGGATGTTGCCGCTTCCAATCGTTGAATGTTTAGTTCATACAAAGAGCGTTGCGCGTCCAGCACATTGATGTAGGGAAATTTTCCCTGCCGGTATCCCTCTTGAGCCGCTTCAAAGGCGGTTTGCGCGGCAGGAAGAATTTCATCCTGTAACCGGTGCACTTCTTCATACACTTGAAGATAATTCTGATACACTTGAACCAGCGTTGATCTCAACTTTGATAGTAAGGCATCTTTCTCCGACACCTCTTTCTGAACCAATTCGCTTGCTGCCCGGATGGCTCCCTGATTCCGGTCTCGTAATGGCAATGGGATAGAAACACCAATGACAAATGCGCCGTCATCCTGGCCGGAGTGATACCTTACACCGGCTCCAATGGTAAAATCTGGCGTGGCTTTCGCGGTTTCCAATTGCAGCAATGCTTCCTGTTCAGAAACGGTTGCTTCGGATAAGATGATTTCCGGATGCATCGAAACATTTTCCAAGATGGTTTTGGTGAGCGGCGCCTTTGGCAATGGGAGTAAATCACCGGTGACCGATTCAAAGCCCGGTTCTGTACTTCCCCATTGTTCTGAGAGTGCGAGTTTGCTTCTATTTAGGTTCCGGCGGGTTCGATCCAAGTTGATTTGTGTAGAGGAAACCATGACTCGCGCGCGGATTTCTTCAACCGGAGAATCCCTGCCCGCTGCAACACTGGCTTTGATGTTTTTGTGGATTTGCCGGCTGATATCATAAAACGATGTTTCCAATTTCAACCGTTGTTGAGCGGCTAGAACATCAATAAACGCATCTGTCGTTTGATAAAGAACTTGTAAGCGGGCTAGTTCCCATTCTTGTTGTACGATATCTTTTTTTCGTTCCGCTGCTTGAGTTCGTTTTTCCGGTTTTTCCGCCGTTTCAAAGGTCTGACGAATCGCGGTGGTTGATTCAAAATCGTCCAGTCCCTGAAAGGATCCCGTGCCGAGTACATTTTCGATTTCAATATCCAATTCCGGGTTCGGACGCAAGCCTGCCTGCTCGATGAAACCATCCTGGGCAAGCATCTCATACCGAAACGGTTCCAAAGCCGGATGATTCTCCAACGCTTTTTTTTGAGAGTCCAGCAAAGTCAATTCTGATTGAGACCATGCAGTATTACTAAAAATAACAAGGCAAAAAAATAACAGCGATTGTTTTTTCATAATGGCATACCACGTAATGAATAGAATGAGTTCGTAAAGAAATCATTTGGATTGAAGGTGTATCTCCCAAATAGCGGGAGCGAGAAAGGGGAGTGAATGATTTAGATCAACAACCGGACGGTTTGCAGAGAGGGTAAAATCAGAGTGGTTGGATTCGTTTGCAGAAAAATGGAACGTGTACGAACGGCTTTTGATTGAGTATTGTAAGATACCGTATTGAATTGCGGGACGTTTAGAGCGATTCGTTTAAGAGTTTCGTTTTGTGCTGATAAGATAATTTCGTTTTGGAGGTGGAATGAAAGTGGAATATTCAAACACACTTCACATTCGCTATAAGGATTGTCTAAAAAATTAGGATTGTCGCTAGAATTCAGAGAAGATTGATACTCATCAATGTGAATCTCTGAACCGGAGTCACAACATCCATCCACTAGCGCGTTATCGGCAAACACTTGTTCAACGCACAAACAGTAAAACAACGCTGGAAAAGGCGCCAGCAAAAGAAAATAAAGCGCGAAAAATGTGGATAGAATTTTGTTCATAGATTCAATTATAGAAGGATTTACTTGCTTGGCAAGTTAGATATAGCAAATGGGTGCATGTCAATTTTCTCGCTAGTTATGCGGTTTTATGCAGTTTAACCAATTTCCGATTGGGTTCGCGACGTAGTAAATATCGAAGCATATCCCAACGGCGCAAATCCCCCGGAGCCTGCGGCTCCACCCTTGTTAAGGGGAGCTAGGGGGGATCGATAGTCTGACAGAGTCTTAATGTCGGGTTGAATTGGGAGGGCAAGGCTCCCGCCGGGCCACAGGTTTTCACCTTATCCGACACGTTTTACTAACCGGTCCATGGATTTAATATTGTTACGCCGGTATCCACAAAATCAGTAACATTTCTTGTCATGATTTGCAAACCGTGTTGTTTTGCTGTAGCTGCTATCAAACCGTCACTCACCGGAAGTATTCTTCCGTTTTTTTGCCATTCGGTTTTCGAATCTCTGAGAGTATGCATGTATCAAGAAGCACTCTCATAATTTCACATTCCTCATCTCCGATTGATCCCGTGTTAAATCCACTCCTTCCAAATTAGGCCCTTCCATAAGAAAATCTTTCAACCCCTTTTTCTTTCCGGTAAGTTTCTGATAATCTTTTTCGTCGATAGCTATTACACAATCCTGTCTACGCGTAACTTTCTGCGGTCCTTCCAACAGAGCCTTGTTAATGAGTTCACTGAATTTATTTTTGGCTTCAGCCATTTTCCATTCCATCATATCACCTATTCTGTCTAGATTGTCTGGATTATTTTAGTCTTATTTGAAATAGAGTAAATCAGATTTTTTTCTGCTTTTTTTTCTACCTGAAATACAATCAACACCGGTTCGTCACAGCATAAAATAAGAGTTATAATGAAATCCCATACAATAATGTTTTGCATGGACTTCTTTATGCCAATACTTTCAATGTTTTACGGCATCATTATACGCATGTATACGCTTGATAATCAGCGGCATAGTCTACCTCATATACACGCTAGATACGCCGAATATGAAGCGTCTGTAAGTATTGAAGAAGGAGAAATGATTGCAGGAGAATTGCCCAGAAAACAACTCCGGTTGGTTCAAGCATGGTTCGAATTGCACCGGGATGAACGCAAGGCCAATTGGGAACTTGCAACAAGTGGAGAACCACCATTTAAAATTGATCCGCTATGAGGATAAATCATGCATTGGGATGTCAAAAAAGTAAAACCACTACCGGAACATAAATTATACGTTGAACTCGAAAACGGTAAAAAAGGGATTTTTGATGTTAGCCCTTATATCAACCGTGGAGTTTTAGAGGAACTTAAAAATCCCAATTACTTTAATCAAGTTTATATCCAGTTTGGCGCATTGACGTGGCCGCACGAACAGGACATTGATCCTGAAACACTTTAACATGAAATGCAAGAAGTTATGGATGAACCGGAATCAATCTCAAACGAACCGTTTATAAAATAAGGATACAATGAACCCATCAACCTGCCTGCAAACCAACGATGCCATCTACCAAATCCGCACCAAAACGCCGGGGCCGCGGGGTGAACTGCCCTATACCGAGGAGTTGCCCAACAACCTCAGCGGGAATATCTTCGCGTTACCGCAAAACGCGGGGATAGGGTGGCAGCCGCAATAAACTGATTTTTTTTTGCCAAATCACCCAACCCGAACGCCCCGCCAAATACACCCGTCTGCTGGTGATTGAAAACGATACCGGATTGCCTGT
>CAYVAZ010000129.1:0-13803 GCA_964449065.1 uncultured bacterium
TCAACGTTTTCATACGGGCATTACTGCCTCCATATTTTGTTGCATTTCTTCTTATTTAGTGACTATCGAAACGGATTTAAAGCTCGCAACAATACCTACCGTATAAAATTTTGCGTAACGTCAGTTACTAATTATTTTTTGGGTAACATCCGTTAAAAGGTTAAGAAAAAATACCGAAAAATAAATACGGCTGAAATAACATACATAATGGGATGAATCTCACGGAATCGGGCGGTTACCGATTTTAAAAGGGTATAACTGATGAAGCCAAACGCGATTCCTTCGGTAATGGAAAAACTAAAGCCGATAAACAATACGCATAAAAACGCGGGGATGCTTTCGGTCGGATCATCCCACTGAATGTGCTTGACACCCCGCATCATCATATAGCCGACCATGATTAACGCGGGGGCGATAATAGGGTAAACCAGTGTGCCGGATTGCGTCTGTATGCCTTTGCCGATCATTTCAACCAGCGGAGAGAAAAAGAGTGCAAGCAAAAAGAGAAGTCCGGTCACGACATTGGCGAAACCGGTCCGCGCTCCATCGCTTATGCCGGAGGAGGACTCTACATAACTGGTGATGGTGGACGTTCCCAACGCGGCGCCGGATACGGTACCGATGGCATCTGAAAGCAGTGCTTGGCGGGCGCGGGGAAGTTCCCCGTTTTCCATCAAGCCGCCCTGCTCACCGACCCCCACCAGTGTGCCGACAGTATCAAATAAATCGAGAATGAAGAAGATGAAAATCACGGATGCCATACTCCATTGCAAAGCGTGCAGCGGCTGCATATGCAAAAGGGTTGGATTTATGGAAGGCGGGCTTGCAATCATGCCTTTATACTCAATCAATCCAAAATTCCAAGCCAGTGCGGCAGAGGCGATGATGCCAAACAAGATCGCGCCGCGGACATGAAAACAGGTCAGAACCATCGCGACCAGAAATCCGAGGCCGGAAATTAAGACATAGGGTTTGGTTAGCGTGCCTATTGAAATCAACGTGGCGGGATTGTCAACCACGATACCTGCCCATTGAAACCCCAGAAGAGCGATCATCACACCGATGCCAACCGCAATCGAAAATTTAAGCGATGCGGGAATGATATCCATCACAAACTTGCGAAAACCGATCACCCCCAACAGAATGAACAGAGAGCCGGAGATGAAGACGCAGCCTAAAGCGGTTTGCCAGGGAATCCCCAATTGACCGCAGACAACATACGAGAAAAATACGTTATGCCCCATCGCCGGGGCGAGTGCAATCGGATGATTGGCGGTGAATGCCATTAAAAAGATGGCAATGGCGGATGCGATGCAGGTGGCGGTCATGACGGCGCCGGCATCCATCCCAGCCTCTTGCAAAATGATGGGCTGCACAAAGATGATGTAAGACATGGTGATGAATGTCGTAAAACCGCCGGTAATTTCCCGGCGCAGATTGGTTTGATTTTCGGCAAGATGAAATTGGCTTTCTAAAAAAGACAACAGATCGCTCCTACTGAATCAATAATACCAATTGCAATTCGGTTTTTCGGCAATGAAACTTTTACGCATTCAAAAAAAGAACGTTTGATGTGAGGTGTATTTTCTATCCAAGGCATCAACACCACCCTCCCCCCTTATCAAGGGGGGGGGCAACAACGTATAACGAACCGTCATTTTTTGATTGACAGACTACTAGTTCAATAATGCTTTCCCGGAAATTCTGTTTTCAGTTGGTATAAAACAGTATTATGAAGTGAATCGGTTATATTTCAATTCAAGAACACAAAAAAAGGCACTGAGCAGCACCCTTTATATGAGAGGCGTATCAATAAAATCATATACCCGGTAATGACACCGTGACCGAATGGATCACCAAGTGTTCCAAACCGAAGGTTTCCGCTCCGGGGGTTTTACCTACAACCAAGATTATCGCCTGCGGATCATAAATGAGGGGGCGGTAATCGTGTTCGGCAATTTTTTTCCCATTGAAGAACAATTGGGCTTTCCCGTATTTCCAATCGATGGTGATGGTGTTTTCCGCATCCGGAAATACAGGGGTATAATCTGCCATGATGTTCTTTTCATAGCCTCCGCCGCCTAACGGCAGACCGGCGACATAACGGTCTTCCGGATCGGTGCCGGCAGGAAATTCTTTGATCGTCCATAAAAAGTCAAATGGGCTTTGTGGTGTTTCGTTAAAATTATTCAAGGAAAGAGTCACACGGAATGGATTCAGTATGACGTATGGGTCCGCATAGTTCAAATCGCCTCTTTCATACATTGTCAAGAAGATGGACTCTGCATCGGAACGGTTTAAGCCGGTCACAACCAATTCAATGGTGCCTTGAGCTATACCGGGTAATTCATACATGATCGATCCGTCTGTTCCCGGTTTCCATCCTTCTTCGGTAAAGGATCCGTGTTTGACAGTTCCGATGCTGGAACCGTTGGTTAAGTCATCATGCTTGTATGGGCCTTTCACATCCGATTTGATGAATGACGCACTGCTGCATCCAATGAGACATGCGATGGGCAGCATGAAAGAGTACATCATAAACTCACGAGACCGTTTACTCCAATTCATTGCTATGTTCTCCTCTATAAGGGTTCCATTTTCCCGGGTTCCATGTTCCAGTACAAACCACCCCATGGCGGGGGGGGAAGCATTGCAAACGAAGATCATTCGATAATTCTCTACAACCGCATTCTAACGAAATCACGGTGGATTTACCAGAGAACCAAACCGGAATAGACTAAAAAATCAAAACGAATACCGGTACGGTATATCAGAACCGCGGTTAAATCAACGATGGCAAAAATTCAGTACGTTAGCGAAAATGAAATTGACATAATTCATTTAGAAGGCACAATTGTCGACGAAGACCTGGTAGAATTGTCAAAAATTGTAGCAGAATTGCGTCAGCAACAAAGCACAAAATTGCTGATTTTAGGCGAAGCGGTTGAGCGGATAGCCGTGAAGCACTGGCGGTTGTTGGAAGGCTCTTTTCGGCATTACCGGCAAGTAGGAGGGCGAATTGCGCTGGCTGAATTTAAACCACCGCATCTCAAGTTGATGAAATATCCCTCTTGGTTTCAATATGTAAATAGTTTTGCTACCAAACCAGAGGCCTTATTGTTCCTTGACCCGAATTTCAACGATGATTGAATAACAGGTGTTACACAATCCAAGATAGACGATTGCTTGAAAAAAGGTTTTTGTTGTGAGCCAACTATTCTAAGTCAAACGCAGTAGCGTAATAATAGATTTATTCCTCCCGAACCCTCACCCCGGCCCTCTCCCGGTGGGCGAGGGCGATAGATTCAGAGAACAATGAGAAAAACGGGTATATCATAATGTAGTGCGTAACATGAATGAATAAAACAAAAATGTTGTGGAGATATCTCATGCTGGAATATGATGTAAAAACTGAGGGCGGTAGTTCCATTGTAAAGTTGAATGGTGTTTTGGATTTGGATGGCACCAAATCGTTTAAAGATAAAATCAGTGATATCCGCAAACAGGGTTCTATGACTATCATTGCGAATTTTGAAGGTGTCACTGCTATCCAAAGCGCTCACTTGCAACAATTGGTTCCTCCCATACGCGCGTTAACCGCTATTGGCGGGACAATGGCATTCTGTTGTATGAACAAGGGAATTTACCGCACCATAGAAACCGCTATGTTTTTCCCTTTAATCAAAGTGTATGAAACCGTAGAAGAAGCCATTGACGATTTAGTCAAATAACGGATGGCGAAATGGATACTCCTACAGCGCTATTCTTAGGTTTTTTACAGGGTTTGACCGAATTTTTGCCCGTTTCCAGTTCCGGACACTTGGTCTTGGCGGAAACAGCGCTGGGAATTGTTCACCGCACTCCTTTGCTATTTGATTTGATCCTTCATCTTGCCACTTTGCTTGCCGTGGGGGTTTATTTTCGTGCGAAAATTTTCGAGTTGTGCATGGTGTTGTGGAACTGGAGAATCACCGGTGACGATGCGCAGGATAATAAAAGCATTCTCATTGCCATCGCCATCAGTACAGTTGTGACGAGTGTGATCGGTTTGGGCTTTAAAAAACTGCCGGTGATTGAAGATGTTTCCGTTATTGATTTGATGCGGGAGCAGCCGGTATTGGTGGGTTGGGCGTTGTTGTTCACGGGTACTGTTTTGTTTTCCACCTTTTTTCGCCAAGGGAATCAAACGGACGGTACCATCTTTCCTATTTCTATGATCTGGTTCGGCATCCTATTAGGCCTTGCGCAGGGAATCGCGACCTTGCCGGGCGTATCGCGGTCCGGCATGACGGTTTGTACCGCGTTGCTACTCGGTTCTTCCAAAAAAATGGCGCTTGAATACTCGTTTATCATGTCGATTCCGGTGATTATTTTGGCTAGTTTGTTTGAGATGCGGGAGGGATTCGGGAGTATGGCTGTATTGCCTGTGATAGTAGGATTTGTCACATCGCTGGTATTCAGTTATATCTTTTTGACATTTCTTTCCTGGCTGACCCGCAAGGGTAAATTATATCAATTTGGGTTTTATACTGTCCCTGCCGGGATTTATGTTTTGTTTGCGTTCTGATTGGTAACGGTTACAGCAATAGTAGATTGATTAAGATGAACGGATCTTTTTGCCCGGCGGGAGCCTTGCCCTCCCAGCAACATACCGGTTTAAAATACGGCTTTATCCTCTTTTCATTATGAAAACTTCTTTGCAGCAAAAATTAATTATCACAATTGTCATTTCTGCCGGGTTGTATTTGGCCGGTTCGCTTTGGGTGGGCTGGCAAGATATATTGGGTGCCATGAAAGAGTTTCGCTGGTGGGTGTTTCCCCTCGCGTTGATTCTTGCATTTCTAAATTATGCCATCCGCTTTGTGAAATGGCATTATTACCTGCATATCCTCAACATTCATTTGCCGGTTGGAAAATCGTTTCAGGTGTTCTTATCCGGATTTGTGATGGCGGCAACGCCGGGAAAGTTTGGCGAAGTCTTTAAATCCTACCTCATCAAAGAAATCAATCAGACTCCTATGAGCAAATCCGCACCGATTGTGTTGGCCGAACGGTTTACCGATTTTCTCGCGTTTCTCATTTTGGCCCTGCTGGGTGTAACACTGATACCAAGTGGCATGACCGTATTTGCTATCAGCATAGCAATCGTCGCCGCTGTAATTGTGTTGGTCTCTTGGAAAACGGCGATGGAATCTATGATTGAATGGTCAAAACGGCTGCCGGTTATCGGCTCAAAAACAGATAAGATCTTAATGGCTTATGAAAGCACCTATCAACTCATCGCGCCCAAACCGCTGTTTGGGGCAACGCTAATCAGCATTGTGTCCTGGTTTATGGAATGTCTCGCGTTTTGGTTGGTGCTTTGGGGATTCGGATCTGCAATCCCGCTTAAAGAAGCAACCTTCATCTACGCGTTTGGAACGATCATGGGGGCTTTGCTGATGACACCCGGCGGCGTCGGCCCGACGGAAGGCACGCTGGGGGGGTTGTTGGTGCTGATATCATCCGTAGCGGAAGCGACCGCCGCTTCAGCAACAATCATCATTCGAATTTGCACGCTTTGGTTTGCTGTGATTGTAGGGATGATTACATTATCGCTTTCCGGCAGAAGTCTTAATGATGCAGAACAAGTGAAACGGAAGGAAACATGACAGAACTGAATCAGCCCCATGACCGCTTTTTCAGCAAAGCATTTTCCCGCGTGGATATTGCCGAAGATATACTCATAAACAATATCACCGCACTCGCAGACCTGATTGTACCAGGCTCTTTAGAATTCACCGGCGAAAAATTCGTCAACGCGGAATTGGACCGGTTTTATTCTGACCTTTTGATGAAAGCTCAACTGAAAAATCAAGAAACCGCCTTTATCTATTTTTTGGTAGAGCACAAAAGCTTTCTCGAACTCCAAATATCCTTTGACTTGTTGAAATACATGATACAAATATGGGACAAAGTGAAGGAAAAAGGCAAACCATTGCCATTTGTATTTCCCGTGGTGATTTATCATGGAAAACAAAAATGGAAAGCGGGCACCAATTTTTCGGGCCTCGTAAAGATTCCTGCGGGTATGGAAGAGTACACACCGCGTTTTAACTATTACTTATTAGACCTATCACAATTCAAAGATGAAGATCTTAAAGGGACAATTCTCAGCCGTGTCGTTTTGTTATTGATGAAACATATATATGACGATGATTTTGGCGAACAATTCATATCCATATGCGGTTTACTTGCAGAATTGCATGAAGAAAAAACCGCTTTGGAATTTATGCGCAGTATAGTAGAATATGCAGGCAATGCCTCTGACAAATTAACCAGGAATCAGATGCGGGAAGGCGTGAAGAAAGCGCTTCCGCAAACGGGAGACGAAATCATGCCCACACTGTTTGAAGAAATCAGACAAGAAGGAAGACAAGAAGGAAGAAGGGAAGGTTTGCTCAAAGGAATCCAACTGGCGTTAGAACTTCAATACGGCGCGGAAGGATTGGATTTATATCCACAAATAGAAAATTACGACTCTGAAGAAACGCTGAATCGGGTTGAAGATGCTTTAAGAAAGAAACCATCTCTGGAAGATTTTAAACTTCAACTCAGCACAATCATCCGGTCCTGAATTCAATCCTTCGGCAAATCCCCCGTTATCAAACGAGCACCGCGGTTATAGAATATGTCGGAAATACTTCTGATAAATTAACAAGTAATCAGATGCGGGAAGGCGTGAAGAAAGCGCTTCCGCAAACGGGAGACGAAATCATGCCCACACTGTTTGAAGAAATCAGACAAGAAGGAAGACAAGAAGGAAGAAGGGAAGGTTTGCTCAAAGGAATCCAACTGGCGTTAGAACTTCAATACGGCGCGGAAGGATTGGATTTATATCCACAAATAGAAAATTACGACTCTGAAGAAACGCTGAATCGGGTTGAAGATGCTTTAAGAAAGAAACCATCTCTGGAAGATTTTAAACTTCAACTCAGCACAATCATCCGGTCCTGAATTCAATCCTTCGGCAAATCCCCCGTTATCAAACGAGCACCGCGGTTATGGGTAAAGTAATTTATCGCCCATTGAATCGCAACCAACAACCGGTTTTCGTATTCCACCAAATTGATAATGTGTATAAATAACCAAACCAACCAGGCGGGATAGCCGGTAAGTTTTAGCCCCGGCAAATTGGCGACCGCGCGGGCCCTTCCAATCACGGCCATAAACCCTAAATCACGGTAGTGAAACGGTTTCACGTCATATCCTTTTACGCGCTGCTTTATTAACTTTGCCACATAACTGCCCTGCTGCATGGCAACCGGCGCAATACCCGGCAGCGGCTGATCACCTTGATGGCTGAAGTTGGCCAGATCGCCAATCACAAAGATTTCCGGATACCCCGAGACACTGAGGTCCGGCTCCACCATTACACGGCCGATCTTGTCGACGTTACATGTAGTCTTTTCGGCCAAAATTTTTCCCAATGGCGAAGACTGGACTCCTGCTGCCCACAAGACGGTTTTCGCGGCAATAAAATTTTCACTATCGCTGGATTTCACTGTAACTCCTCCCGGTGACACACCAACGACAAAGTGATTTTTGATAATTTTCACTCCCAGAAGTTTTAAACTTTTTTCCGCATTTTCCGATAAATCTTCGGGATACGGAGGCAAGACGCGGTCTGTTCCTTCGATCAGCATGATGTTGGCATCGCGGGTGTAGATTTGGCGGAAATCGTCTTTCAAAGTATCGTTCGCCAGTTCCGCCAAAGCGCCCGCCAGTTCAACGCCGGTGGGGCCGGCACCGACGATCACGAAATTCAGCCATGCTCGGCGTTCTTGCTCATCTTCGCACAATTCAGCTTCTTCAAAGGCACGAAAGATGCGGTGGCGCATTTCAATGGCGTCTTCCGTGGTTTTTAAACCGGGGGCGTATTGTTCCCATTCGTCGTGGCCGAAATACGAATGGGCGGCGCCGGTGGCAACAATGAGCGTATCATATTTTACCGTTTGTTCATCCATCTTTACCGATCGTTTTTCCGGATCAATGTCGTTCACTTCACCTAATAATACACGAATGTTTCGGTATTTGCTGACAACATGGCGGATTGGTGAAGCAATATCACCGGGAGACAAGCCCCCCGTTGCCACTTGATACAATAGGGGTTGAAACAAATGAAAATTACGCCGGTCGATGATCGTAACATCCACATCTGAATTGCGTAGATTCAAGGCGGCATATAAACCGCCGAATCCCGCGCCGATGATGACCACTTGGTGGCGTTTTCCCTTTTTTGGTTCTACCATTCCAGCTCCTTATTGGTTCATTTGCATGAGAACGAACAGGATGTAGTATATAAACTTCAACAAAACATTTAATGCTGGCGAGTTGTATTTATACCATGGAAACATTAAACCGAACACACCTTGCAACGTTACACGAAACATCCCATACCGTTTGGACAAATCTCAACGGATGGGAAGTCCCGGCTCACTACGGGGATCCGGATGCGGAATATGCCGCCCTCAAAGACGGCGCCGCCATCTTCGATTTCAGCCATTGGACGGTGCTGGAAGTCACCGGCAATGAACGCAAACCGTTCCTCCACGGGATGGTGAGTAATGACGTGAACCGGCTGGTTCCCGGGATGGGAAACTATGCGCTGTTTCTAACCCCGAAAGGCAAAATGCTGGCGGACTTTACCGTGCTGGATACCGAAGAATCGCTTTTTCTTTATGGGCGTGAGTCTATTCGGGAAAACTTGTACGGCGGATTAACCAAATATCTCATTATGGAAGACGCCGAAATTCATAATAAGTCTGAAGAGTATGCATTATTCAGTGTCCAAGGCAGCGGGGCCGAAGCGATCCTAAAAAAAATTGATGATGATGTGAAAACCGCCCCGGAAACATATCACTCTACGATGACATCCCTACAAGGCCATGCCTGCCGTATTGTGACCAACTCGCATACCGGTTACACCGGATATGACATCTTGGTGCCTATGGATCAAGCCGAAGTGATATGGAAATTGTTGCATGAGTCAGGCGGCAAACCGGCGGGGCAGGATACGCTGGAATGCGCCAGGATTGAAGCGGGCATCCCTATCATAGGGAAAGAACTGGATGATTCGATTATCCCCCAAGAAGCGTGTCTTCACCATGCGGTATCATTCGATAAAGGGTGCTATATCGGGCAAGAGACCGTGGCACGGCTGCATTTTCGCGGACACGTCAATAAAGAACTCACCGGCTTTTTCTTAGAAACCGAAGATGAACCGGAAGATGAGTTACCTCTTCACCATGAAGGAAAAGAAGTGGGTAGAATTACCAGCAGTGTAAAATCCAAAGCACTGAATCAAGTCATCGCGTTGGGGTATCTGCGCGTAAAACACAAACAGCCGGGGAATGTGATTACGGCGAAATATGACCATCAAGAAATCAAAGCAACGGTACATCAATTGCCATTTCGGGAGTAAGCGGCATGTTGATTTTTACAGGCACTGGCCGCAGCGGTACCGGGCTCTATGCGAAATTATTCAATGGTTACCATGAATACAAGAACGAATCCTACCGCCCCATGCTTGCCCGTTACGTTCCCGATATTGATCACCCAAAATCCGATCCTTTTGCCAACTCTGAAATCCGCTTGCGTTTCGTTCAAGAACTGCTGCAGGGAGTGGATTTAAACACCTTCTGTGATTCATCCAATCTTTACATCCATTTTTTGGATGCGTTGTACGCGCTTGACCCAAATGTCAGGATTGTTCTGGGCGTGCGCGACGGGCGCGATTTTGCCCGCAGCGGCATCACCCGCGGCTATCATGATCCCCAACGCTACAACGGCTGGGCGATGGAACCCAATGCCGATGATCCCTATTTTAACCGGTGGAAACAAATGCATCCCGTCGAAAAAATGGCATGGTTATGGACATCACGCAACCAAAAAGCATTAGACCGCCTTACGTTGATTCCAAAAGAAAATTGGATGACCATCCGGCTTGAAGACCTCACCGGCGAAAATAGCGGGACCTATTTAGCCCAATTGGAAGAATTCACCGGCCGCAAAGCCGTCCGCTCTTGGATTACCGTTAAGTACAATGCCAATCCGCAAAGCAATGTTCCCGAAAAAGAAAATTGGCCGCCTGCAATCCGCGACGCGTTTGAAACGATTGCCGGGGATATGATGCGGTATTTTGGATACGACATGTCTACGATTCCGCAACCGAAAACCAAGACCAATCAACAAAACCAGACGCCTTGGATACCGCTGCATGAAATTCAAACCCCGGTTCTGCAGCGCAACGTAAACGTATTACAATCAAGAGAACATGAGTTAGTAACGCTGCTGAATCATGCCAAAAGCACAGATGCGTTACAATTTCAAAAGCAGGGAAAATGGATTCGCTGCCGGACCGCTGATGAACATCCCAAATGGATTATCGGTGAAACCGGTGTTGAACAAGATATTCAAACGCTGAAATCTCTTCTTTCAAATCAACTGCCGGATACGGGATTGCTTCTCCTCATCGGAGGGGCCATAGGCTATGGCATCGCGGAAGTGATTCCATTCTTATTGCAGCGGCCGGATTTACGGGTTGTGGTTGTGGAACCCGGCAAAGAAAGAATTCAGGCTTGTTTGGCCTTTGTGGATTTGCAAGAAGCGCTGATGACCGAACGCCTGCATTTTACGATTGCGCCAATAAATGCCGGTGAAATCGTTGCCCGCCTGGAGCCATTGCAACTGCTCGATTCCTTTCCATTTCATGCAATCATTTCACCCGAATTGCAAGCGCATATCAATGTTGAAGACGTTAAACAGGAATATGAAAAACAATCCGAAAGGTATAGAGAAAAACGAAACCGGATAGTAGAAGCGTTGCGTAAAACAAAACCGTTGCCGTCAACCATCCAAAAGGTATTGCTGGTAAATTGCTGGCAGAACGCCCCCGGAGGTATCCACATTCAAGCGATTGCGCAGTCTTTGATGCGGCGGGGAATTCAAACGCAACATCTTCCGGTAAACCGGTACCGCTTCGACGGCGGCGGGGTGGAATACCGGCGCGTTTTGGAACCCCAAATTCTGGAAAACTTGCGAATGTTTCAACCGGATTTGGTGTTAAGCTACGGCTACCATGCTCCGCATTTTGTATCGCGGGATGTGTTTGAATCGTATGGGGCGCATTGGGTGCAGGTGGTGACGAATGTGGCCTTTTATGATGAACTGCAATTTGAGGGAGAGCAAACGGTATTGATGGATGAACGCCTGACGCCGTGGTTTAAGCAAAGAGGCTATCAAAACCTGCATTTCATCCCCCTCATGGCCGACTATCTTGCCGAACAACCCACGCCAACCAACCGGCAACTACCCATCGTATTTGTCGGCAATTCATTAGGCCTATCTGAACCGGCCGTGCAGCAGTTTATGAAGCAATGGGATGGCCGCAACGAATTGGTGGAATACATCCGCGACGCGGAAGCCGTGTTATGCGATTTTGACCGGCAAGACAATCTGTACGACTACATTGAAAACAATCCCATACCGCAAACGGAATCGGTAAAAGAGCGCTATGAAGTCTTCCGCTATCTTTTGTGCCAAGGGTCAGCGGCAAGACGTAAAACCATACTGGAAAAACTCGCTCCCATGGGATTGTCATTATTCGGCGGCGATTGGGATGCCTATTTGCCCGCGAATTCTCCCCTGCGAAAATGCCTGCGCGGTCCGCTCCCATTGCAAGAAGAAATCAAAGCGTTCTCCGTTGGAAGTATTTTCGTCAATATCCATTCGGTTGGGCATGTGACCGGACCCAACATGCGCTTCTTTAATGTGGCGGGGATGGGAGGTTTTCAAATCAGTGACGCGCCGCGGTTTGACCGTTACCTATCCGCGGGGACTGAAAATGTATACGCAAAATCTGTAGACGGGTTTTTCGAGAAGGTTCAACACTATCTCAAACATCCCAATGAGATGGATGAAATCCGCGCGCGGGGATGGCAACGGGCTCGCAGCCAGTGGACTTACAACCACTGGCTGGATGAATTATGCAAGAAGTTGGAGATTCAAATCCCGTCTTAAAGAACGGATGTCCGCTTACTCACTGCTGCTGAACGAAAGCATAAATTGAAGCACATACCAAAACATCATCGCAATCGAAGCAAACAATTGCAAAGCGGCGCCCACATAGCGTTCTTCCGGAAAGTTGTGAATGATGTTTGAGGTATCATAGAGTATTGCCCCGCCGGCCACCGCAATCATCGCCACCGCAAACCAAGTGCCCAAATTAAATCCGAAAAATGCGCTGGCAACGATTAAAATGATCGCACAAATTATACTCCAGCCGATGAATCCACCCAAGAACGAGAAATCTTTGCGTGTGTAAAACGCGATCATGGTCAGGCCGGTCGCTCCCAAAAGCGTTACCGCGCCCGCGCGCATGATAACACCAGGCGCAATAAAGGAAGCCATAGCCAATAAGGGGACAAAAATGACGCACTCCGCAATAATGAATAGAAACAACCCCAAATATTGCATGGGCAAAGAATCAGAGGTATTCGCAAAGCGGCTGGCGATCCAACTGGCGGCAATAAAGAGCCCCAATGGAATCAACCAATTCACGCTTAACAAGGCCGAAGCAATGGGGGCGGCTAATCCCGATACAAACAAAAATCCTTCAATACACACAAACGCGATGATGGCCGCGAATAAGTGCAAATAGGTTTTTATGATAAAAGACGCGCGCGATTCTATATACGCGTCGGAACGGGCAATATCGGCTTGAAAGTTCATCTTGTTCTCCTCAGTCAATAAGTTGATGAGTAGTATACGATATTCACAACCCAAACGCAATTGCATGATATGAAATACAGGCATCTTGCCTGCTTAGAGCACTTACCAAAATCATGTTCGTTTTGGGAGGGCGAGGCTCCCGCCGAGCCGGAAGTGCAGTTATAATTCCATTTTAAATAAAAACTGTCCGTTATATTGGTAGGGTATTGGTAGGGTGGGCTCAACACTCTTACAAGCTTGATTACGCTTTATGTCAAAGCGGGTGCATGCCTGAATCCAACCGAAAGGCTTTTGTCCGGTAGCCCACCAGTCATACTGCTTATCCACTCTGCTTTTTTATTACAGAATGCAACCCGCTACTACCCTATTACGATTCATTCAGTTCTTTGGAACGCATGGCGGCGCGGCGCACGGCTTCGCGCATCATTTCAGGGAGTTGATAGTCTGTTAGGGCAGAAAGTCCCGCTTCGGTGGTACCGCCCGGGGTGGCGACTTTGCGCACCAGCTCTCCGGGATCGTCGTCACGCTGTTTCAGCACTTCCGCTGCACCCGCAAGCGTTTCGGTGACAAGATGGCGGGCGGTGGGTTCGTCCAACCCTTGCAGGACAGCCCCTTTGATAAAGTGTTCAGCCAGCATGAAGATATAGCCCGGCCCGCTTCCGGAAACCGCGGTGACAACATCCTGCAGCGGTTCATCCACTTCCACCACATCACCAACAGCACGCAACACCTTGCGGACGAACGCGCGTTGGTCTTCCGGCAAATCGGGTGGAAAGCTGATGGCGCTTATGCCCCGCCCAACTTGCGCGGGCAGGTTGGGCATGACGCGGATGACGCGGTTCCCGTACCCCAACGCCCCGGCAAGTTTACCGCGGCTTTGCCCGGCGAGAATGGAGATGATGAGATGCTCATCCGATAGATGCGGTTGAAGTTCATCTTTGATTTCATACACGATTTTCGGTTTAACAGCCAGCAAAACCGTTTTGGATTGCTTGGGCGCCTCAGCATTATCTTGCGTAGTTTCGACACCAT
>CAYVAZ010000130.1:0-10521 GCA_964449065.1 uncultured bacterium
AGCGTTTAACCCCCACCTAGCCTCCCCCATTGCATTGGGGGAGGAATGAGAAAATTGATTCGATTTTTTGAATATGCGCTTCATATCGCTGACCTGTTACAAAATATTAAATAAACGATGGTGTTTCAACCTGATACGAATATCGTGTAATACATGGCGTAAATAAAAAATACATCTTTATCTGATACCCGGGTAAAAGTAATATCCTTTCAAAAAAATCGCCGTCCCCTAAACCCGGTCTAAATTCAAACCACCTTGCTTTATAGTTTCCTTCCATGGTATAGTTCTCATGAACTTTACCGGAGAATGCAAAATGACCAAAACCGCCTTCACATTAATCGAACTGCTTATCGTCGTTGCCATTATCGGTATTTTAGCGGCGATTGCCGTCCCCAACTTTCTCAACGCGCAGGTGCGGGCCAAACTCGCCGCTTATCAATCCAATAGCCGCAACCTCGGCCAGGCCTATCTTATGTACCGCATGGATCAAAACGAATGGCCGCCCCACATTGACGGCGACCCGGCTCAGCACCGCTTTGTCACAACCCCTATCGCCTACATGTCCGGCTCGGTTTTCGATCCCTTCCAAAAGGGATTAACCCCGCAGGATGAACCCACCGTCGTCAACACCCAAAACCAATACCACATGGAACCTGCATCGCTCCCTTTAAATTGGTTTAACAGTACCAAAGACCGCTACCCGCAGTTTTACCAGCAAATCAAACAAAGCGAATACACTGTTTTGTCTTACGGGCCCGACCGCCGCTGGCAATCCAACGAACTCTACGATTCCAGCAACGGCATGACCAGCATGGGAGACCTCTTCTACCCCGTCTCCGGCAAGGATTAAACCTATGGTTTCTGATCTGAATGGATTGCTGGTAGATCTCTTGTAAACAACGGGTACGTAGAGTGAAAAATGGAGGTCTCAATATCTCTCTTATAACAATCGCTCTATTCCGTTTCGTAAATAGAGCGATTGCCAAACATCATTCCGATTGAATTGAACTGTTTATCCGGCACGGTATGAGACCCGCCTTTCATAGACGAACATGCTTTTACAACTCCTTTAGATTTTCGATAGCGACAAACTCTGGTGATTGATCAACAGATTTGATGATTACTTTTTTTGTGCAATATTTTTGCCCTTCAGAAAGATTTTGTGTTGAGGAAAAAAGATACCCTTCTAAAGTAAACGTTTGTGGAATATCGAGACCATTTTTCATTTCATAATGTTGATAGTTTATCGTACGAATTCTTTCAGGGGTTAAATGATAACGCCCCCAATCAACCTTGAAGTATGGATTTAAATGAAATGTATTCATTTCATATCCATCATCAGTGTTGGTGTATGAAATGAGGTACCCATCTTTCCCATCCGGTCTGTTTTCCTGCTTTGAAAATGTGTAATTCTTTGCCAAATCTTTAGGGATTAGTGCCGTACCGAGTAACTCTTCTGGAGAGAGATAATCAATGTAAGCCTCAAAAAGTGAAATGGCTTGTTTCTCAGGGTCATCATCCTCTTGGATTGTCTCGACTTTGTAAAGATTCGGAGTCAGAAAAACAACGGTAGCGGTTTTATTTTTTCGGTTTATATTCAATATTTGGTGCATGTCTTCTATGAAAATATCGCCCGCTTCCGCTTGCAATTCATATTGAAGCATGTCTTTATTGAAGTTTAATGTAAATGATTTGGTTTGGTTTCTTACACCTTTTTGCGCATCTTTCCATTCTTCAATACGTTCCAGAGGCAAATTGGGATTATAGGAACCCGGTGTAGCGGCTTGAGGTGTATATACAGTGTCTTCCACAATATACTCAATCGTACCCTGCTCAAATGGTAGTTTTTTGATTTGATTTTCTATTGTGTTTTGTGAATATACTGAATTCACTGATAAAACCATGAGGAGTGCAAAACAATTCTTGACAGCATTCATAGTGTTTTTCCTTTCGTTTTGTATTATTATAAGCACTATTAATTGGCATCTGTAATTACCATACCAAGGGTTAAATTCGCCTGTGCTAACACATCTTGGTCTTGGTCCGCTATGAACAGCTGGGTTTTGTTGGCAGATGTTTACTGGGGAACAAGACGGACAGACTGGGTCGGCAGTACAAATACCACTTGCTGATTTGTATGTTCCATTTTGTACACTTGGTTCATATGTTAATTCTAAACAAGGAATAAAATCAAAACCTGGAGGTGCTTCATCAAAGCATCCCATACCTGCACCGGAAAGAAAATAAATACAATCCGCGGGCGTGGGCTTGGTTGGTCCAGATATCGTAGGGCACCAAGACGCGGTCCGCGGGGGGCAGACCGATGACGTCACGCCCTGCCGCGAAGGAGACAAATGCGGCATCCGGTTCGCCTTTGGCGGAGGTTTGCCATACGGGTTTTTTCAAGTGTTACCGTTCCTTCCTATGTTGTTCGATTGGCCTTGCACTTCATTTACACGGGATAATTATGTTCGTTCGGGTCGGTATTCATAGCGGAAAACAATGCCGCATTGCTATTTTTATAATGATTTCTTATCATCTCTTTCGTGGTTTGAATTTCCTGCAATGGTGTAAACCGAATGATATTGAATTTCTGATTTATGGTATCCATTTTTCCAAAGAAACGAAACAATAACAGATAAATGGAAGAATTTTTGTTAATCTATTTATTGATCAAACAAAGACTGGAAGTCATAAACAGACTGTAGCGTTCATTTTTGTTGATTTTTGCTGGTTCCAATTTGTAGGATTCCGTTAAATTGATAAACGATAAGAACTCGCGCAAAAATTTTTCTTGATCCTGCTTTAACATTTCATACAACAAGATTTTTACATTTCCTTTCCCGAATACTGATTGATATTTTGACACCATTTTGTGGTAGTCTAACTTGTTGTTTTCTATTAGTTTGTTCACATATTTTTGATAGGACCAACTGCCGCCCGATTTTACATGCAAGTATTGATACTGCGATGGAATCATAGAATATTGTGACCGGATACAAATCAGGATGCGACTATTTGGAAATACATTGTGAATCCGGTCTGCCATATCTAAATCATCATGATAGATGGAACCGTGTAACCCTTCCGCAGAGACAATAACCGGTTTGTCAGCATTCACAGCCTCATCCTGAAATTGCTGCATGGCGTTCTTAATACCTGCTTGATCCAAATCCCCATGCAGAAATTGAAGAATGGATTGGGGGAAAGATTCCGGTTCCGATAGAACGGCTTGCTGATTGAATTTTGGAAGAATCGTTTTTTGCAAAAACGTGGTTCCGGTGCGGTGGTAACCGATATGAAAAAACATGGGATTGTTTATCACAAGCATTGATGATCCTCTTCCATTCAAATCCAGGTCTCTGTTTTATTACGGTACAGGATACTTCGGCTGTTCGCCTTTGAGAACAGCGACGATGTCTTCCGCGACGAGGGACATGTTCATGAGGCCTTCTTGCGACATCCCGCCGGTGTGCGGGGTTACGATGACGTTGGGCATCGTGAGTAAGGGGGAATCGTTGGCGATGGGTTCGACTTCGAAGACGTCGAGGGCGGCTCCGGCGATGATTTTATCTTGCAGCGCGCGGATTAAATCCGCTTCATGAATTACCCCGCCGCGGGAAGTGTTGATGAGATAGGCGGTGGGCTTCATCAACCGAAGACGTTGAGCGTTGATCATTTGGTGGGTTTGTTCATTCAGCGGGACATTGAGGGAAACGAAATCGGCTTGGGAAAGCATATCTTCGAGTGATTCACAATAGGTGAGGATGAAGGATTGTTCCGCGTTGGGATTGCGTTGGATATCGTGATAGAGGACATTCATCTGTAATCCCAGCGAGGCGATTTGGGCGACGCGGTGTCCGATACGCCCCATACCCGCAACCCCCAGCGTTTTGCCTTTGAGTTCCATGGCTTTCATGCCGCCGCGGGCGTCCCAGTTGTGGTGGACGGTTGCGTGATGCAGTTGGGGAAGATGGCGGCTTAAGGCCATTAGCAACGCGATGGTATGTTCCGCGGTCGAGTTGGAGGGGGCGTTGGGGGTATACACCACCTGAATTCCCTTTGTGCGGGCATATTCAACATCGATGTTATCGTAGCCGACCCCGTGGCGGCCGACGACTTTGAGCGTGGGGACCGCATCGATGAAGGCTTGGTCGATAACGCCGTTGGCGCGGATGATGGCGGCTTCGCAGCCTTGGGCTTCCTGGATGAGGGTTTCGGTTTGGGTGTTGGTGGCGATGACGACTTTGCCGATTTCTTCCAGAATGGCTTTGCCTTTTGGGTGCATGTCTTCGTATAAGAATATTTTGGTCATGGGATTATCCACGCAGTTTTTTCATGGCTTCGGTATATCCATTATGCAGTATATTCACATCGGTGGAATACCCCAATAACTGCATGCCGCGTTCTTTCCAATAATGGAGTTGGTCGATGTTGCCGGTGTGGATGCCGGATGGTTTGCCATGTTTTTTGCAGGCTTCGACCACCTTGCCGATGGCTTCGGTGACGGCGCCGGAGGTGATTTGGCCGATGCAATCGAGCGAATCGGATAGATCGAAGGGGCCGATGATGACGCCGTCGATGCCATCGGTGGAGATGATGCCGTCGATGTTTTCCACGCCTTCGCGGCTTTCGATCTGCGCGATGATGAGGTTATGATCATTGGCCCCGGAAAACAGTTGATCGGGCGGGCAGGGTTGAAAATCGGTTTGGGCCAGCATCCCGGCGCAGCCGCGTTTGCCGATGGGGCGGTATTTGGCGGCGTCGCGGATTTCGAGAGCGTTTTCTTTGGTCTCGGTCATCGGTACCATGAGGCCGACGGCACCGGCATCCAGCAAGCGGGTTAGATAAAACGGTTCCCTGGCCGGGGGGCGGACGATGGGGGCGATGCCGTAAGCGCGGGCGGTGCGGATGATATCGGCAACTGTTTCGAATGAGTAGACGGAATGCTCCATATCCACAAACATGAAATCGAAGCCGGTGTTTTTTAGGATGTTGGCAATGCCGGGGTCACGGACAAAGCGCGACATGGTCCCCCAGATTTGTTCCCCGTTTTGCAGGCGTTGGCGAATGTCACTCCACATGGGTTTTATCCTCTCTGTCCATAAAGATATTGACAGTTATAGCAACAAATCGAATACCTATCTACCGTCTGGAAGCATCCCGTTTCTAATACTTCTATAAATTTGAATCAAAAAGGATTAGGCAATATGATAAAATCGTACCAGTAGAAAAATTGGTCATAGGAATGTTAAAAATAGCGATGAATCTTCCAGTACAAAAAAATAATGGAAGTGCCAGATGGCAGAATCGATGCTATTTTTCATTCGATACCTCTGAGTTTTATATCTGATGTTTCAACAGAGTTTGCTATTAAACTATTATCCTTAAATAGAAACTATTTATCCGATCAAAGGCAAAGGACATTATGAAATCGTTATATCTTGCATGGCGGTCTCCAACCAAAGCGAAATGGTATCCTGTTGGCAGGTTAACCCTGAACGACCATTATGAATTTGAATACATTGAAGGAGCCAAACGGGCGCAAGAAGAGTGCAACTTTGTCCCCTTAGAAAACTTCCCGGAAATCGGTCAAAAGTATCAATCGGATGATTTGTTCCCCATGTTTTCCAATCGTTTGATGCCTCCAAACCGCCCGGAGTATAAACACTATCTTGAGTATATGAATCTCCCGCAGAATCAGGATGATCCTATAGTCATTTTGGCAAGAAGCGGCGGCCGGAGCGTAACCGATACGTTTGAATTGTTTACACAACCTGAAATTCTTGATGGAAGTTTGCATATCCATTTTTTTTCTCACGGGGTCACTCATTTACCCAAGACATCACTGGAGCGCATCGGCAAATTAGAGGCAGGTGAACCACTGAAACTTATGCACGATTTGCAGAATGTGTATGACCCACACGCACTTTGTTTACGAACAGATGATACAACCAGCCGATGGGAAAATGATCTGCATATTCTAGGATATATCCCCCGGTATTTTATCAAAGACATTTTAGAAATTTTACAAAGTAATCCTGTAGATGTACGAGTAGAGAAAGTCAACCCAAGCCCTGCGCCGTTGCGGTTTCGGCTGTTGTGCAATTTAACCGCAGTATGTCCGGCAGGTTTCCAGCCTTTTTCCGATTCCGTTTATGACCCAATTTTATAATTATTTGAAATCAAAATCTCCACCGGCTTTGCAAAATTTTAGATTGTTTAAAGTTAACATTTGAAATGCCGAATATGTAGTTGAGGGTCTGTGTGTGGACTTGGTCTATTGCTATGGAATGCGTTGTTCAATGCCTAAATTGAAATTTTCATGTTGCCTGGATACGGCAAAAGGATATAGGTGCACCCATGGGCGAAACGTACTCACCGTATGTCATGAAGCTGGTTGAAACCATCGAACGCATGGATAGCCGCAGCGCGCTGCGGTTTATCGAGCAGATGGAAAAAATGGATACGGATGAATTGTTGGAGTTCATCGAGACGATGTACGAGGGAAAAGATCATCTACCCGATGTTTTGAACCAACCCGCTTCATCTCTCCAGCCTTCTTTGTTCGCGTTTGATCCTGAAGAGAACTGATTTTTTAACCCGTTTAAACCCGCGAATGCACGCGAATTTTCGCGAACAACGGCTTGTGTATTTGGGCTTTTGCGCTTGTATTGATCCCTATGTCTATCATGAACGGGAAGAAAGAATTACTGATGGGCAAGATAGTACTGTATTCCCCTACTTCTATTGAGTGAAACGATCGGCGCTTCCGGCTCGGCGGGAGCCTCGCCCTCCTAAAGACAAACCAATTTTTATAATGATACAAATATGCCGACACACCTGCTGGAAGCCGATGTCCCCAAATTGAGTCTCGCTGTGAATACCACTTTGAGCGTAACGGAAATATTTCCTGCCCGTTTTTCTTAGGGTTAGGCTGTAGACTTCTTCACAACCCAAGCGATAATGAGTTATATCAATGAGAAAACCATCAACAAAAAAGATAGGATAGAACTATGTTTGCACAAACTTGGCGGCAGCACTGGGGCATGACCTGCGAACCGTTTATGTGTGAAGACGCCGATAAAGACTCGATTTTGCAATCGATGGACAAATCGGCGGTGTATTCGGGGTTTGACCGGATTTACGGGAATCCAAACGAGCCCTCTCCAGGGATCGTGTTTGGCGAAAAGGGCAGCGGCAAAAGCGCGCTGCGGCTGATGATGCGCCGTAACCTTGAAGAATACAATGAGAAAAATCCGGAAAAGAAAATCTTTTTGATTGAGTATACCGATTTCAACCGCTTCATCGGCAACTACCGCAACACACTGTCCAACCGCAGCGATGAAGCCAGCGAAGCCAAGGAAGTGATCTCGCGCTGGAAGCTTTCTGACCATTTGGACTGCATCTTGTCGCTGGGATTTTCGGCATTGGTGGATGAAATTATTGCTTCCGGCAGGAACGCGAAAAAACTGCATCACAAACATTGCGCGGATTTGCTGCTGGGGACATCGCTCTATTACCATTCCGATAACGACACAACGGTTGATGCGTTGAAGAAGTTAAACAGAAAATATGGGTTTGGCGGGATTCGGCCTTATTTCAAGTGGTTGGCAGCGATTCTTCTTTCCATCATCAGTGTGTTTTTTGTGATTTTCCCTTACCTGCTGCCGGTCATCATCACGATGTACAGCGATATTGATCTTTCGGAAGGAACGTGGGCGGAATACTTTTTGACCCTGCAGCCGCAGTTGTTTTACGGCATTGGGATTGGGTTGTTTGTCATCACGTGGTTGTGGTTTTTGCTTGCGCGTTCATCGTCATTTTCACCGGCGAGGCGGGCGGCGCGCGGAATTAAAGTGGTGCCCAAAGACGCCAACCTCACGGCCAAGATTTTGTTACGGCTTCCATCAAAAGAACGCAAGGATTTTATTTTGCCTTTTGGCAACGATGAAGCGTCGCGCTATGACTGGCTGCAGCGGTTTATCACTTTGATCAATCAATTCGGGTATCACGGCATTTATGTGGTGGTAGACCGGTTGGATGAGCCGTCACTCTTGAGCGGCCGGGAAGAATTGATGCGGCAATTTGTGGAAAAGATGCTGGATATCAAGCTGCTGCAATATCCGCATATCGGCATCAAATTGTTCCTCCCAATTGAACTGGATACGATTCACCGCAATGCATCACCGGAGCAGTTGAAGAAAATGCGGTTGGATAAATCGAACCTGATTCCGGAATTTAAATGGAGCGGGCAGGAGTTGTATGAAATCGCCAATCAACGGATGCAGGCATGCATAGAGGGAGAATCCAAGCATTCACTGGCGGATTTGTTTGGCGACGATTTGGAGTTCAACTACGTGAAAGAAACGCTGAGCATGTTGGGCACGCCGCGGTACGCGTTCGGGTTTCTTTCATCGCTGCTGACCGATTATGTTCGCGATTTGCCGAATGATTTGCCCGAAGACGATGCGCGCTGGCAAATTGGGCGCAATCACTTCGAAGTGGCGCGGGCGAATTGGCTGGACCGCACGGGTGTGCTGCGCAGAGTGTTAAACGGGTAGTGGAAAATCAGTGATGAGTGATGAGTGATGAACATGTGAGTCACGTTGTTTGGATTCTCTGGTCTAAATAGTTTGGGGTTAGAACGATATTGGAGCATTTCAGAATTGAGTAGCCGGGGAGCATCAATTTCAAGCCGGTAAATGTAAGTGCATACAGACCTCTTCGCAAACTGGAATCGCTTAAAAATAAAGGCAACGAAATTTGTATAGTAGCGGTCTGAAAAGCCTGCGTCACAACACAGGATGCTAGAACGGATTATTATGATTTCTTTTTTAGAGTTTGTACAATCAAAAGCGGTGGTGTTGGGCGATGGGGCGATGGGCTCGATGCTAATTGATGCCGGATTGCGGCTGGATGATTGCGCCGAATTGTGGAATCTTTCGCGCACTGACACCATTGAAAAAATTCACAAACTGTACCTTGATGCAGGCAGTGATTTTCTTGTGACCAACACGTTTGGCGCCAACCCGTTTCGCCTGCGGCAGCATGATTTGCATGAACGCGCCAAAGAACTGAATCGTGCCGCTGTGCTGCTGGCAAAATCCGTTTGCAGGGGCACGTTGCAGCATGCTCCTACACGCTATGTCATCGGTTCAATCGGACCTTCGGGGCAGGTTCCGGAACCGCTTGGCAGCATGCCGCGTGGAGATTTGATTCGGGGATTTGCCATGCAGGCCGAAGCGCTGATTGAAGGAGAAGTAGACGGCATCATCATCGAAACCATGATTCATGTGGAAGAGGCGCTGGCTGCTTTGCAGGCGGTCAAATCCGTACAAAGCGATATTCCTGTGATTGTGTCTATTTGCTTTCAGCAAAAAAAAGGAAATTTTCAAACCGCCCTGGGGATCTCTCCCCGTGTGGTTGCGCAAGAGCTGGAACGGGCCGGCGCGGATATTGTCGGCGCGAATTGTATGCAGGGATTTGAGGAGTATGTCGAACTCACCAAGCAAATCAATGAAGGAACTTCGCGGCCGGTGATGGTGCAGCCGAACGCGGGGCAGCCTGTCAAGATAGACGATCAGGTATCCTATCCGATGACGCCGGAGAGGATGCAGGAACACATCCCCGGTATGATTCAAAACGGCGCGTCCATCATCGGCGGCTGCTGCGGTACCACGCCGGAGCATATCAAACAAATCCGATGTTCTATCGACCGATTATAGTGAGAAACTTTATTTTGGTTCTTGTTCCCAATCTCATCACCTCTTTCAACTTTATCTTTGGTCTGGCTTCCCTTGCGTTGCTTTGGAGGGATCAAACCGGGGGGGCGGCTGTTCTGATTTTGACCGCGGGTATGTGCGATTGGCTGGATGGATATACGGCGCGCAAACTGGGAGCAAGCAGCACATTTGGATTGTGGTTTGATTCGTTCGCGGATCTGGTGTCTTTCGGGTTCGCGTCCGCGCTTTTGGTTTTTCAGAAAAGTATGAATGACTTTGGATGGCCGGGCGTTCTTTGGGTGGTGATCTATATTTTGGCGGTATTCATTCGGTTGATTCGCTATTCGATGGAACACAAGAAAGATGAAGCGGCGGAATACAAAGGAGTGCCTTGTCCGGTTGCCGGGTGCTATTTCGGACTCATCATTCTGATTGATCAGGTCATTCCGTTTAACTGGAGTATGCAGGTTATTTTAATATTTGTTCCAGCCATTGCGTTTCCTGTGCTTATGCTGTCGGTATTTCCGTTTCCCAAATCATTGAAATTTCAGTAACACAACATGGGGGGGGAGACGTTCTTGATGAAGAGCAATTGCGGGGGATGGCGAGGTAGGTTGTATTCGCCGAATACAAACAGATAGGATATTCACTTCATTCTATACTTTTTCTAATGGAACGGAGTCAAAAATTGTTTCTGCTAGTTGATAAAGGCTTTCATAGTCATATTTTTTCCCCAGTTTTGGTTCCCAGTAGCGTCCATGTGCTAGCCAATGTCTGTAGTTGAATGCCCCTTTAA
>CAYVAZ010000130.1:10621-13724 GCA_964449065.1 uncultured bacterium
GGTTCCCAGTAGCGTCCATGTGCTAGCCAATGTCTGTAGTTGAATGCCCCTTTAATTTCTCCAATAAAATGTCTTTGTGACGAAATATCAGAAATGAGTAATTCTTCTTTCCATATATCAAAAATATCTTCTAAAGGAACATTTCTTTCATATTGTTTACGGATTTGTCGGAACTTTTTTGATAAAGAATCTTTCATTTTTTTGTTCATTCTTTGTAAGAAATCAATCCGAAAAGCGGCTTCAATAGCTGATAGAATACTCAATGAAGATGTGACTTCAATTTCATTGAGCCTATTTTTTCTTTCAAGAGCAAGTATTGAAGGAGAATATCCAATAAAACGGGTTTCAAAAAGTTCATGTCTGGGGCTAAAATATACTAGAATAGCTTGATCAAGGTCTTCATAATGCTTGTTAATATCTTCTAAATGTAGATGTGTTTAATTGAAAATACAATCCGTCTAGCCATTGATAACTTCCATTAAAGCATCAAAAAAAGACTCTTCATTCAATTCTTCAAAATGGATATGAGGGGGAGAAGTGGCTATTTTCCATACAATTTCGGTTTGGTCTGCTTCTTGATTTTCCTTAACTTTTTGTATGCTGCTATCTCGTATTGTTACTGTCATACGTGGTGAAGTTGTATTCTTATCTACCAATATGAAACGAATAGTTCCGGCAAAGCCAGACATATCAACTCGACCTATTGTCCCAATCAAATTTGTTCCTATTGGATCTAGGGTGACTGTTTCGCCATTGATTTTGATCAATAATTTTTCTACCTCATATTCACCTATGCGTTCTTCTTGGATAAGTTTGGGTTCTCGTTTTAGAATTATTTTCCCGGATTTTATATAGTGATCCAACCAGTTTTCTATTTGTTCATATAAAACTGAGAGATATCCCATCCATTCTTCTTTTTTTTGATTCCAGTCAACTGTTTCAATCGTTGATGTTTCTTGCTGGTGGCTTAAAAATTCTTCAAATTTTGCTTTACCCATTTTGAATCTCACATTCTGTTTTGCATAATTTAGCGGTATTTTACCATGATAAAAGATTTTATCCCAAAGAAGATACAGATAATCTTAATCCTAATGCTTCGAGGATCTTTTCAAGTGTATCCAGACGTGGGTTACCGTTTTGGGATAATACTTTATAAAGCGACATCTTTGGCATATCTATTTTTTTTGCGAATGTGTGGATTCCACCTTGTGCTTCAATTACATCACGTAAAGCGACTAAAAAAAGCGTAGGATCTTTTTCGGTTTGGCTGTCTTCCAACGCTAATTCAAGATACTCTTTAGAGTATGCTTCATCTTTGAGTTCTTTATACAAATAATCTTCAAATTTTATGGATGGACTCATGATATTTCCTCGATATATTTCTTCAAATACGCTTGTGCAATTTCTATATCCTTTTGTTGTTCCTTTTTATCTCCACCGGTTAATAACAAAATAATTTTGTTCCCTACAATTCCGAAATACACTCTATAACCACTGCCAAACATAAACCGGAATTCATATACACCATTTCCAACACTTTTGTGATCACATAAACCTCCGTGTTGAATTCTTCTCATTCTTGCTTCAATTCTTTTCTTTATGCTTTGATCTAATTTATCCAACCAATCAGCAAAAGGGATCTTTCCTGTTTGTGTTTGATATAGTTCTATTTCCCAATTTTGTGTATTCATTGCCAGTAAATTATAGTCTACTTTCAAAATAAAAAAAAGAATCTTTCACCAGATAGACTCTTTCAAAATTGTGTGAATCTTAAGATATTTACTGCGAAGGCGTCACCCAGTCCGCTACGTGTGCCCCGCCGCCGCGGAACAGGTCTCCCCGGCTGATGAGCCCGTTGGAGACATGATAAACCAACCCGGCTCGCGGGTAAGCGTGAGTATCATAATCGTCGCCTTTATCCGGGCCGGAACTTTCCAAATGATACACGTTGGTGGGGTATTCATGCGGGTATACCGGACCATTGTTTCGCTTTCCGGAACCCAATTCGATGAAGGAATCAATCTCATTGGAGAATAGGTTTGTGGAGCCGTCGAACGATGTGCTTTTGATGAACGGATTTCTCATCCCGTTTGTGCCGCTCATGTAAGCGATGGGTGAGGTGAGCTGCTTAAGGCCGAAGAAGTCGTTCGAATCGGTCGCCCACCAGGGGAAGGAGTTGTAATCCAGCCGGTACATTTCCACCGCGGTGCTGACGCTTTTCATATTCGCGGTTGCCTGCGCGAGTTTGGCCTTGGTCTGCGCGTTGATAAAGTTGGGGACGGCGATGGCGGCCAATATCCCGATGATCGCGACGACGATTAGAAGTTCGATTAATGTAAATGCTGATTTGGTTTTCATTTCAATTTGCTCCCATTGGTGCTGAATTTAGAAATCGTTTTGATAGAGATCATGATGTGCTTCCGGCCCGGCGGGAGCCTCGCCCTCCCATACCGCTTTGAAGATTGAAAATCTAATTCTACCGCTTTAACGTTAATCTTTTGTTACGAAGAGTTTGATCTTTGGTTAAGCCGGACTAATTCACGAAATTGGCATAGATGATGCACTATAGCTAATTAAGCACCCATTTCTTCGACAAGGAGAGGTAAAAATGTCCGGAATACAAGTTCCAGGAGGAAAATTTGTCCCTCCCATTCAACCCAATCCTGATGTATCACGGCTGGTACAAAACAAGTCATATAATGAGGTCCAGCCCTCACAAGTCTCATTTTCTCATGCGTTAAAAAGCCGGATGAACCAGGCTCCACGGCAAGCGGCACAGCCGCAGCCGGCGCAATCCTCTCCACCGCCGCAAGCGATTCCAATTCCAGATACATTACCATCCAAAGTGGCGCAGGGGAAAGATTTGGAAAACCAGATTATTCAAAATATGCAGAGATACAATCAAATGGAGGCGAAAAATGTGAACCAGCCCAATGCCGAACCGGTGCGGCTGTCTTCACAGCCCGGCATTGACGCCGCGATGCGCAACGCCCAAGCCGCCGCCGGAAATGGGAACGTATCACAACCAACTTACAGCCGGCAAACGGCTGCGCAAAAAACCGAACCCGCCAGCGCGATGAATTCGGTCTTCGCGCGCGGTTAC
>CAYVAZ010000131.1:0-13541 GCA_964449065.1 uncultured bacterium
CCCCTACCCCCCTTAATAAGGGGGGATAACAACGACAGTCTCTTCGTTGCGTAACATCAGTTATTGATTTGAATATTTATTGATCTGCAGAGCATCGGGAAAAACATGGCATCCAAAACAAAGCAAAACAAACAACCGGAATTCCCCGGATTTGTCAATAAAATGTCCGAAGCGGTGTCTTCGGTCACGACCCAAACATCGGAAGCAATTACCGACGCGTGGGATGAGCTGGATGAAGAGCGTCAGCAGGAAATCATTGCGATTCCGCTATTGGCGGTTGCACTGATATCATTTTTGGCGCTGATTTCTTATCACCCCGCTGACATTACCATCATCACCCAAAACGCGGCCGCGGCACAAAAAACCATCCACAATTGGATCGGTGTGCCCGGCGCGTGGCTGGCGCACAGCATCGTGAATGTGTTAGGAGCGGTGGGGTATATTCTGCCGGCGTTCTTTTTGATGTGGGCGGTTGACCGTATCCGGCCCATTGAAAACCAAATCACCCCGATGCGTATATTTGGTTTTACCCTTTTAATTGTTTGTCTTTCCACCCTAATGGGTCTCATTGCCGAGCATACCACTCCTGCGAATGCGGTAGACCGTGCCGAGCGCATCTGGCGCACCAGCGGGGCGGTGGGGTATGTGTTCAGCCGCCGGCTGCTGGAGATGGGAACCGTAGGCGCTTATATCACCTCGCTTTCTTGCACGGCGGTTTCTCTAATCCTTTGTACACCGTTCTTGTTCTCAAACGCTGTGGCGCGGGTCATGGATTACTTCTTCCCGCTGCGTGATGAGGATGAACTGGATGCCGGTGAGTATGATGATGAAGATGATTTCTCTCTTGATCCGTTGAATGAAGAAACTTTGCCGAAGACAGCCTCTCCGGCATTTGACGAATGGGACGATGAATATTACGAACCGCCTATCGTCAATACGGATGAAGAAGTAGAAGAACTCCCCTCGCTGCTGGATGAAGAAACCGGAGAGGATCCGCCCATTTCTACCTATGAAGAAGAGCGGGATGACGGGGATGAGCCTCTTATCATCACCAATGAAGAAGACTCGCCCGAAGAAGTGGATATGGGTGTGAACCTGGTGAAAACCCCCAGCAATGTTGATTTTCAATTGCCGCCGTTGCATTTGTTGGAACGTCCGGAAAACAACCGGCCGGAAGTAGACCGGGAAGAGATTATCTATAACTCACACATGCTGGAAAAAACCCTGAAGGAGTTCAATATTCCCGTTAAGGTGGTTGAGGTGAATTACGGCCCGACGCTAACGTGTTATGAACTCGAGCCGGCACCCGGGATAAAGATCAGCCGGATTGAAAACCTGGCGAATGATATTACCCGCGCGCTCAAAGCGTTCTCGGTGCGGATTGTGGCGCCGATCCCCGGTAAAGGGACGGTGGGTGTGGAAGTGCCGAACCGCAACCGCTCGGATGTATTCTTGCGCGACATCTTGGCTTGTGAGGCGTATCAGAAAACGAAATCCAAACTGAAAATCGCGTTGGGTAAAACCATTAGCGGAGAACCGTATGTGTTTGATTTGATCAAGGCTCCGCACCTGTTGGTTGCGGGTGCAACCGGGTCCGGGAAATCGGTTTGTATCAACTCGATTATTTCCTCGTTTTTGTACAATGCCGCCCCGCATGAAGTGAAGTTGATGCTGGTTGACCCGAAACAGGTTGAACTGGCGCTTTACCGCGATATCCCGCATTTGCTGTGCCCGGTGATTACCGATCCCAAAAAGGCGGGAGCCGCTTTGCGCTGGGCGGTGGAAGAAATGGAAACCCGCTACCGCTATCTGAAAAAGTGCGGCGTACGCAACCTGGAAGAGTACAATAACAAGCGCATGGCGCAGCAGGAAGGAAAAATTGCCGAAACCGAATCCTCGGCCATATTGCCGGGATTTTTGCCGTATATCGTGGTGGTGATAGATGAATTGGCGGATTTGATGATGATGGTTCGGGTAGAGGTGGAAGCCGCGATTGCCCGGTTGGCCGCCATGGCGCGCGCGGTGGGGATTCATTTGGTGCTGGCGACGCAGCGTCCTTCGGTGGATGTGTTGACCGGGGTGATTAAAAACAACTTCCCGTCGCGGATGGCGTTCCAGGTATCCTCTACGGCGGACTCACGTACTATCTTGGATATGAAGGGCGCGGAATCGCTGTTAGGCCGCGGCGATATGCTGGTGTCGGCAGGGGGAGCGAACAGACCTGAACGCTTGCAGAGTTCATTTATTTCGACCGAAGAATTGGAAGATGTAGTGAAGTTTGTGAAGAACCAGCAGGATGTGGAGTACATTCAGGAAGAATTCACCCCCTTGGAAGATTCGTCTTCCAGTGGCAGCGGGTATGGCGAGGCTTCGGAAGAGGATGATTTGTATAACGAAGCCGTGCAGATTGTGTTGGAGAATGATTCGGCATCGACATCGCTGTTGCAGCGCCGCATGAAGATCGGCTACGGCCGCGCCGCCCGCCTCTTAGACCTGATGGAAGAAAACGGCATCGTCGGCCCCCCCCGCGGCAGCAAACCCCGCGAGATTGTGATAAATAAAGGGTGATAGGCGTATTAAACCAATTCCATTTGGGATTATCAGCGAAAGAATCACTTAGATGGTCATGGTGGGCTACGCTTCGTTTTGAGCCCAACCTACAGTTACTACAGTTACACCCTAATGTCATTGACTGAAGGAAATCAACCTGAAAAACAACGCTTTGTCTCCCCCAAAGCATTTGGGGGAGATGTCCGACGCAAGGAAGACAGAGGGGGTGCGAAGAGAACCATAAACCAGAATGATTCAACCAATTGTTTAGAAGTCGTTTCCTGGGCAATCTAACGAAGCAATCGGTTAAGCCGTTTACCCCAATGGGGTTACAGATGATAGCCAGGGGCAGAGTGACCGAAGGGAACGCCGACCCTGGAAATGTGAGAGAAAATCTGACCCTGAACGAGTCTAAGAAATGAGTAGGTTCTTTAAGTCAATGACATTACAGTTACACCCTACCGTTTCATTATTCCGTATGGTTGCGTAAACGATCAATCACTTTTTATAGCCAAGCTTGGAATAAAATCATTTTGGATGAATTTTTTCTTGTAAAGACTTTAGCCGCATTTGATCTGCTTGTTTATCCAAAAAAATATTGCGCGCAATCTTGAGACTTTGTTCAAAGATAAACTGATCCCGAACGCGATTTTTATGAGAATACACTTCCGCCTCCCGCTTTAATGCGGTGTAAAGCCGAATGGTATTTTGCAGTTGCAAATCGCGAATTCGGTCTCTCGTATGAATTTTTTTCATTTCTTTCCGGGCTGCATCTGTTTGCCGGGGCACGTTGAATCCTGAAGCCGCCTCTGACTCGATCCCTTTTGTATAGGAAACCGTTCGAACACAACCAAGGAACAAAACAAAAAACACAATCCAATACAGTCCACGCATTTCCTCTACTCCTTATGGTTGCAGATAATAATAACTTTCCAATGGGTTCTCCGTAGAAGCGGCCAACGGCAGCCACCAACCCGCGATGATGACAGCGATGGAAAGTGTGATTGAAGTCAGCAAGCCTTCCAGCCAAATGAATTGAAAACGCAGGAAATGGTCCCAAGAAACCGGAAACAATAACAACAGCCAAATCACCGCCATGCTACCGCAATACAAAAGCGCGGCAATCAAGCCGTGCAGTGCGACCAATTTTCCCAAGATCCATTCGGGGGATATTTGCGATCCCGCGCCGAGCAATCCGTTTTGTACCGCGTTCCGCCGAAAAAAGACATGAGGACGATACCACAATAGGATCAAGCATATCAATATCAACCATACCGAGAAAAAATAATATAGTACATTTCCCTGTCTCTGCATCGATGTGAAAAGCCGTTTGAGTTTGAAGTATCTTTCTTGATCCCACTCTACAGACGCAACTCCCGAAATCGCTTCTAGCTGAGAGGCAATGTTTTCCAGTTTGGTCAGCGGTTTTACATGCGGTTCGGTCGAAGCAAATACAAAATAGGGCATATAGTTTTCCCAAACTTGTTCCCATTGCGGGGCCAGTTCTTGCGGCCCGTCCCAAGCGGGAATGGAGCGGTCTAAATATACCGTTTGCATCCCCTCAATCGAGGCAATGGTCTCCACAATCGCGTCGGCTTCAAATTGATACGATTCGGATTGAAGTTGGATCGAAAACGCAAAGGGCGTAAACGAAGTGATCCACTGCTGCTTTTCCACCTGCCAAATGATTTGCAGTGTAGATTGCAGCACCACACACAATGGAACAATCAACACCAAAAGCCAATAGACGGACCTGAGATTTTTTGTTAGCTGCAATGGATTTCACCGGTAAAAACGAAAGTTGATTTTAAATGATACCCCGGCAAAAGTAAAATCAACAATACACGATGGCGTATATTGCAGTGTGGGTATCATCCTTGTACAGTATACGGCAGCAGGTTGGAAGTCTGCACCACAATTTTTAACTTTTTGCCGCTCTGTCTCGAAATGACAATTGACCTTTCGTGAATTAATTTATCCACTCTTCTTGATTGTTTCTAATAGTATCTCAGCCAGATGGAATGCCTCTTCCGTTATAGAAAGCACTGTTGAAGGACCCCAAGGCTTATGGCGGGCAGGATCGGTTGGGCCATATAAAGCGAAGGTTGGTTTTTCCAAAGCCCCGGCGATATGAACCGGGCCGGTGTCTCCTCCAGCCACAAAGGCTGAAAGCCGAATCAATTCGATCAACCCGGGGATATCCAACTCCGGTGCGAGTAGTATAGGAGCATTAACGGCTTGGGGCATCATCTCTTGGGTCTCTTCTTTCCGTCCGGGACTGCAAGAAAACACCACCGGTATGTTCTGCCGCGATAACTCTTTTGCCAATTGCGAGTACCGTTCAGACGGCCAGTCCTTTTCCGCTCTGCCGGTAAACGGGATCAACAGAACATAGCCCCGATCAATTTTATGATCATGTATCCAATTGAATATCAACTGTTTCCGCCACGAATGGGACGAAATTCTAAATTCGATCTTGGGTTCCTTGATTCCAAGCGCGGTCAATAAATGCATGTTTCGTTCAAACACATGCCGGTGTTGCGGCAATGGTTCAACCTGGATGTTGTTGAGCCAAGTGCTGATTTCTTTTCCTTCGCCTTTGCCATGCCCGATGCGCTTTTGGGTACCGCTTAAATAGCCAATCACCGCGCTTTTGGTGTTGCTCTGCACATCAATAACAACATCAAACTTACGCTTGCGCAGCCTTTGAAGCAGCCGGAATCCCTCTTTCAATATCTTCCACTTTGAAGGTTCTTTTTTCCACCGCGCGCGTGGAAACAGAATCAGTTCATCCAATCCCGGAAGATTGTGTAGCAGCGGGGCCATGTTATCCTGCACAATCCATGCAAGATGGGCTTCCGGAAAGCGTTTGCGCAACGCAAGAAATACAGGGATAGCCGCTACACAATCCCCCAGGGCGGATAGGCGTATCAGTAGAATTCTTTGAACGGATTGAGGTGAACGGTTCATACGTTGAATCCCAACGAGACACGGAAAACCTTAGAAAATTTCGGCTAGCAATTGGACAAACCACAAAAAATCACTATGATGGTAGCGGGAATGTGTATGGATTCAAATGCTTGGTTCCAAGTGCCGGTATGCATATCGGTTGGATTGAAACCGGTTAACAAATAACAAATTCTTGGGTACCCGATATACTTGTAGTAATACTTGTAGATTATCAAGGCTGACATGATGGGTGAATGCTTACCCATCCTCATGAAATGAGTGGTTTCAGTCATTCACAAGCGTTAGCGCAGTGTTGTACCTCCCTGCATAAGGGGGTGGAGCCGAAGGCTCCGGGGGATTTTGCGTAGTTGAAAGCGTGCTTCGATCCCCCCTACTCCCCTTAACAAGGGGGGAACAACGACAGACTTCTTAACAATGGGAGAATATATTTACCTACTATCATTTCATTGTTGAAAGACTACTAGAACATGAGGAGGCCGCACCGCTCCATGGAATTGATCTTAGACAATCAGACAAAAGAAGTAACCGAGAACGATACCGATACCTTGCGGGATGTCATTGAGCGTCTTTCCGAAGAGTTGAAACACCAAAACCGCGTCATCAGTGAAATCTATATTGATGGAAAGCAGATCGGCGGTTGGGATGATCCGGAAGTAGCGAATATGCAGATCGGTTCTTGCAATCATCTTCGCATTATGTCGGAAGAGCCGCGCAAGCTGGCCCACAACGTTCTCTATGATATCGCGGAATACATGCCCAAACTACAAGAGGCATTGGTCGAAACCTCCAGAAAAATTCAATCGCGGCAAGAGCAAGAAGGATTGATGCTGCTGGAACAAGTGACCGCAACTTGGGCGGAACTCTTGCAGGGATTGCAAAGCGCCATCATCGTAACCGGCATTGATCTGGATCATATCAGCGTCAACGGAAAACCCTTTGCGGATATTAACGAAGAAATCCATGGCTTTTTGGATGAAGCATCCAATCTTGTTCAAACGCAACAGAATTTAGAACTGTCCGATATTTTGGAATATGAAATCGCCCCCCGCATGCCTCTCGTTGAAGAAGCCATCCATCAAATGATCAAAGCGGTCGAGCAAAAACCGCATTGACTTGAAATTCACTCAACTTCGCGGGGCCATAAGGATGCGTCCCGACCTACTTTTCATCATATAAAAAACACTTTACGGAATGATCAGCGTCAAGGCGTATTGTACCACATACTTGGTTGTCACAGGGTTCAAAGCGTTTGGGGCAACGGGGATGGAAACGGCAGCCGGTTGGAAATTTTGAGGGCACCGGCACATTGCCTTCTATGACTTGCAGCTTTTCTTGCAACGGATCATGGGGCCGGGGAATGGCATTCAAAAGCCCCTGCGTATAGGGATGAAGCGGATTCTTAAACAATTCATGTACCGGCGCTTCTTCTACAATTTCTCCCGCGTACATAATAGCAACTCGATCCGCGGTTTCTGCCACGACGCCAAGGTCGTGTGTAATCAGCAATACCGCTGTTCCCAAACGTTCCTGCAGTTCTTTCATCAAAGCCAAAATTTGTGCTTGAACGGTAACATCCAACGCGGTCGTCGGTTCATCCGCGATGAGGAGGTCAGGGTCACAAGCCAAAGCCATCGCGATGACAATACGCTGCCGCATCCCTCCCGACATTTGATGGGGGTATTCTAACGCGCGTTGCGCCGCGGCAGGGATTTTGACGCGTTCCATCATGTCCACCGCGGCGTTCCAAGCGTCTTTCCGGTTCATGTTTTTGTGGAGGCGGTAAATTTCCGCAATCTGTTCACCCACTTTAAATACCGGGTTCAGAGCGGTCATAGGTTCTTGAAAGATCATCGCAATCCGGTTGCCGCGAATTTTGCGGATCTCTTTTTCTGTAAGTGAAAGCAAATTGATTCCTTCAAATAAAACTTGTCCGGCAACAATTTGAATGGCGGGCTCGGGAACCAAACGCAGGATGGATAGGGAGGTCATACTTTTCCCGCAGCCCGATTCGCCGACCAGCGCCACGGTCTCGCCTCGGTGAATCTGCAGATTGACACCGTCAACCACATTGCCGGAACCTTGTTCGCTATACAAACGGGTGGTGAGTTGGTTTAGGGATAGCAATGGCCGGTCTTCAACCGGCGCGGCCGTTGTGGATGCATTCATGCGCGATTCGCCGAGCTTCTACTGTCGTATGCTGAATATCTTCCAGGGTATAGTCTAGTATGCCTTGATGGCGTTTCATACATTTTTCCAAATAAACCGGAATTCTGCCGAAGGGAATTTTTTCGCCCAAAAACGCATACACCAGCTCTTCGTTTGCAACCGAGAGAAAAGCGGGAATCGTCCCTCCGGCCTCAGCCGCTTCGTACGCCAAACGCAAGCAGGGAAAGCTGGTCAGATCGGGCGGGAAAAACGTCATCTGAGAAATCTCCAACAGATCCAACTTTCGGCCCGACCGTTCGATGCGTTCCGGATAGGATAGCGCGTATTGAATGGGTGTACGCATATCCGCGTCGCCCAACTGGGCCATTACCGAACCGTCTACAAACTCCACCATCGAATGGATAATGGATTGGGGATGAACGATCACATCAATATTTTTGATCGGCACATTAAAGAGATAGTGTGCTTCTATCACTTCCAACCCTTTGTTAAACAAGGTGGCAGAATCGATGGTAATTTTGGCTCCCATAGACCACGTGGGGTGTTTCAACGCTTGTTCAACCGTTACGTGTTCAAATTCTTCCGGGGTTTGGCCGCGGAACGGGCCCCCGGATGCGGTGAGAATAATGCGGGATACTTCTGTTTCTTCCCCGCTTTGCAAACATTGCAAGACCGCGCTGTGTTCGCTATCAATGGGAATGATTGGTACGCCTTTGTTTCGGGCGGCAGCCATAAGCAGCTCGCCGGCCATCGCCAACACTTCTTTGTTGGCAAGGGCGATATGTTTTCCGGATTCCACTGCCGCAAAGGTAGGTTCAAACCCGGCAGCGCCTACGGTGGATATGACCGCAACATCCGCTTCACACTCCTCAGCAATCCGGGTCATGGCCGCCGGGCCAGAGTAAAGGTGAATATCCTTTAAATCATAATGGGCTTGCAACTCTTCCGCCGCATGGGTGTCCGTCACCGCAACATAAGAGGGTTGAAATTCTTCAATTTGGTTGACCAAAAGATTCATATTTTTACGGGCTGCCAGTCCGAGAACCTCAAACCGGTCATTGTGGGCGCGAACAACATCCAGACATTGTTCACCAATAGAACCCGTGGAGCCAAGAATTAAAAGCTGAATCATCGTACTAATTTCGTCTCAATTTCTTTGGAGGTAACTTGCATTTCTTCCCGCCCAGTTGTCCAATCCAATTTCATCCGTCAGAACCACTATATATAGTATGTAAATCAAAAAATATCAACTATATAGTGTATCATAAACCGCAGATTCTGCTTGACCAAACGCATAGAAGCCAATATAATACCAAAGGTGATAAGTACATGAATTATTTTCACTTCAAATCCGGATCAAATCTTGTACTGCAATCTAATTGGTTTCAAAAACGTTGACCAATTTTTGCCTATCATTTTGCCAATGAAATATCCATTTACAAGAATGGAAAACATTGGATTGGGTCAATACGTTAATCACTATAAATGGATTTAAACATTGAGGGAAGAACAAGATGGCTAAAAAGACTCCATCCACGTATGATGAAAAAAATATTGTTGTGTTGGAAGGGCTGGAAGCGGTACGCAAACGTCCGGCCATGTATATTGGAAGCACCGGGGCAGACGGATTGCACCATTTGGTTTATGAAATTGTGGACAATTCCGTGGATGAAGCGATGGCTGGATACGGCAAACGTATAGAAGTCATTATTCATTACGACAACCGCATCACCGTCATTGATGAAGGGCGGGGCATACCGGTTGGAAGGCACAAAAATTATCCCGATAAATCGGCGATGGAAGTGGTGTTAACCGTCCTGCACGCGGGCGGCAAGTTTGATAACGATTCGTATAAAACCTCCGGCGGTTTGCATGGGGTTGGGATATCGGTGGTGAACGGGTTATCTGAAACGTTAGACGTTGAAGTAAAGCGCGATGGCAAAATTTATCATCAAAGCTTTAAACGGGGGATTCCGGATGGCCCGCCTGAAATCATCGGTGAGGCCAAAACCACCGGGACAAAAATCACCTGTAAGCCGGACGCGGAAATCTTTGAAACGCTGGTTTTTTCTTTCGATGTACTCGCGACCCGTTTACGGGAGCTGGCGTTCCTCAACGCCGGAATCGAAATTCGTTTAAAAGATGAACGAGAAGACAGCAAAGAAGACTTAACGTTTCTCTTTGAGGGCGGCATCAAGGAATTCGTTCACTTTTTAAATAAAAACAAAACCGTCTTGCATAACAATCCGGTCTATTTCAAGCGGGAAAAAGAACTGACGACAGAAAAAGGCGTGGATGAGTCTGTCCTGCTGGAAATCGCCTTTCAGTACAACGACAGTTATCAAGAAAACATCTTTTCGTTCGCCAACAACATCAACACGCGCGAGGGCGGCACACATCTAAGCGGGTTTCGAACCGCGTTGACCCGTACCACCAATGATTACATTCGCAAAAATAATCTCACAAAGAAAAGCGATATTACCATCACGGGAGAAGATTACCGCGAAGGATTAACGGCGGTGGTTTCCGTCAAAATTACCAACCCGCAGTTTGAAGGGCAAACCAAAGCGAAATTGGGCAACAGCGAAGTAAAAGGGTTGGTGGAAACCATCGTCAACGAAGGATTGGCCGAATATTTTGAAGAAAACCCCAAAGATGCCAAAAAGATTGCGGGCAAAGTCATCAGTGCCGCGGAAGCACGCGAAGCCGCCCGCAAAGCCCGCAACCTGGCCCGCCGGAAAAACGCCATGGACGGCGGCGGTTTGCCTGGAAAGTTGGCGGATTGCTCCGAACGCGAACCGTCCTTATGTGAAATCTATCTGGTTGAGGGTGACTCTGCCGGCGGCTCTGCCAAGCAGGGACGAGACCGCCGCTTTCAAGCCATACTGCCCCTGAAGGGTAAAATCATCAACGTGGAAAAAGCGCGGTTGGATAAAGTGCTCTCGAACGAAGAGATTCAAACCATCATCACAGCCCTGGGAACAGGCGTAGGCGAACAAGATTTTGACATCGGAAAAACCCGTTATCACAAGTTGATCATCATGACGGACGCCGATGTAGATGGCGCGCACATTCGTACACTGCTGTTGACCTTTCTCTTCCGGCAAATGCCGCAATTGATTGATGCCGGTTATGTGTATATTGCGCAGCCGCCGTTATACCGGGTAAAACGAGGGAAAAAAGAACAATACCTCGAATCGGAATTTGATTTAAATGCCTTTTTGAAAAACCAGGGATTGGATAACGTCAAATGCACGCCTCTTTATTCCGGCAATGATGCCAAAGCCTTTACGAAAAACCAACTGAGTGAACTATTGGATCAAATCGGTTTGTTGGTGGATTTGGACCGCAAAATCAAACGCAGAAATGTTACCCTGCGCGAGTTGCTGAAAGTACGCAAAGAACAAAACACACCGATCCCCCTTTATAAAGTGGTGAGCGATGCCGGCGACGAATGGATCACCAGCGAAAAAGACTTTGTCGCAACCATGGACCGGTTTGAAGCCGCGAATCAAGAAACGGTAGAACCCGGTGAGAATGGCAAGTCCTCAAGCAATGGCAAAAAACGGCATTTTCAAGTCACCGAAATGCTGGAGGCACAAGAAGCCGAACCGGTCTTGCAAAAATTCGAGAAGAACGGTATCGATGTGTATGAACATTTCCCCGCGGATGATATGGAACATATCCTGAGCGAAAACGGTAAAGAGCGAGATCTGCCAAAGGCTCTATACGAAGTCGAAGAAAAAGGCGTCACGAAAGAACTGCACTACCTGCCGGAATTGCTTTTGTTTGTGCAGGAATCCGGCAAGCGCGGTGTGGATATTTCCCGCTACAAAGGATTGGGGGAAATGAATCCAGAACAGTTGTGGAGCACAACCATGAACCCGGAAAGCCGCACCATCCTGCAAGTCAAAATGGAAGACGCGGTTGAAGCGGAAAATATATTCACTATATTGATGGGAGATTCGGTTGATCCGCGGCGTGAGTTTATCCAACGCCACGCCCCGGAAGTGAAGTTCTTGGATGTGTAAGCCATGTATACATTAATTTACTCATTTCACTACGCAATCAAAAAGCAAGGATTTTTTCCTTGCTTTTCTTTTGTACACACTTTTGTATGGATCGTATTATTGGGATTTTGGATTTTGCGTCTCCCGCTTTCTTCACATTCGCAAGAGACCATAACGAATTTTTCATCCCGGCAGCAAATCTGTTTAGAGCAAATCAGTGAGTCGAAATCGACACCGGAGTTTGAACGCTATTTTGCCATGTGCGTTCAAAAAACGAATCTAAAAGAAGCCAACCGGCACTTAATATTGATGCAACCCGATGAATTAAACTTTGCCCGCTGTACCGTTTTGCTGCGGATTCTTTTACAGGATAACTCGGGAGAAATATTGACCGACGCAGTCCGCATGGAATTGGAAAATACGGTCGCGAAATATATCCAAGATTCCCTGCCGCTGCTAACCTACCAAAACAACAGTGTGTTTGAACCGGAAAGTTTGCAGCTCGCCAAAGCCATGATTTTGTATTCTTGGTGTCTGTATACGGAAAGCACTGAAAAAACCTATGAATGGTTTCCAGAAAAAAAGCGCGGCCAGGTATTGCAAAATCAAGTCAAACGAATCCATAGTTTGTTAGACAATTGGTTAAAGCGTGGGTTTGTCATGCGGGGTTCGCATGAGTATTTGGCACTGCTGACCAGCTTATGCAATTTGTATGACCTAAGCAGCGATGAAGAGCTGCGTATCAAATCGGCCGCGTTGGCGGATGTGATTTTATCCGAAATCGCGTTGGAGAACATTGACGGTGCATGGGGCGGAGTACGCCAAAATACGCTTACGATGATGTCACCCGTTTCGTTGCAATGGATGTTGTACTTGATGTTTGGCACACCAATGCCTTCCAATACCCTGAACATTGACCCGGGGATTATTATTTTATGCAATACAAAATATCCGCTGCCCCCTTTGTTGGAGAAAATGGGCCGAAACCATGAACGCCGGGGTATTTATGAGTTGAAGCACCGCTACTTCACCCAAACCGATACATTGGATAAGAAAGAAGAAGTGAGAAAGTATTCCTACATCACACCCTCTTACATTCTCAGTTCGTTTCAAATGAACAACCAAACCGTCCCCTGGCAGGCGCGGCCATGGGATTTAATGATCGCGGATAAACAACAAACGGGCACGCATGTAATTCCCTTTGCCGGCGAGCAGTTGTATAGCGGAAATGATCCCTTATTGGATGAAGAGTATGCGGTTTGGAAGGCCACAAATTTGCAATATAAAAACGTGCTGTTTTGCCAGTTTCACAAAGCCAGCCGGCTCAAGCAGTTGGATGAAGTGGATAAGAGCGTTTTGATTCCGAATTTCGAGCAACTGCCCTCGCGGATATGGATACCGAATTCATTGGCGCCGATTGAATATGAAGACGAATGGCGGTTTATCAACACCGGCAACGTTTTTGTCGCGATGCGCCCCCTGCCCGGCTCCAGCTACTGGTGGCGCACGGCGGAAGCGGGGGCGGGGAGTGCAGAGACGGCTTCCATATTAAGCTTTCGGGATTTGTACGCCGGCATGTTGATTGAAGTCGAAGCGGAAAGCGCCCGGATTTCATCCTACAACGAATTTAAGCAGCAAGTGGTGGATGCGCCGTTGGTCATTGATGAGCAGTCGGTCACATTTGTTTCACGGCGGGGAGATATTTTCTACTTCCCCCGAAAACCAGGCGGAGAGTTTTTGGTCAACGGCAACCGTATCGATGCGGCAAGCGATCCTGAGTATGAGCTGTTTTCCAACCCCTTCATACAATCCGAATGGAACAGCGGTTATTACGAAGCCAAATGG